>JBKDUW010000127.1:0-12655 GCA_046339235.1 Erythrobacteraceae bacterium | reverse complement strand
CGATCCGGATCTCGGTGCCACCGGTTGCACCGATCTGCCGTCCTCGTCGAAATCGACGAAAAATGGGCCTCCGAAAACAAGGCCTATATCAAGTGGGAATGCCAGAATGGCTGATCACCCCAAATCCGAATTTCCAGACCTAGCGTTACACCACCGGAAGGCTGGCGACTGGAGCTGAGTCCAGCGTTTAAGCGGATGTACCGCGCGAGCCATACCTCAATACAACATCGCCGAAGAGCAAGAACGCACTGAGCGTTTACGGCGAAGTGGCTTGTGACGACGCTGGACTATCAGCGCAAAACTTGAGCCAGATCACGGTATCAGAACAAGACGGCCACATGTGGCCCATAAGATTGACTTTTCCGATATAGCAGGCCATATATGGCCAATGATTTTCACCCTTAATGACCAAATGGCGGACCTCGGGAAGCGGATCAAGGCGCGCCGCCTGTCGTTCGACCTTACCCAGCAAGCGGCAGCAGCCAAGGCAGGAGTAGCTCACCGAACGTGGCGGCGGATGGAAGCCGAAGGTCGAGCTTCCATTGAGGATCTTGTTCGCGCGGCCATTGCTTTGCGATGCGATGAGGGCATTGCCGCCCTGTTCCCAGAGATGGAGGCATCGAGCATGGATGAACTGCTTGCGCAGCAGCGCAAGGCAACAAAGCCGCTGCGGCGGCGCGCTACGTGGACAAGGCCATGAAGCTTGCGCCGGGAACGCCCTTGGCAATTGGGCTGCTCACCGATCAGAATGCACCGGCGCGTTCGGTCGGCAGGCTCGCGATGGCTGCTGGACTGGCACAACTCGAATGGTCGGCAGACGTCATTGCCAAGGGCCTCGCAATCTCTCCCCTTCGCTACCCCGCCGAGCCCGGCCTTCACCCTGCCCGCAGTCGGACATTCGATGGACTCCACGGTTTCCTGTCGGACTGCCTACCCGATGCCTGGGGCCTGCTATTGTTGAAACGTCGGGTCCAGCAGTTAGGGCATCGCTTCGAAGACCTTGAAGCGGTCGACCGGCTCGCCATGGTTGGTGCGAAAGGCCGCGGTGCTCTGGTCTTCCAGCCTGAAACACTCACTGGCGAGCCATCTGACAGCATCGATCTTGACCTTCTGGCCGATGAAGCCCGCCATGTGCTGCTAGGCGAGGAGTCCGAATTGGATGATCTGCTAGCGCGCCTCGGTGGCGGTTCTGGCGGCGCGCGCCCGAAAGTCCACGTTGCGATCGGCGCAGACGGCAGCCTGTCCGTCGGAGACGAACTGGCTGTCACGGGAGCCGGAAACGCCGGTGAGGAATGGATCGTCAAATTCGCCGCAACCAATGATCCCGCTGATATTGGGCCGTTGGAGGAAGCCTACGCCAGAATGGCTCGCGCCGCGCGGATCGACATGGCGGAAACGCGGTTAATCCCCTCGACGACCGGGCCGGGCCATTTCGCAACCAGGCGTTTCGATCGACCAGCGCCGGGAAAGCGGCTGCACATGGTCAGCCTCGGAGGAGCCCTTGAAGCGTCCCCGAATATGCCGAGCGTCGACTACGACGGTTTCCTGAAGGCGACATTGGCAATCACCCACAGCATGGCAGACGTGGAACAGGCCTTCCGTCGAATGGTCTTCAATGTGCTCTCGCGGAATCGCGACGATCATGTCCGCCAACATGCATATCTGATGGACGATCGCGGAAACTGGCGGCTTGCACCTGCTTTCGACCTCACGTTCTCGAACGGCCCTGGTGGCGAACATTACATGGCCGTGCATGGCGAAGGCCGCACCATCACGCGCGACCATGTCGGGAAGCTCGCGAAAAACCATGGCATTGCACCGAAACGTGTTGCGGCCGCCATTGACGATGTCCGCGGGGCCCTCGCCGATTGGTCGTCGTATGCGCGAGACGCTGGAGTTGGGGTGTCCGTGGCCACGGTAACGGAAGGGCTGGATTCAGTGGCACAACAGTTTAGCTAACAGACCAGATTTCGATCACGGACATGCGATCGGTGGTGTAACGCGAGCGCCAGGATCTCAGCCATTTCCCTGTCTCCGCCAGGGCGGCGCAGGAGCTGACTTTGAAGCTGCCGGAACGCATCGGGCATCTCTGCGAACGAGGCACCGTTGCGCAAGGCTCCGGGCTTGCGCTGGATCCCCGCCAGATAATGCCGCCAGTCATAGATCGTTCGTCCGCCGGTGTGGCGGGATCGATCGATGATCCGGCTGTGCTCGCGTAAGACCTGCCTCTCGGCTGCGATCACGATCCGATCGGGGTCAATCCGCAAGCTGACCGGACGGTTAGCGAACGATGCCGGCACGCTGTAGCCGGTAACGCGCCTTGCGTAGCCAGAAGAACGACCATGCCGGCCTTGGCAAGGGAATGGGACATTTGTTTTTTGCTCCCCCCGAGTTTCTGCCGGAATAGTCGCCTGCGGCGGCGCATACTGACAAAATTTGGGCAGATTCCCGTCGGCCTAAAGCATAGGCGGATCTGGGTTTGATCCTGCCAGGGCCGTGCGGCGTCCACTTTCCGATGGTTTATCTCGGGTGGCGATGCTCGCGGGGCGGTTGGCCAAGCCGTAAAGGGAGAGCATAATGCACAAGATTCTTGCTGCCGGTCTTGCGAGCCTGGTCATCACGCTGCCTGCCACCGCACAAACCACGACCGAGCCGATGCCTGCGCCAGCCGAGGGCCCCGGAACGCCGGTTGCGCCGCCGCCTCCCGCAATTCCCTATCCGGCCGGCGTGCGCGGACTCAACAACCAGACCGGCGAGCAGGCGCAACTCGATGTCGCGCAGTGCGGTAATAGCGCGTCGCAAGCCACCGGCTATGTTCCCGGGACCACCGCACCGACACAAGCGGCCGCAAAGCCGCCGGTCGGCGGACGTGCCAAGGGCGCCGCCAAGGGTGCAACCGCGGGCGCGGTGGTTGGCGCGGTCGATGCGAATAATCATCCCTATGCCCCCGATGCCGTCCGCGACGATTATGTCGGCGACAAGGCGGGCGCTGGTGCAGCCGCCGGAGCCGTTGCCGGAGGCATGAACCAGCGGCAGGATCGCCGGCAAAGTCAGGCCGAGCAAAAGCAGGCGGCTGCTGTCCAATCGCAAAAGGCGACGGCATGGCAGAACACCTATGCCATGTGCATGCAGGGGCGCGGCTATGTGCTTGAGCAAGCCACAGCCCCTGCAAGTTGATTTTTTTCATTCGATTGCCGAGAATAGCGCCGCCGCCGAGATCCGCGGGGGCGGCGGCAATGAACGGATCACCATCAGCAATATCTATGCAGCGGTCAGGAGAGGCCTTCCCACCGGGCGCGGGATTTTTGACCTCAGGGCCGAGTTCTACGGCTCAGCCTTAGCGGCGACAAACGCCCCCTCGCCGCTTGACCGGGCAGGCGACTTCACGGCAAGGCACGTGTTTCGGGGCCGTCAGGGCAATGCGAGGATGTTACATGCAGAACACGTTGTGGGGCCAGTGCCTCGTTGTGCTGGCAGCCCTGTGCGCAGGAGTGCAGCCGGTGCAGGCGCAGTCCTTTGTGGACGGCAGCTTCGATCCCGCCGTACCCACGCTTGAAGCCACCGTCGGCCATGCGCCGGGCACCCGTATCACCTCGCCCGACGAGACCTATGCCTATCTCAAAGCGCTCACCGCTGCGGCGCCTGAGCGCACGCGGATGGTGCAATACGCGACCAGCTGGGAAGGCCGCCCGCTCTACTACCTGATCCTTTCCAGCCCCGCGAACATCGCGCGGCTCGACGCGATCCGCGCCGATCTCGCCAATATCGCTGCGGGGCGCGCCTCGAATGGCGCAGCGCTGCCGGTGACGTGGCTGGCCTACGGCGTGCACGGCAACGAGATCTCCTCGACCGACGCCGCCTTGATGACCGCCTATCACCTGCTTTCCGCGCAAGGCGATGCGCGCGCGGCAAAGATCATGGCCGAGACCATCGTCGTGATCGACCCGATGCAGAACCCCGACGGGCGCGCGCGGTTTGTGAACAACTTCCTTGCCTCCAGCGGTATTGCGCCCGCCGCTGACCGTCAGGCCGCCGAGCATGACGAGCCGTGGCCCTCGGGCCGCGTCAATCACTACATGTTCGATCTCAACCGCGACTGGTTCACGCTCAGCCAGCCCGAAACCCGCGGCAAGGTCGCCGCGATCCGCAGCTGGAACCCGGTTGTGGTGGTCGATCTGCACGAAATGGGCGGCGACGAGACCTATTTCTTCAGCCCCGCTGCCCAGCCGTTCAACCCCAACCTCTCGGCTGCGCAGATCCGCGCTTACGAGCTGATCGGGCGCGCCAATGCCGCCGCCTTCGACGCGCGCGGCGAGCCCTATTTCACCCGCGAGGTCTATGATCTGTTCTACCCCGGCTATGGCGATACCTGGAACGCGCATCAGGGTGCGATCGGCAGCACTTACGAGCAGGGCTCGGCGCGCGGGCTCGTATTCGAGCGGCGTGACGGCACCCGCCTGACCTATGCCGACGGGGTGCGCAACCACTTTACCGCCAGCCTCGCAACCGCAGGCGCCGTGGCCGACAACCCGCAGCGTTTCCTGACCGACTTCGCCCAGTATCGCGCTGCCAATGCCAGCGGTGCAGCCGGACGCGGAACCTATGTCATCGACCTGTCCAAGCGGCGCTGGAACGCCGAGAGCCTCGGGCGGCGGCTCGCTGCGCAGGGCATCACCGTGCTGCGCCGCGATGGCCCTGTAAGTGCCTGCGCGAAGAGCTATCCGCTTGGGTTTCTCGCGGTGCCCCAGGCGCAGCCCGCCGCGCGGCTGGTCAAGAGCCTGCTCGACCGCGACACGCCGCTGCCGGCCGATTTCCTCGCCGAACAGGAGCGCCGCCGGTCGCAGGACCTGCCGCACGAACTTTATGATGTCACCGCCTGGTCGGTCGGGCTGATGGCCGGGGCCGAGGTGACGCTGTGCAATGCTGCTGCGGGCGGTGAAGCGATCACCGGGGAAACGCCGATTGCCGCGCGGCCCGAAGGGGCCGGCGCCTTTGGTTTGGCGGTGCCGTGGAGCGATAGCGGGCAGGCGCGACTGGTTGCGCTGGCGCTGCGCGAAGGGATCGAGGCGCGTGTCACCGACAAGGCCTTCACCAAGGACGGCCGCGCCTTCCCGCGCGGCACGGTGGTGTTCCCGGCCGGAAGCAACCGCCCTGAAAAGATGGCACGGCTCGCCGCACTTGTCCGCGAGGTCGGCGCGCATTCGGTCGCGCTCGATTCGGGCTGGGTCGATAGCGGCCCCAACCTCGGCAGCGAAAGCTTCGTGCGGCTCACCCTGCCGCGCGTCGCGATTGCGTGGGACGACGGGATCTCGCAGCTGAGCGCGGGCGCGATGCGCTATGTACTCGAGCGGCGGCTGGGCCTGCCGGTAACTCCGATCCGCACCCAACGCCTCGCCCGCGCAGACCTTGCCGACTACGACGTGCTGCTGGTGCCTGAGGGCGAGCCAGCGGCGGTCCTCGGCGAGGCTGGACAGCGCGCGATCCGCGAATTCGTGCGCCGCGGCGGCGTGCTGGTGGCGGTCGGCGACAGTCTGGAAACCTTCAGCGGCGGCGATGCCCCGATGCTCGCCGTAAAGCGCGAGGCCGCACTCGGCCGCGAACCGGCGGCGGACGAGAAAAGCAAGGACGCGGACCTCGCAGAAGCCGCCGAAATCGCCACCGACGCCGACTATCGCGAGGCGATCAAGGACCAGCAGGCGCTGCCCGACACGCTGCCTGGCGCGCTACTCAACGTGGTGGCCGAGCGCGACCACTTCCTCTCCGCCGGCTATGATGACGGCGCGGTGGTGCTGGCAACCGGCACACAGATCTTCACGCCGCTGGGCCGCGATGTCGGGATGAATGTGCTGCGCTTTGCCGCGCCGGGGAATCTGATCGCCAGCGGCTATGTGTGGGACGAGAACCGCCGCCAGCTGGCCTACAAGCCCTATCTGATGGCGCAGCAGCAGGGACGCGGGCTGGTGATCGGCTTTGCCCATGATCCCTCGACACGCGCCTATCTCGACGGGCTCGATCTGCTGATCGCCAATGCCGTGCTGATCGCGCCGTCGCGGGTGCGCTAAGCGGCCCTAGGCTAAGCCCGGCGATTGTGGCATCATGACGCTGATGGCGCTGTTCGAAGCCCTTGTCGCCCTACATGTGATCACCGGAACGGTGGGGCTGACGGCGTTCTGGGGGCCGATTGTCACCCGCAAGGGCGCGGCCAATCATCGCAAGTGGGGCAAGGCGGCCTGCTACGGGTTCCTTGGGGCGGGCGCGCTGGCGATCGCGATGGCGCTGCTGTCGCTCTACGGGCCGGAGCAGCGACACCCAGAGATCACCGACCGCGCTTTGTTCGACGGGCTGTTCGGGTGGATGATGCTCTATCTCGGCATCCTCACGATCGGCTTTGTCGACTATGGCCTCGCCGTGGTGCGCCACAGCCGCGACCGCAGGATGCTGCGGCGGCCACGTTATCAGGCCGTGATCGCCGCTGTGGTGCTCTCGGGCGCGTGGTGCGGGTTCTATGGCTACACGGTCGGGCATCCGCTGATGATGCTGGTGGCCTTCATCGGCATCGTCGCGATGGCGATCCAGCAGCTCTATATCTGGCGGCGCGCTGATCCCCCGCGCCAGACCTACGTTGGGGAGCATTTCCGCGCGCTGATCGGGATGGGCATTTCCGCCTATACCGCGTTCATGTCGGTCGGGTTGATCCGGCTGGTGCCGGAGCACGTGTTCAACCCCGCGATCTGGGCCGGGCCGAGCGTGATCGGGGTCAGTCTGATCATCGGCTTCACCCTCAAGGCCAAGCGCACTGCCGCGCGCGCTCCCTCAGGCGCGCGCCCACATCCGCAATAGGTTGGCGATGGTCTTGTCGAGCGTGAGCAGCTCGGCGGATTTCGCGGGCAGCTTCTGGCGCAGCGCGGTGCGCAGGTTTTCAAGGTCGAACAGCATTTCGCGCTGGCCTGCATCGGCAACCAGGCTCTCGATCCAGCCGACACACACGATTCGCTCCCCGCGGGTGACGGGCTTGACCTCATGGATGCTGCCCGAGGGGTAGAGCACCAGGTAGCCGGCCTCGCCCTTCAGCTCCTGCGTCATCCCCGCGGCGTGGATCACCAACTCGCCGCCTTCGTATTCGCCGGGCGGGGTGAGGAACAAGGTGAAGGACAGGTCGGTCCGCAGCCGCAGCGCGCCCTTGCCCATCAGCGCATTATCGACGTGCGCGCCGTAGCGGCCATCCACCCCCGTCTTGCTGATCAACAAGGGCGAGAAGCGGCGCGGCTGGGCGGCGGCCTTGATCACGGCATTGTCTTCGATCAGCCGGGAAAGTTCGTCCTGCAAGGCGCGGCCGGGGGCGCTGTCCATCGCGGCCTGCAGGTTGCGCTTGACCTCGCGTGCCACGGCGCCCGCCGTCTCGCGCCCGTCGCGCCATTCGAGCATGCCAATCCGCTCTTGCAGGGCGGCAAGGTGCGCGGCATCGTCGAGAGCATTGATGACAAGGATCATGGAAGGAGGCTTAGCGCCCGCGCGGCCTCTCAGCAACGCCGGTGCTGGCGCGGCAATCAGCGCCGCAGCACGCCTTCGGCCAGCAGCCGGTTGACCCCGGCAGCAACCTGTTCGGGGATCAATCCACGCTCGCCCGCGCCTGCGCCCCACACGACATAGCGCAGGCCGACGAACACGTTCATCCCCATCACCGCCCAGGCCTCGAGCTCGCCCAGCCCTTCGCGGAACTCGCCGCTTGCTCCGCCTGCACGCAAACGGTCGGCGATGCGCGCGGCGATGGTTTGATAGTGCTGGCGGTAGCTTGCCGGATCAACGAACTCCGCCTCGTCGATGATGCGGTAGATTTCCTTGTGCTCGGACGCGAAGTGCAGGAAGGCGGCCAGCGCCGCGCGTTCGATCTCGAGCGCGCCCATATTCTCCGTCAGAGCCGAGCGGGCGCTGGTGCGCACCTTCTCGCTCATGTCGGCCACCAGAGCGCGGAACAAGGCGTCCTTGCTGTCGAAATAGGTGTAGAAGCTGCCGAGTGCGACTTCGGCGCGGCGCGTTATCGAGCTGACCGAGGCCTCGTGGAAGCCCTTCTCGCCGAACTCCTCCGCCGCCGCATCAAGCAGCTTGCGCAAGGTGCGGCGCCCGCGCTCGGTGCGCGGCACCTTGGCATCGCTTCCCGCTGCCAGCGCGACCCTCGCCGCAGTGCCCTGAGTGTTGCTCATCCGCACCTCCCTCCACGCTTTCGGTAGGATGCACAAGGGGCATGCACAAGTCTAAACTTGAAAGGTGGTTCAACTTTCAATATCACGACATCCAGAGAGGTCCAGGAGAGGAACAGACCCCATGACAAAGACATTCACCAGCCGCACGCTGCTGCTTGCCGGTTGCGCCGGAATTGCCGCCTTTGCCGCGCCTGCCTATGCGCAGGATGCCGCAGCCGAACCCGCCGGCGCCAGCAAGGCGGACGACGGCCAGATCATCGTCACCGCGCGCCGCCGCGAGGAACGCCTGATCGATGTTCCGCTCTCGGTTACTGCACTTTCGGGCGAAAGCCTGACCCAGCAGGGCATCCAGGATCTCACCCAGATCGCCCAGCAGGTGCCCAACCTCACGCTCGAAGTGAGCCGCGGCACCAACACCACGCTCACCGCCTTTATCCGCGGCGTCGGCCAGCAGGATCCGGTCGCGGGCTTCGAGGCGGGCGTGGGTCTCTATATCGACGACGTCTATCTCAACCGCCCGCAGGCCGCGGTGCTCGACATCTACAATGTCGAGCGGATCGAAGTGCTGCGCGGGCCGCAGGGCACGCTTTACGGTCGCAACACCATCGGCGGCGCGATCAAGTATGTCACCGCCGCCCTGCCCGACGACACCAGCGTGATGGTGCGCGGCACCTATGGTTCCTATGATCAGGCCGATCTGATCGTCAGTGCCTCGACCCCGATTGGCAATAATCTCAAGATCGGCGCGAGCGGGGCGCGGCTTTCGCGCGGGGGCTTTGGCGACAACCTCACGCTTGGCTCCGAGAACTACAACAAGGACGTGTGGGCCGCGCGCGGCACGATCGAATTCGAAAGCGGCGGCTTCTCGGCCCGGCTTTCGGGCGACTACGTCAAAGACAATTCCGAAGCCCGCCAAGGCCACCGCTTCATCTCCGGCCTGCGCAGCGGCGCGCCGGTGCTCGATGATGTGTACGACACCCGTGCGGGCCTCGACATCGTCGACCAGGAAGTCGAAGCCTATGGCGGCGCGCTCACCATGGCGCTTGAGCTCAGCGACACGGTGACGATCAAGTCGATCACCGGCTACCGCGAGGATGCCTCAACCACCCCGATCGACTTCGACAGCCTTCCTGCGGTCGATGTCGATGTGCCGGCGATCTACGAGAACGACCAGCTCAGCCAGGAATTCCAGCTGCTTTACGAGAGCGACAATCTCTCGGGCGTGCTGGGCTTCTACTATCTCGACGCAAGCGCCTTCACCGCCTTTGACGTGGCGCTGTTCACGACGCTGAACGGACTTACCGCGCAGACGCTGGGCGACGTCGAGACCAAGACCTGGTCGGTGTTCGGCGATTTCACCTATGATCTCACCGACACGCTCAGCGTTTCCGTGGGTGGGCGCTACACCAATGACAAGCGCACCAGCCAGGTGCTGCGCACAACCTTCCTCGGCGGGTTCTCCAACCTGTTCGGCGGGACCGGCGCGCCGATCGCGGTCACCAGCAACTTCAACGGCAGCGCGACCTTCGAGGACTTCAACCCGCGCGCCTCGATCAGCTGGCAGCCGAATGCCGATCACAATGTCTATTTCACCTATTCGCAGGGCTTCAAGGGCGGCGGGTTCGATCCGCGCGGCCAGACAACCGCATGCCGCAACCCGCGCGGCGGCGCCTGCACCGCGGACGAAGTCTATGACTTCATGTCGTTCGACCCCGAAACGGTCGACAGCTTTGAACTCGGCTGGAAGGCCTCGCTGCTCGATAACCGCGTGAACATCAGCCTTGCCGGCTTCATCGCGCAGTACACCGATGTGCAGATCCCCGGCTCGGTCGGCTTCGATGCCAATGGTGACGGCATCAACGAGACCTTCATCGGCATCACCTCGAACGCCGGCGAGGCCGACGTCAACGGGATCGAGTTTGAAGGCAATGCGCTGGTCGGCAAGGACTTTGCCGGCGACGGCAGTCGCTTCAGCATCAACTGGTCGCTGGGCGTGCTCGATGCCAAGTACAACACCTTCATCGATGCTTTCGGTAATGACGTGGCCGACCAGCGCGTGTTCCAGAACACGCCCGAGATCACCGCGCATATGGGCTTCAACTTCGGCCTGCCGATGGCGGGCGGGATGACCGACTTCATCGGGCTTGCCTCGCTCCGGTCGGACGCGAGCCAGTTTGAAGTGCCCAACCCGTTCCTCGATCAGGATGGCTTCGTGCTAGTCGATGCGAGCGTGGTCTACACGGTCGACAGCGGGCTGTTCTCGATCGGGGTCCACGGCAAGAACCTGTTCGACAAGGAGTATGTGGTTGCCGGCTACAACTTCGTGGCGGGCGGCGTGAACGGCGCACCGTTTGTCCCGACGCTGGGCCGCGAAGGCACGCTGACCGGCTTCTACGGCGATCCGCGCCGCGTGTTCGTGACCGCACAGGTCAATTTCTAAAGCGCCTCTCCGAAGGGGGCGGCGGCCTCTCAGAAACCCACCGCCGCCCCCTTCCCCCCTTCCCGTGGACGGCGCGAACAGGCATAGACGCGGGCCATGCACGACATCCGCCTGATCCGAGAGAATCCTGAAAGCTTTGATGCAGCTCTGGCACGGCGCGGGCTTGAACCGCTGGGCGCCGGGCTGATCGCACTCGACGAGGAACGCCGCGCGCTCACCACGCAGGTGCAGGTCGCGCAGAGCCGCCGTAACGAGGCGAGCAAGCTGATCGGCGCGGCGATGGCCAAGGGCGACAAGGACGCTGCCGAGGCGCTCAAGGCCGAGGTTGCCGCACTCAAGGACGCAATGCCTGCGCTCGAAGGCGACGCAGACGCGCTGGCAGCGAAGCTCAAGGCAGCGCTCGAGATCATCCCAAACCTGCCCGCCGCCGATGTGCCGCATGGCGCAGGCGAGGAGGAGAATGTCGAGTTAAGCCGCTGGGGCACCCCGCGGGAGTTCGACTTTACCGCCAAGGAACACGCCGACATTGCGCCTGCCCTCGGCATGGATTTCGAAACCGGCGTGCGGCTCTCAGGCGCACGCTTCACCTTCCTGCGCGGCGACACGGCGCGGCTGCACCGGGCGCTCGGCCAGTTCATGCTCGACGTCCAGACCCGCGAACATGGCTACGAGGAATGCAACCCGCCGGTGCTGGTCGGCGACGATGCCATGTATGGCACCGACAAGCTGCCCAAGTTTGCCGAAGACAGCTTCTGCACCACCAACGGGCGCTGGCTCATCCCCACCAGCGAAGTCAGCCTCACCGCCAGCGTCATGGGCGAATTGCTCGACGAGAGCGCGCTGCCCATGCGCCTCACCGCGCTGACCCTGTGCTTCCGATCGGAAGCGGGCGCGGCGGGACGCGATACGCGCGGGTTCATCCGCCAGCACCAGTTCGAAAAGTGCGAACTGGTCAGCATTGTGCGCCCCGAAGATAGCGAGGCCGAACACCAGCGCATGGTCCGCGCCGCAGAGACCATCCTCGAACGCCTGAACCTGCCCTATCGCAAGCTGTTGCTGTGCACCGGCGACATGGGCTTTGGCGCGCGCAAGACTTACGACCTTGAGGTGTGGCTGCCGGGGCAATGCGCCTACCGCGAACTCTCGTCCTGCTCGAACACCGGCGACTTTCAGGCCCGCCGCATGAACACGCGTTACCGCGTCGCCAAAGAGACTGGGGGCGAGCAGAAGACCACCCAATTCGTCCACACCCTCAACGGCTCGGGCCTCGCGGTCGGGCGTACGCTGGTTGCGGTGATCGAGAATTACCAGAACGCCGACGGCTCTGTCACCGTGCCGGACGCATTGCTGCCTTACATGGGCGGCGTCACGAGGCTGGAGCCGGTCACCTGATGCGCATCCTCCTTACCAATGACGACGGCATTCACGCCCCCGGATTGGCGGTGCTGGAGGAGATCGCGCTGCAGTTCTCCGACGATATCTGGATCTGCGCGCCGTCCGAGGAGCAGTCGGGCGCGGGCCACTCGCTCACCCTGACGCGCCCCGTGCGCCTGCAAAAGCTCGGCGAGCGGCGCTTTGCTGTCACCGGAACGCCGACCGATTCGGTGATGATGGCGCTGCGCACGGTCATGCCCGATGCGCCTGATCTGATCCTCTCGGGGGTCAACCGCGGGGCCAACCTTGGCGATGATGTCACCTATTCGGGCACCGTCTCGGCCGCGATCGAGGGCGCGCTGGCAGGCATCCGCTCGATCGCCTTCAGCCAGGTCTATGCCCGCGAAGGCATGGGCGATGATGTGCCCTTCGGCGCGGCGCGCGAATGGGGGCCGAAGGTGCTCAGCCCCCTGATCGACGCGCCGATGGCCGAGCGCACGCTGATCAACGTCAACTTTCCCGCGCTTGTACCCAAGGCGGTCAGAGGCATCCGCGTCGTGCGGCAGGGCTTCCACGACTATTCGCGGGGCAGCATCGTCGAAGGCCGCGATCCGCGCGGCTATCGCTATTTCTGGTTCGG
>JBKDUW010000126.1:0-3102 GCA_046339235.1 Erythrobacteraceae bacterium | reverse complement strand
GGTTGGAGACGTATTTCGACACCACCGGGCGCACCGCGGCATTGGCGACGGTCGAGAGCGTGCGCTCGTATTCCTGCATTTCGGGCAGGACTTCGTGAGATAGCGAGACGGGGATGCCGGGCAGTTCCTCGGCGGCGACCTGGCCGATGCGGGCCTCGTGCGCGCCATTGAGGTAAGCGTTCATCAGGCTGACGGTGAGCGCTTCGATCCCGTCACCCTTCAACTTGCGCAGCGCGGTGCGGACCGCATCGTCATCGAGCGGGGCGACCTCGCGGCCTTGGGCGTCCATCCGGCCCGGCACTTCGACCGTGTGTTCCAATCGCGCGAGCGGCTGCGGCTTGGGCCAAACGATCCATGCGGCGAGCCCGCCGGGCACATAGGAGCGCGCGATCTGCATGATGTCGCGGTAGCCCATCGTGGTGACGAGGCCGACGCGCGCGCCCTTGCCTTCGAGCACGGCGTTGGTCGCCACCGTGGTGCCGTGGAGGAAGAAGGCGATCTCGCTCGCGGTGATCCCCGCCTTTTCGGTGATCGCCTTCACGCCCGTCAGAATACCTTCCGAACTGTCATGCGGGGTCGAGGGGGTCTTGTGCCGCCAGAAGGCCCCGCTCTGCTCGTCGAACAGCAAGAGGTCGGTGAAAGTCCCGCCCACATCAACGCCCAGCCTGTAAGTCATGCCGTTTCCCTGTCTTGTGTCATGCCGCGCGGGCGACGGCCGAGGGCAATTCGCGCCCCAGCTCACCCGCAAACCACTTGTTGGCCGCGATCGCCGCGTCCAGATCGATGCCGCTTTCGACACCCGAACGCGCCATCATGTAGATGAGGTCCTCGGTGGCGACATTTCCCGTTGCGCGCGGCGCGAAGGGGCAGCCGCCAAGCCCGCCGAGCGAGGCATCGAACACCCGCACACCGGCCTTGTAGGCTTCCCAGGCATTGGCGATGCCGGTGCCGCGCGTGTTGTGAAAATGCGCACGCATCGGGATTTTTCCGCTGAGAGTCTCGCCCAGCCTGCCGAACAATTCGCCTGCTTCAAATGGCGTGCCTACCCCGATGGTATCGGCCAGCGCGATTTCCTCAGGGTTCTCGATCGCCAGTTCCTCGGCGATGGCGAGCACGGTCGAATGCTTCACTTCGCCTTCGAACGGGCAGCCGAAGGCGGCGGAGATGGTGACCTGCGCGCGCATCCCTTCGGCGCGGGCGAAGCGCAGCATATCGCGGGTTTCGGCAACGCCTTCGGCGATGGTCTGGCCCTGGTTCTTCTGGCCGAAAGTGTCGCTGGCGACGATCACGCAGCCGACCTGATCGACCCCGCGCGCACCATTCTCTCTGGTCGCAAGCGCACGCATCACCCCGCGCTTGTTGAGCACGAGGCCGATATAGGTGCAGTCGGGATCATCGGGCAGGCCGGCGATCACACCTTCCGCGTCCGCCATTTGCGGCACGCGTTGCGGGTGGACGAAGCTCGCCACTTCCAGCCGCCGCGCGCCATAGCCGATCATCCGGGTGACCAGCTCAAGCTTCACCGCGGTGGCGATGATGTCGGGTTCGTTCTGCAAGCCGTCGCGCGGGCCGACCTCGACCAGTTCGATGTTCTCGAAGCCCATGGTGAATCGCCTGACTGGGAAATGCGGGTTGGACGAGATTTAGCCGATTTGTATACAATTGCAATTGCGCTTGCATTACCGATGCGCAGGAACTCGGGCGCCAATGCAGCGTTGATTTGCGTCACTGCCGCCCTTATCCGGGCTTGCCGTGCTGCCGGCCGTACTGCTCGCCGCGCTCACAGTCTGCGCAAAAGTATGGAATGCGCGGCGCAGGTGGCTGCCCATTACCGCGCGCGCCCATTCAGGATCACGCGCGGCAAAGGCGGCGATCAATTCGTCATGGTCGCGGGCTGATTGCCACAGGTCTTCGAGCGAATAGGTGCGCGCCGTGCGCAGCACCACCGGCGCTTCGACCAGCCGCGCCAGCATCTGCCCCAGCCGCGGCGAGGCCGCCGCCTCGATGATCGCATCATGGAAGCTGCGATTGGCTTCGAGGAACTGTGCGACATCGGGCGCAGGCTGTTCGATCGCGGCTTTGAGCGCGGCGTTGATCGTCTCCATCTGCGCCACCTGCCCCCGCGTCATCCGGCGCGCGGCGCGCTCGGCCGCGTGGCATTCGAGCATCTGGCGCAGCGTGAACATCTCCTCGATGTCATCACGGCTCCAGTCGGCGACGAACAGGCGCTTGGATTCGCTGCGCACCAGCAGCAGCTCGTCCTCCAGCCGCCGCACTGCCTCGCGCACCGGGGTGCGGCTGACCCCGGTGATGTGCGCCAGCTGGTCTTCCGTGAGCTGCTCGCTGGGCTTCAACGCGCCGCTCAGCAGATGCGCGCGGATCTTGGCATAGGCCTGTTCGGACGCGCGGCTCATGCGCGGCGCACCAGGGGCGGGGTAGGGGCGGGGAAGAGCGGGAGAGGTGCGTTCATGTTACGCCTTTTTGAAGTCAGCCACTTGCCGCCGCAAGCCCTGCGGCATCAAAAACACACCACGCACCTCACCGCTGTCACATTTGCGCAAAGCACTTGACGGGAGCGCTTTGTATACAATAACGATTTGCGCAATGGCAACTGGCCATAGGGCAACGGGGGTGTTCGCCGTGAACCGCATCAAGGTCATCGTACCGATTGCAATGGATGAAGCCGGCGTCGCCAATCGCGCGCAGCAACTGCCCGAAGGGTTCGTGCGCCCCGGTTTTACCCCCACGTTCGAAGCGGTGCGCTGGTGCGCGGCGCTGGGCGATTCTTATCACGATACGCTGCTGATGGACTGGACGGTGTTCCAGGCCGGCATCACCGCCGAGGACGAGGGTTACGCCGGCGTGCTGATCGATACGGTCAGCGATAGCGGTCTGTGGCCGCTGCGCTCGGCGCTCAATATCCCCGTGGTCGGCCCGGGCGAGGCGAGCTTTGCTGCCGCCATGATGCTGGGCAAGAGCTTCAGCGTGATCACCATGTGGCCGCAGTGGTTCCCGCTCTACGAGAAGGTGCTCAGCCAGCACGGCTGGGAGCACCGCTGCGCTTCGGTCCGCTCGATTGACACGCGGCCCGATGTCACCGAA
>JBKDUW010000125.1:0-10646 GCA_046339235.1 Erythrobacteraceae bacterium | reverse complement strand
ACCGCGGAACTCGACGGCCTCCACGTCACGATCGCTCCGGAAGATTGATCCGGGACGGGGCGCGGGCCAGTGGAAGCTGATCTGGCCCGGTTCCTGCGCGACGAATTGGGGCACGCCCCCGAAGGCGCTGTTAGGCCGTGGCCCGAGCGCTGGATCGGGCGCGGCCCTGTGTGGCTGTGGCAGGGTAGTGACGGCGCGCCCGCCAAGGGCTCCTGGTAGTTCCTGACCCTTGATGGCGAGACCGCCCAGGGCATCCGCGCCCACGCTGTCAACGCCGCCGCCTGGGGCTAGGTATTTGTCGCGGCGACCATCGGCGCCACCACCTGGCGCACCTCGCTGTTCCCCTCCAAGCAGGTCGGCGGCTGGCTGCTTCCGCTGAAAGCCGCGGTGCGCAAGGCCGAGCGGATCGCCGAGGGGAGTGTGATCGAGGCCAGCCTTGCGCTGGCGTGCTGAGCGCGGGTTGGTCATTGCGGCTTGCCGTCCGAGCGCCTAATTCATCGCCCATGAATATCACCCGTCCCTTTGGCGACACGCTCGCGCTTATCGGTAATACGCCCATGGTGCGCCTCGCCGGCCCCAGCGAAGCGGCCGGCTGCGACCTTTACGGCAAGTGCGAATTCGCCAATCCCGGCTCCTCGGTCAAAGATCGTGCGGCCTTGTGGATCATCCGTGATGCCGAGGTCCGCGGCGAATTGCTGCCCGGCGGCACGGTGGTCGAAGGCACCGCGGGCAATACCGGGATCGGCATCGCGCTGGTCGCCAATGCTCGCGGTTACAAGACGATCATCGTCATGCCCGACAACCAGTCCAAGGAGAAGATGGACACGCTGCGCGCGCTGGGCGCGGAGCTGGTGCTGGTGCCGCCGACCAAGTTTGCCGACGCGGGCCACTTCGTCCACACCTCGCGCCGTCTCGCCGGGGAAACCCCGGGCGCGGTGTGGGCCAACCAGTTCGACAATATCGCCAACCGCCGCGCCCATATCGAAGGCACCGCGCCTGAAATCTGGGAGCAATTGGGCGGGCGCGTCGATGGCTTTACCTGCGCAGCCGGCACCGGCGGGACGATCGCAGGGGTGGGGCTCGGCCTCAAGGCCTTCGACGAGAACATCCGCATCGCGCTCACCGATCCGCATGGCGCGGCGCTGTATAACTACTATGCCCACGGCGAATTGCGCGCCGAAGGCTCCTCGGTCGCCGAAGGCATCGGCCAGGGGCGCATCACCGCCAATCTCGAAGGCGCGCCGATCGACACGCAATATCGCATCAGCGACGAGGAAGGCCTCGTCTGGGTCGAGCGGCTGCTCAAGGAAGAAGGCCTGTGTCTCGGCCTGTCCTCGGGCATCAATGTCGCAGGCGCGATTGCGCTCGGCAAGGAGCTGGTCGCCGAGGGCCGCCCCAATCCGCAGGTCGTCACGATCCTGTGTGATACCGGCTTCCGCTACCTATCGACGCTCTACAATGCCGAATGGCTCGCATCCAGGAACCTGCCGGTGTTCGACTGGCTGGCGCGGACGCAGGCGGGCAGCGCGTGACACGTCCGTCGCTGCTGGCTAGGCTGCGCGGCATGAACCAGCGCAGCCTGTTCACCGCGTCGCGCGGCGATGCCTCCGGCCCGCTCGATCCTGCCGCCGAGCCCGAGTTCCAGACCGCGCCGAGCGAGGCGCGTCAGGAAGCGATCCAGCGCCTGCAGATCGGGGTGACCGGGATTGCAGCGATGGTGCTGCTGGTGGGCCTCGCCAGCATCATCGGCAGTCAGGCCGAGATCATCGAAGACGCCGCCGTGCCCGAGGCTGCGCCCACGACCGAGCCGAGCCCGGCGCCCTCGCAGGCCAATCCGCTCGCCGATGCGGGCGTGGTGCCCGATATCGCCGCCGAGCCGAGCCCGTCGCCTGCGGTGACGCCCGGCATGCCGCCACCGCCCGGCAATGCACCGCCGGGGCCATAGCGCGGGCGCTGCGCTGGCAGCGCTGCTGCTCGCAGCCTGCAGTCCGGCCCCGCCAGACGCTTCGCCAGCACTCCCTCCGCAGCTCGGGCTGATGACCAGCCTGCCGCTCTACTGGCCCGCCGATGCCGCGCTGGCCGATATCGCGGGAGGCACCGCCGCCCCGCCGTGGCAACGCCGCGCGATCGAGGCGCGCTACCCGATTGTCCCGCTCGATACGCTCTCTCCCATTTCCGGACTGTCGCCTGAAGCGCCCGAGACCGACCCGCTGGCGGAACTTGGCCTACTGGCGGTAATCCAGCCGCGCGGTCTTTCCCCGGCGGATAATGTCGCGCTCGATGCATGGGTGCGCAACGGCGGCCGGCTGCTGCTCGCGCTCGATCCGGCGCTGACCGGCGAATACGAAGCGCCGCTGGGCGATCCGCGCCGCCCGGTCGATGCCGCGCTGGTACCGCCGGTGGTGGCGCGCTGGGGGCTGGCGGTCAGCTTTGACGAAGCGCAGCCGCTCGCCGCGCGTACCGTGCCGCTTGGCGATGCTCGCCTGCCGCTCGCTCTGTCGGGGCGCATCACCCGCAAAGGCGCCGCGGGGCAGGATTGCACGCTTTTGGGCGAAAACACTGTCGCCATCTGCCGCGTGGGCAAGGGTCGGATCACGCTGGTCGCCGATGCCGCGCTGTTCGAGCATCCCGAACTGGTAGGCGAGGATGGTGCGGCGATGTCGGCGGTGCTGGCTGCCGCCTTCCAATAGCGCCCCTCGGGGAAAACACGGGAAGCACGGGAGTCGGGTGGGGACTCGGGGCCAGCGGGGCCGGGGAAATACCGGGAAAAGGGTGATTCCTCGCGGAGATAGCGGGATTTTCTCGCATGGATGCGGTGTGGCGACAGCTGCTCGCGGGCAGTGTAGAGTCAAAAAAACAACAAATTACCTAGTTTTCCCGTAATTTCCCGCAAAAATTCCTTCCATCCCGCGGTCTTCCTAGATAATACCGTGGTCCATCAAACATGTTGGTTTGCAACGCGTACGGCTGGTGGGGCCGGCGCGCTGCCGGTGCTTGCGCGCTGGTGGCGGCGGGGAAGGCATGTTGGATGATCGCACAGGTCTCGCGGGGAGGCCTGGGCGTATCGGGGCAAGAGGGGATCGGCGCCAGTGTCGGCTTTTGGAGGATATAGTGGTCAAGCCTTCTCGCCTGCTGGCGATAAGGGCCGCTTTGTCCTGCCGCCCGCCTTCCGCAAGGCCGTGAAGGACAGCTCCGGCAGTCGCATCCTGTGCCTTGCCGCCCATGACAAGTTTTCCTGTCTCGTCGGCTTCGGCCTGTCGCGCACCGAGAAGCTCGATATCCAGCTCGAGCGCGAGGAAGAGCGCGCGATCCGTCTGGGTCTTGCCGATTTCGACCGCGAAGTGCGCGCCCAGCAACTCTTCGGCTTTGAGCAGCTGCCCTTCGACGAGAGCGGCCGGTTCGTCATGCCCGAGCATCTGCGCGATCTCGGTAAGGTTGCCGATGGCCTCTATTTCCAGGGCGCAGGCGACTTTTTCTTTGTCTGGAACCCCGATGAGCTCGCCGGCATGGATGGGGCGTGGAAAGGCGCGCAGGCAAGCTGTGTCAAGCTTGTCGCCGCCGCCAACAAGGGGGCTGCATGATGCCTCTGACTTTGACCGCTGCGCCCCATATTCCTGTGCTGCTTGATGAAGTGGTTGCGGCCATCGCTCCCGCCCCGGGCATGACCATTGTCGATGCGACCTTCGGGGCTGGCGGCTACACTGCCGCGCTGCTCGAAGCGGGCGCGATGGTGCACGCCTTCGACCGCGATCCCGACGCGATCACCGCCGGTCAGACGCTGGTGGCGCGCTACGAGGGCCGCCTTGCGCTGCACCCTGCGCGCTTTTCGGCGATGCGTCATGAACTTGCGCGCATGGGCGTGCTGCAGATCGATGCGGTGGTGATGGATATCGGTGTCTCCTCGATGCAGCTCGATCAGGGCGAGCGGGGCTTTGCCTTCATGCATGACGGCCCGCTCGACATGCGCATGAGCAAGGATGGGGAAAGCGCCGCAGATTTCCTCAACACCGCTGACGAGGAAGCGATCGCCAACGTGCTTTACCACTACGGCGAGGAGCGCCAGTCGCGCCGTGTGGCCCGCGCCATCGTTGCTGCGCGCCCGTTGGCGACCACCGGCGAACTCGCCCGCGTGGTGCGCCGCGCGCTGGGCTACAAGCCGCACGACCAGAAGGATCCGGCCACCCGCACCTTCCAGGCGGTGCGCATCCATGTGAACGCCGAACTCGCCGAGCTCAAAGCCGGGTTGGCTGCGGCCGAGGCGCTGCTCAAGGAGGGCGGGGTGCTCGCGGTGGTGAGCTTCCACAGCCTTGAAGACCGCATCGTCAAGCATTTCCTGCGCTCAGGATCGGGCGCAGGCCGCGCCGTTTCGCGCCACCTGCCGGGCGAAATCGCCGGCCCGGCGCCGAGTTTTACGCAGGTCTCCAAGAGCATCCGCCCGACCGAGGCCGAAATCGCGCGCAACCCGCGCGCCCGTTCGTCCACCTTGCGCCATGCGATCCGCACCGGCGCGCCAGCTAGGAGCATGGCAGCATGATAACCGGCCCTCAGGCGCGTTCGCTGGGGTGGATGGCGGTGCTCGCGATCTGCCTCGCGCTGGTCGTGATCCTCAGCTTCAAGGTTCATGCGGTCAAAAGCGAGGTGCTGCTCGCCGAGCGCCAGATCCTCGCGCTCGAACGCGAGACGCTGCTGCTCGAAACCGAGTTCGAGACGCGAGCGAGCCAGCGCCAGCTGGCCTCGTGGAACGCGGTCGAATTCGGTTATGAGGCGCCGCGCGCCAACCAGTTTCTGGATGCCGAGCGCCAGCTGGCGAGCCTCGGCCAGCGTCGCAGCCCCGATGCGCCTTCGCCGATCCGGCTGGCCCGTGCCGAGGTGCCGGGTGATGGCGATAGCGCGCCCGCCCCCGCCGCGGCGATGCGCTCGCCGGTCTCGGGCGCGAAGGTGACACTGGCCACGGCCGCGAGCGAGAAGGATGCGGGCGAGGTGTTCGCGCAGGCCTTTGGCGACTTCCTGATCGAAGCCTCGCCGATCCGGCCCGCGCAGGCCCAGACCTTGGGTGCCAAGGCTGCCGCCAAGGGGTTGGCAGAATGACCGCGATGGCTGCGGCTGCAGCCGTCCACTCTTTCCCCTCCGGCCGGGTCCAGCGCGTCAATCTGCGGGCCCAATTGCTGTGGACCGCGCGCTTCCGGGTGCTGTGGGTGGTGGGCGTCTTCGCGCTGGTGACGCTGATCGCGATGGTGCGGATCGTCTCGCTCGCCTTTACCGGGCAGGTGCCCGAGCGCACCAGCCTTCAGGAAGCGCTGCTGCCGCCGCGCGGCGAAATCACCGATCGCAATGGCGTGCCGCTGGCGCGCGCGTTCCCGGCCTATTCTCTGTGGTTCGATCCCAAGGCGATGGGTGACGCGGGCTCGCCGCTTGTGCGTAGCCCGCAAGAGGTCGTGCGCGAGCTGAAGGCGATCTTCCCCGATATCAACGAAGCCCGCATGGCTACCCGCCTCGCTTCGGGCCGCTCGGGCTATCTGCGCCGCCGCATTCTGCCGGAAGAAGCCAACAAGGTCTTCGCGCTGGGCGAAGTCGCGCTGGAAATCCCGCGCGAGACCGATCGCCACTACCCCCAGGGTACGCTCGCCGCGCACGTGCTCGGCTATGTGGTGGAGGACAAGGGCGGCAAGCTGGGCATGGAGCAGGTGCTCGAAGACCGCCTCAGCGATCCCGACACCCGCGGGACACCAGTCGCGCTCTCGCTCGACGTGCGGGTGCAGGGCGCGCTCGAGGACGAATTGCGCCGCGGGATGCTGGCCACCAATGCGATCGGTGCAGCGGGCATTGTGCTCGATGTCGATACCGGCGAAGTGATGGCGATGGCGAGCCTGCCCGAATTCGATCCCAATACCGCAGGCGCAGCCGGGGCGAAGAATGTGTTCAACCGCGTCACCAACGGGGTTTACGAGCTAGGCTCCACCTTCAAGCCGATCAGCGTGGCGGCCGCGATGGACGCCGGCGTGGTGGGCGATCTCAGCAAGCAGTGGAACGCCGCGCCGGTCCCGGTCGGCAGCCGCACGATCAAGGATTCGCACCCGCTCGGCGCCAGTCTCAATGTGCCGCAGGCGCTGGTCCATTCGTCCAACACCGTCACTGCGCGGGTCGCCGATGCGCTCGGGCCGGAAAAGATGCGCCGCGCGATGATGGATCTGGGGATGGACCGCCGCCCCTTCATCGAATTGTCTGCCAAGGGCAAGCCAATCTGGCCGAAGGGCAATTGGAGCCGCGTGACCAACATGACGGTCGGCTTCGGCCACGGCCTTTCGGTTACCCCGCTGCATCTGGCGAGCGCCTATGCGGCGATGGTCAATGGCGGGATCTGGCGCCCGAGCACGCTGATGAAGCTCGATCCGGCCGATGTGCCGCGCGGACGCCGGGTGTTCAAGGAATCGACCTCGTCGCGGATGCGCCAGATGCTGCGGATGATCTCGCTCTATGGCACCGGCCGCAGCGCCGATGCGCCGGGCTACCGCGTCGGCGGGAAGACCGGCTCGGCCGAAAAGGCAGGCGTGGGCGGCTATAACAAGACCAAGCTGGTGTCCTCCTTCGCCGCCGCCTTCCCGATGGATGCGCCGCGCTATGTGGTGGTGGTGCTGGTCGACGAGCCCAAGGGCACCATCGCCAGCAGCTTCCAGCGCACGGCCGCCTTCACCTCGGCGCCGATTGTCGGCCGGTTGGTGCCGCGCATCGGCCCGATGCTGGGCGTGCAGCCCGACGAGAGCCGTGACGTCGATATCTCCGATCTGCGCTATCTGGTGGACAAGCACTGATGCGCCTTGCCGATTTGCTGGTGCGGTGTTGTCTTGCAGCTGACGGCGCGCAGGACCTCAGCGTCACCGGCTTTGCCATCGATCACCGCAAGGTTGCCCCCGGAACTGTGTTCGGCGCATTTGCGGGCGAGCGGTTCAACGGCGAGGACTTCATTCCGGCGGCGATCGAAGCCGGTGCGATTGCCATCGTCGCGCGGCCCGAGGCGCGGGTCGAAGGCGCGCTCCACATCAAGAATGCCGAGCCGCGCCGGGCCTTCGCGCAATTGGCGGCGGGGTTCTGCAGACCCGTTCCCGCCACCATCGTTGCGGTCACCGGCAACAACGGCAAGACCTCGACCGTTGAGATGACCCGCCAGATCTGGCGCATGGCGGGCGAGCGCGCGGCGAGTATCGGCACTTTGGGTGTCACCACGGCTGATGGTTCGATCTCCACCGGTCTCACCACGCCCGATATCGTCACCTTCCTGTCCAATATGAGCGGGTTGGCACGCGAAGGCATCACGCATGTGGCCTACGAGGCTTCGAGCCACGGCCTCTCGCAATTCCGGAATGAAGGGCTGAACGTGGTGGCGAGTGCCTTCACCAATTTCAGCCGCGATCATCTCGACTACCACGGCACGATGGAGGCCTATTTCGCCGCCAAGATGCGGTTGTTCACCGAAGTGGTCGCGCCCGGCAGCCCGGCGGTTATCCACGTTGGAGCGCTTGGGGCAGGTGACGGCTCGGAATGGACCGCCAAGGCGATTGCGCAGGCGACCGCATGCGGTCTCGACCTGCGCACGGTGGGCGAGGGTGGCCACTTCCTGCGTCTAGCGGCGCGCGAACCCGGCCAGCTTGGACAGATGCTGACGATCGAGCACGACGGCAAAACCCGCAAGGTCAACCTGCCACTGATCGGTGCCTATCAGGCCGCCAATGCGCTGGTTTCGGCCGGCCTTGCGATGGCAACGGGGGTTCCGGCGTCTGCCGTTTTCGATGCGCTGTCGCGCCTGCAACCGGTGCGCGGGCGGCTTGAACGCGCCGCGATCAATGCTGCCGGAGCGCCCGCCTATGTCGACTATGCTCACACCCCCGATGCGCTTGAAGCCGCGATTGCCGCGCTGCACCCGCACGTGGCCGACGGCGGCCGGTTGATCGTGGTGTTTGGTGCGGGCGGGGATCGCGATGTCGGCAAGCGGCCCGAGATGGGCGAAGTCGCCGCGCGCGCCGCTGATCTTGCCATCGTCACCGACGATAATCCCCGCAGCGAAGACCCAGGCGCGATCCGCGCCGCAATCATGGCCGGGGGCGCCGGACTTCGTGAAGTCGGCGACCGCCGCGCCGCGATTGCCGCCGCGATTGCCGAGGCGGGCGCCAACGACATTGTCCTGATCGCTGGCAAGGGCCACGAACAGGGCCAGATTTTCGGTTCAGGAGAGAGCATGCGAGTCGAGAAGTTCGATGATGTCGAAGTGGCGCGCGAATGCGCTGGTGCAGGGGCCGGAACTGGGAGCGCCCGCGCATGAATCTTCCGCACCCCGTGATGCACCCCTTGCTGCGCGCCTGGCCGGTCACTGCGCGCGACGCCTTGCCGTTTGCGCTGTGGTCTGCCGCCGAGATTGCCGCAGCTTGCTGCGGCACCGCGAGCCATGATTTCGAGGCTTCGGGTGTCGAAATGGACTCGCGCGACGTAAAGCCCGGTGATCTGTTTGTCGCGCTCAAGGGCGAGGTGATGAATGGTCACAAGTTTCTCCCCCAAGCCTTTGAAAAAGGTGCGATCGCGGCGATCGTCGATCGCCCGGTCGATTACCCGCACGTGCTGGTGGAGGATACCACCGCAGCGCTGCACGCGCTCGCTCAAGCCGCGCGTGAGCGTTCACACGCTGTATGCATCGCCGTCACCGGATCGGTCGGCAAGACCGGGGTGAAGGAGTCGATCTTTGCCTGCCTTGATCGCGCCAGCCGGGGCGCGGCGCATCGCTCGGTGCGCAGCTACAACAACCATGTCGGCGTGCCGCTGAGCCTTGCGCGGATGCCCGCGCGCAGCCGCTTCGGCGTGTTCGAGATGGGGATGAACCACGCAGGCGAAATCGCCCCGCTGGCCGCTCACGTGCGCCCGCAAGTGGCGCTGATCACCACCATCGCGCCCGCCCATATCGAGAACCTCGGCAGCCTTGAGGCGATCGCCGACGAGAAGGCGCAGATCTTCACCGGCCTGGTCGAAGGCGGCACCGCGATAATTCCCGCCGACAGCGAATGGGCCGAGCGCATGATCGGCCATGCTCGCGCCTGCGGAGCTCATGTGGTCACTTTCGGCCGCTGCGCCAGCGCCGATGTGCGGATGCTCGACGCGATCCCTGCGGCAGGTGGCGGGGCGCTGGTCACCGCCGATCTGGGCGATCGGCGGATCTGCTATACGATCGCCGAGCCGGGCGAGCACTGGATCGTCAATTCGCTGGGCGTGATGGCCGCCGTGCGCGCGGCAGGCGGCGATCTTGCCAGTGCGGGGCTGGCGCTGGCCGAGATGGGCGGCTTGAAGGGCCGCGGCGCGCGCCACACGATTGCTGTCGATGGCGGCACCGCGCTGCTGATCGACGAAAGCTACAACGCCAACCCGGCCTCGATGCGCGCGACGCTGAAGGCGCTCGCGGCAACCACAGCCACTCGCCGCCTAGCCGTGCTCGGCAGCATGAAGGAACTCGGCGACTTTGCCGATGCCTTCCACCGCCAGTTGGCAGAGCCGATTGCCGAGGCGGGGGTCGCGCATACGATCCTCGTTGGCGAAGAGATGCGCGCGCTCGCCGAGGAACTGGGGAAACTGCCCGCGCCTGCGCTTGGCAAGCCCATCACCTTCGCCCATTGCGGGACATCTGCCGAGGCGATCGCCTTGCTCGGGCAATTCGCTCTTGCTCCGGGGGATGCGGTGCTGGTCAAGGGCTCGAATTCGGTCGGTCTTGGCAGGCTGGTGTCACATTTTACCGATAAGTCCCCTGCCGGAACCGCAGCGGGAGGCTGAGGCCCGATCCAAAGGGCACCGAGGAACGATTGAATGCTCTATCTGCTTGCCGAATGGCTGGGCTTCGAAGGCATCCTTAACCTGGTTCGCTACCAGAGCTTTCGTGCCGGTGCGACGCTGATGACCGCGCTCGTGATCGGTCTGTTGATCGGGCCGCGTTTCATCAACCTGCTGCGCGTGCGGCAGGGCAAGGGCCAACCGATCCGCGAGGACGGGCCGCAAACCCACCTCGCCAAGCGCGGCACGCCGACCATGGGCGGGCTGATGATCCTGACCGCGCTGACGCTGTCGATGATCCTGTGGATGGACCTTTCCAACCAGTTCGTCTGGGCTTGTCTTGCCGTGACAATCGGGTTTGGTTTCATCGGCTTCCTCGATGATTATGACAAGGTTTCCAAGAACAGCCATGCGGGCGTTCCGGGGCGGGTGCGGCTGGCGCTCGAATTCGTGGTGGCAGGGATCGCGGCATGGCTGATCGTCAGCCAGATCAACACCAATCTCTACCTGCCCTTCCTTACCGGCGTGAGCATTCCGCTGGGCCCGGGCTATTATGTCTTCGCCGCCTTCGTGATCGTCGGCGCCGGCAATGCGGTGAACCTGACCGACGGTCTTGATGGTCTGGCGATCATGCCGGTGATCATCGCCAGCGGCACCTTCGCGATCATCGCCTATCTGGCGGGCCGCGCGGATTTCAGCACCTATCTCGGCATCCCGCACGTGCCGGGCGCCGGCGAGCTGGCGATTTTCTGTGCCGCGATCATGGGCGCGGGGCTCGCCTTCCTGTGGTTCAACGCGCCGCCAGCGGCCGTGTTTATGGGCGATACCGGCTCGCTGGCTCTCGG
>JBKDUW010000124.1:0-6082 GCA_046339235.1 Erythrobacteraceae bacterium | reverse complement strand
CGCCATAACCCGAGCCCATGATTTCCGGGCCGTTGATGGTGAAAAACTCGGCATCGCTCTCGTTCGCCACCGCCTGTGCCAGCCGGGTCTTGCCCGTGCCGGGCGGGCCGTGGAGCAGCACGCCCTTGGGCGTGGTGGCGGCGACGGTGAGGCGGATCTGGGTGAGCGCATAGGCCGGCGCGCGCAGCAGTTGGCGCACGTCCGACGGCATGTTCTGCACCGGCTGCTGGCCGGTGGTCGCGACCAGATCGCCGGCCATCAGCGGGCGGCGGAAGAAATTGCGCTTCAGTGCCTGGGTCGGCCCTTGCAGACGCATCTCGCGCTGGGCGGGGGCGAAGACGACGCGGGTCGCGGGACGTGACTGGCCCTTGGCGATTTCGACATGCTCGCCCGATCCGGCCTCGGCATTGCCACGCTGGAGTCCGTCGAGGCGCACGACATCAAGCGCATCATCTTCCGCATAGGCTGCCATGGCGATGGCCGCCGTGGTGCGCTTGCCGACAATCTCCACGACATCGCCCTCGGTGATCCCGAGATTCTGGAAAGCCGAACGCGGCATGCGCGCTATGCCCTGGCCGGATTCCTCCTGTCGCGCCGGCGCGACCTGAAGCCGGACGGTGCGGGCGGGCGCGGCGGTTTCTGCTTCGGCCATGGATATCCCTGCGATTGCCTGTTGGTCTTGAACCTTGCCGGATTAGCTAGGAACGGCGCAGGGCGATTGCAATCAAGCAGGAATGCGACCCGGGCGGGGAGGGCACGGGTAAGGAAGCTCCGCTTCGCTCCTGACGGGCGCTGGGCAAAAAAATGCCCGGCACGAAGGCCGGGCTGAAAAGTTTGGGAGAGGATGCCTGAAAGGCACTTCGCATTTGCAGCAGATTCGGCCGATGTGCAATTGCGTAATCCGCGTATTTGGATGCAAACTTTGCAACCAACGGCGGGAACCATTTCCTTTTGTGCAAAAATTTGCGGAATTGCTGCCTCAGAAATCAGCATCCGCTCAAAATTTGAGCAGATTTTGCGGCTCCGATTATTTTGCAGCGCAACATGAAACGTGATTCGACTCGGACTGCGCGCGGGCGTGACAGCGCGGACTGAACGCACTAATCACCTTGGCGCAAACCCCGTAAGGGGACGGCCCTTTCCGGACCGCCATGCCAACCTGCAACCGAGGCAAACAGGCCCGATGACCAAGCTTTACCCCGACGCCGCCAGCGCGCTTGCAGGCGTCATCAAGAACGACATGCTGATCGCCGCAGGGGGTTTCGGCCTTTGCGGCATACCCGAAAGACTGCTGGACGCGATTCGTGACAGCGGCGTTACGGGGCTCACCTTTGCCAGCAACAATGCCGGGATCGACAACGAGGGCATCGGCAAGCTGCTGCGCACCCGTCAGGTGAAGAAGATGATCAGCTCCTATGTCGGCGAGAACAAGGAGTTCGAGCGGCAATATCTGTCGGGCGAGCTCGAAGTCGAGTTCTGCCCGCAAGGCACGCTGGCTGAACGGATGCGCGCCGGCGGCGCAGGCATCCCCGGCTTCTACACCCGCACCGGCGTCGGCACCGAAGTGGCCAAGGGCAAGGAGCACAAGGACTTCCCCGATCGCGACGGGGTGATGCAGACCTATATTCTGGAGCGCGGGATCTTTGCCGACTTGTCGATCATCAAGGCGTGGAAGGCCGACGAGACCGGTAACCTCGTATTCCGCAAGACCGCGCGCAACTTCAACCTGCCGGCCGCGACCTGCGGCAAGGCCTGCGTGGCCGAAGTCGAGGAAGTGGTGCCCGCCGGCAGCCTCGATCCCGACCAGATTCATCTGGCCGGCGTATTCGTAAACCGAATCGTGCTCGGCGCGCCCTATGACAAGAAAATCGAATTCAGGGCGGTTCGGGAGAGGGAGACCGCGTGATGGTAAAGAGACTTGCGCGGCTGTCGCTGATGTTTCTGGCGGCAACATCGCCGCCGGGCAGTGCCGCCGTTGCGATCCCAGCGCTGGCCGGGTCGGCGATGATGGCGTCGCGGGTGCAGGACAATGATAAACAGTCCGAGGCTGAGGTGGCGGCTGTGCCAGCGCCTTCGATCATCTATCCCGTCCGCGAGCGCCCGCTTGCTCCCCAAAAGGTGGCCTTCGCTTGCTTTGTGCGCTGCGCGGAAGACGTGGCGCGCGGTGCCACTGGCGGGGCCGATGTGGCTTCGGCGATGGCGAGCGATCCGGTCGCGCTTGATGGTAGGCGTCGCCGCTGTGCGGTGGGCGAGCAGCTTGTCGCTGTGATCGATCTCGATCCGACCGGCGGCCTGTTCGCGCCGCCCGCCAACCCGGCGGCGCAGCCCGGTCTGGCGCTCGGCCTGGCACTGCTTCGCGATGCGAGAGTGGAGATAGCGTCGCTAGTCAATCTTCCCATAAGCCAGTTCAGCGTGCGGCACACCTCGCTTGAGCAGTCGGGCCTCGACCCTCGCGAGCAGGACACCATCTCGCTGCGGCTTGACCAGAGCGACGCAAAGGCGCAGCGCCACGACAATCTCGCCGACATCACCTACATTATCGCCATCGCCATCGCCAGAGACGGGCGCCACGATCTCGCCGAACGCTTCAAATATCTGCGCAACCCCGAGGCCGGCGCGGGAATTGAAACGTTGATCGGTGACGTCTGGTTCCTGTTCCCGCCGATTCTGGGAACGCAAAGGCACATCTACCCATGACCACGCTTGCCCAAGGCTGGACCCGCGACGAAATGGCCGCCCGCGCCGCGCGCGAGCTGAAGGACGGCTATTACGTCAACCTCGGCATCGGCATCCCGACGCTCGTGGCCAACCATATCCCCGATGGCATGATGGTGACGCTGCAGAGCGAGAACGGGATGCTCGGTATCGGGCCGTTCCCCTATGACGACGAGGTCGATGCTGATCTCATCAACGCTGGCAAGCAGACCATCAGCGAGCTGCCGCACAGCGCCTATTTCGACAGCGCCACCAGCTTCGGCATGATCCGCGGCGGGCATATCGATCTCACCGTGCTGGGCGCGATGGAAGTGGCCGAGAACGGCGACATCGCCAACTGGATGATCCCGGGCAAGATGATCAAGGGCATGGGCGGGGCAATGGACCTCGTCGCCGGGGTCAAGAAGATCATCGTGGTGATGGACCACACGGCGAAGGATGGCAGCCCCAAGTTCATCCCCGCCTGCACCCTGCCGCTGACCGGCGCGGGCGTGGTCGACATGGTGATCACCAATCTCGCGGTGTTTGCGCGGCCCGATCACGCCTCGCCCTTCCGCCTGATCGAGATGGCGCCGGGCGTGACCGAGGCCGATATCGCGGCGACCACCACCGCGCATTACGTGGCCTGATGCGGCGTGCGCTGTTGCTCGCCGGCCTTGCGCTTGTCCTCGTGAGCGGCGGCATCCTCGCCTTCACCTCGCCGCCGCGGCTGCTGTCGGTCTATGACCGGGTGGAAGGCGGCGGTGCGGGGGCGCGGCAGGTGGCCGAGGGCGTGGCTTTCGGAACGCACGGTCAGACGCTCGACATCTGGGCGCCCGCCGATCCGCCAGCGGGCAAGCTGCCGGTGGTGATCTTCTGGTACGGCGGCGGCTGGGCGAACGGGGATCGCGCCGCCTATGCCTTTGCCGGGCGGGCGCTGGCGAAGGACGGCTTCCTCGTGGTGATCCCCGACTATCGCAAGGTGCCGGACGTGCTCTTCCCGGCCTTCCTCGATGACGGCGCGGAAGCGGTCGCATGGCTGCAAGCCAATGTCGCGGAGCATGGCGGCGATCCCGGGCGGGTCGCTTTAATGGGCCATTCGGCAGGCGCCTATCAGGCGGTGATGCTGGCGCTGGATAGCAAGCGTCTGGCGGCAGCGGGCGCCGATCCGGGGATCGTCAAGGCGGCGGTCGGTTTGTCGGGGCCTTACGACTTTTACCCCTTCGACAAGCCGCGCTCGATCGCGGCGATGGGGCAATGGCCGCGACCCGAAGAGACGCAGCCGATCGCGTTTGCCCGCGCTGACGCCCCACCACTCTTGCTGGTGACTTCGGAAGGGGACGAGACCGTTCGGCCCAAGAACGCTAACAACCTCGCAGCCAAGCTGCGCGGGATGGGCGCTCCGGTGGAGGTGAAGAACTACGGTCCGCTCGATCACGAGGAGATCGTGATGGCGCTTTCGAAACCCTTCCGCGCCAAAGGCCCGGTGCTGGCCGACAGCGTCGCCTTCCTCAAGGCGCGCCTCGGGCAATGACCATGTGGTTTGCCCAGCCACGCAACCCCAACGCGCCGCTTGCGGGCCTCAAGGTGGTTGAGCTTGCGCGGGTGCTCGCGGGGCCGTTCTGCGGGCAGATCCTCGCCGATCTCGGCGCAGATGTGATCAAGGTCGAAAGCCCCGAAGGTGACGGCACAAGGCTGTGGGGCCCGCCGTGGGTCGAGCGCACCGACGCGCACGGCACGGTCCACCGCGAGGCTGCCTATTACCACGCCTGCAATCGCGGCAAGCGCTCGATCATTGCCGACTTTGGCGACACGGATGACCTTGCGCGGGTCAAGGCGCTGATCGCCGAAGCCGATGTCGTGATCGAGAACTTCAAGACCGGCAGCCTTGCCAAGTTCGGCCTCGATTACGCCGCTTGCGCCGCGGCCAATCCGGGCCTAGTCTATTGCTCGATCACCGGCTTCGGCCAGACCGGGCCGCGCGCGCACGAGTCCGGCTATGACTTCGTGGTGCAGGGGATGAGCGGCTTCATGTCGCTCACCGGCGAGCCCGAAGGCCATCCGGTCAAGATGGGCATCTCGATCTCGGACCTTTCGACCGGCGTGTGGGCGGCAAACGGCATTCAGGCGGCGCTGCTGATGCGCGCACGGACAGGGCCAAGGCAAGGAATCGGGCAGCAGGTCGATATCAGCCTGATGGACAGCTCGGTCGCGCTGCTCTCCAATCAGGCGACCTACTTCCTCACCACCGGGCACAATCCGCCGCGGATGGGCAACGCCCACGCGCAGGTCGCGCCTTACGGCGTCTTCGCGGTGAGCGACGGACACGTGATCCTTGCACCTGCCAATGACGGGCTGTTCCACAAGCTGATGGACCTCTTGGGCCTCAGCCACCTCAGCACCGACCCGCGCTTTCTTGCCAATGGCGACCGCACCGCCAACGCCAAGGCGCTCGATGCCGAGATCGCGGCGACGACGATCGGCTGGACCAAGCAGGGGTTGCTAGATGCCTGTCATGCGGCAGGGGTTCCCGCAGGCCCGATCAACCGCTTGGACGAGGTGTTTGCCGATCCGCAGGTGGTGGCGCGCGGGCTCAGGGTCGATCTCGGCGGGATGCCGGGGGTGAGGAGCCCTTTCACCTTCTCGGACGCCGAACTGGCATTGGACCGGCCCTCGCCGATCCACGGGCAGGACGGCTGACATCGCCGCCAGCGCTTCCTTGTTGGAGACACATGAGACACTGTCGAAAAGCGAAAAACCGCCCTGCGCGCGCCGCTACACAAACAGTGACAGCAGCAGGCGCGCGTGGTGGGTCATCACCGCGATCGTGTCAGGTCTTGCGCGTGTAGGAAAGCGCCCTTGCCCCTGAGCGCCACAGCCGCTCGAAGGGGCCTTGCCCGACTTTTGCTACCCATGGCGGCGACCACAGCAGCATCGCGATGATCGGCACAAAGCTTAATCCGAAGGCCTGTGTGCGGGTAACCTCGTCGAACAGTCCCCTCCCCCACGGCGCAAAGATGCTTGCGAGGATCACGCTCGTCATCAGGTAGTTGGTGAGCGACAGCCGTCCGACAGCCGCAAGCGTCCGGGTCACGGCGTTGTCCTTCGTCAGAATCGCCATCGCCAGTGCGGCATAGGTCACTCCCAACAGCGTATCGAAGGGGGCCGAGATCACCAGCGCGACCGGCCCGACCAGCGCAGCGGGAAAACCCTCGGCAACCATCCACCCCGCCAGCCCCAGCAGCGCGGGGATCGCCACCAGCCCAGCGAAGCCCGCCAGCCGTTGCAGGTGGAAGGTGCGCCATTCGCCCTTGAGCATCCCGCCGCGCCACAGCCCCATTCCGAGCGCAATCGCGGCCAAGTTGAGCGGCAGCGACGCGACCAGCGT
>JBKDUW010000123.1:0-25660 GCA_046339235.1 Erythrobacteraceae bacterium | reverse complement strand
GGTGGTGATCACGACGCTGGTGCGTTCGTACAGTTTGCTGAGCAGATGGAACAGCAAAGCTCCGCCTGACGGGCTGAACGGCAGATAGCCCAATTCGTCGAGAATGATAAGATCGAGTTTGAGCAGACGTTCGGCAATCTGTGGATCGGCGTGCAAAAGGGACCCTGTTAGCGGGGTGATCGGCGTCCAAAAGGGAACCACCATTCCGATAGTTTAGACAGCGACCTGGTTTTCCAGGTGGCGAGATCGGGATGTTGGTTGTGGAGACGGTTGTACGGATCCGGCGGGAACACGCTGGCGGCAAGTCTATCAGGGCGATTGCGCGTGATCTTCGGTTGTCACGCAAGGCTGTACGCAAGGCGATCGGCGCACCGGAGGGTGCTTTCACCTATCACCGAACGGTGCAGCCGTTGCCGCGGATTGGGCCTTTCCAGGAACGGCTCGACACGCTGCTGACAGAGAACGAAGGCCTGCCACGGCGCGATCGCCTGCGGATGACCCGGATCCACGACCTGCTCCAGCGCGAGGGGTTCGAAGGATCCTATGATGCTGTGCGCCGCTATGCGGCGCGTTGGACGGCGACGCGGCGCAAGGATGCTGGCGATGGGGCGCCGGCGTTCATCCCGCTGCTGTTCCAGCCCGGCGAAGCTTACCAGTTCGACTGGAGCCACGAGGATGTCGAGATCGCTGGCGCGTCGGTGCGAGTGAAGGTGGCGCACATGCGCCTGTGTGCATCGCGGGCGGTTTATGTCAGGGCCTATCCGCGCGAGACGCAGGAGATGGTGTTCGACGCGCATGCGCGGGGCTTCGCCTTCTTCGGTGGCGTGCCGCTGCGCGGCATCTACGACAACATGAAGACGGCGGTGACCACGGTGTTCACCGGCAAGGAACGGGTGTTCAACCGCCGCTTCCTGATCATGGCCGACCATTACATGGTCGAGCCGACCGCTTGCTCGCCGGCGGCGGGGTGGGAGACCCGAAGGGCAACGCCGCAGGCGTAACGGGCAGGTCGAGAACCAGGTCCAGACGATCCGGGGGCGGTTCTTCCAGCCTCGGTTGAAGTTCGCCAGCCTCGAGGAGTTGAACGGATGGCTGGAAGCCGAGTGCCGGCGCTGGGCAGCGATGCAGTCACATCCCGAGCAGCGCGATATGACGGTTGCCGAAGCGCTGGCCGCCGAGCGGCCGGCGCTGCAACCGATGCTGACGCCGTTCGACGGGTTCCACGAGACCGAGCACGCGGTCACCGGCACCTGCCTGATCAGCTTTGATCGTAATCGCTACTCGGTGATGGCCAAGGCAGCGCGGCGGGCCGTCCAGGTCCGTGCCTATGCAGACCGCATCGTTGTGCGCCTCGGCGACGAGGTCATCGCCGAGCATGCTCGGCACTTCGGCCGCGACCGGACGATCTATAATCCCTGGCATTACCTGCCAGTGCTGGCGCACAAGCCTGGGGCCTTGCGGAACGGTGCACCCTTCCAGGGGTGGGACCTGCCACCGGCACTGACGCGGTTGCGGCGCAAGCTGGGCGGCGGTGATGAAGCCGACCGCCGCTTCGTGCGCGTGCTGGCAGCTGTAATGACCGATGGTCTGGAAGCGGTTGAGGCCGCGATCCGGGAGGCGCTTGATAGCGGTGCTGTCAGCGACGAGGTGATCCTCAACATCCTGGCCCGATACCGGGATCCGCCATCCGAGCGCCCCTGGACGTGATCGTCGATCTCAAGCTCAACCATCCGCCCATCGCAGACTGCGCGCGCTACGATACGGTGCGAGGCCTCGATGCAGCGGCATGAGATGATCGAGGCGATGCGCTCGCTCGGCCTCAAGGGCATGGCCGGCGCGTTCGACGAGGCGGTCACCACCGGGTTACAGCGCAAGCGCACGACCCACGAGATCCTGACCGATCTGTTGCGCGCTGAAGCCGCGCATCGTCATGCCGCCTCGATCCGCTACCGCATGACCGCGGCCAAGCTGCCTGTAATCAAGGACCTCGACGCCTTCGCGTTCGAGGGCACCCCGATCAATGAAGGGCTGGTGCGCTCCCTGCACGCAGGTTCGTTCCTGCCCGGTCGCCGCAACATCGTGCTCATCGGCGGCACTGGGACGGGCAAGACCCATCTGGCCACCGCGATCACCGCCAGCGTCGTGCGCGCCGGTGCCCGCGGGCGCTACTTCAACACGGTCGATCTCGTCACCAGGCTCGAGGAAGAAGCCCGCATCGGCAAGGCCGGCTCCATCGCCGCCCAGCTCGGCAGGCTCGATCTCGTGGTGCTCGATGAACTGGGATATCTGCCGTTCGCCCGATCCGGCGGGCAGTTGTTGTTCCACCTGATCAGCAAGCTCTACGAGCAGACCTCGGTCATCATCACCACCAACCTCGCCTTCGGCGAGTGGCCCACCGTGTTCGGCGATCCGAAGATGACCACGGCGCTGCTCGATCGCATCACGCATCATTGCGATATCGTCGAGACCGGCAACGACAGCTGGCGCTTCAAAAACCGCAGCTGACCCTGTCAGAAAACCGCCTTCGCGCTGCTGACGCCTCCGGTCGGGCTACGCCCTCCCTACGCCGCCAGCAGCGCGAAACACGCGCCCAGCATCAACCGATCCGCACAACGGCAGAGGGGTCCCTTTTGCACGCCGATAGGGGGTCCCGATTGAACGCCGATTGACACCGCAAAGCCACATGCTCGATCTCCTCGCGCCAAGCGACCTTCGCGAGCCATTCCTCCGGGATGCCGCTGACCCCGTAGAGTGCCCCGGCGAGTTGTCCGGCAATGGCCGCAGTGGTGTCGGCATCGCCGCCGAGATTGGCGGCGGTGAGGATTGCCGAGCGGAAATCGCTTGTTCGCCCGATCGACCACAACGCGGCCTCGAGCGAGTGCGCGACATAGCCGCTCGAGCCGATGTCATGGCGCATGGCCCCGCGCCACGAACCGCCCATGATCTCGGCGATCCTGCCCGCATGATCAGTTTGGCGCGGCGCCAGCACCGCTTGCCGCGGCTGGCCCGCAATCGCATCGGCGATGAGTTCGGCATAGGCGACGCAGGCGCTGACCGCCTCGGGCGCGCCGTGGGTGGTTCGGCTCTGGAGTGCGGCGATGTGGCGCAGGGTTTCGCGATCGCGCCAATGCCGGATCGCGACCGGTGAGAGGCGCATCAGCGAGCCGTTGCCCGCCGATTTGGGATCGGTCGATCCGGCGATCGGGTCTCCGCTGCGGTGCCAGTGCGACAGGGCGGAACTCACGGTGATGCCTATGTCGAAGCAATTCCCAGTGCAGGAGTACTCGCCCTCCTCGCGCCAGGCGACGAAGCGCCGCATCAGATCTGCCGGATCGAACCCGTCTTCGGCCAGCAGGCTATCAGCCAGCGCCAGCGCCATCGAGGTGTCGTCGGTCCATTGCCCTGGCTTGAGATGGAATGGGCCGCCGCCGACCATGTCGGTGAGGCGCGGGTAGCTGTCGCGCTGCTTGAACTCGAGCGTGGTCCCGACCGCATCGCCCACGGCGAGGCCGAGGAGCGCACCGAGCGCTCGGTCGCGAACGGCCTCGTCGCTGGTCGATGGAGCAGGCTCAGCGAGCGGCGCATGGGACAGGACGTAGTGCTCCTGCGCGCGTGTCTCGATCGCGCCGCTGCGGACCTGTCGCACCTCACCGATGGCTTGCGCCGGTTCCATACCCAGTTCGATCAGCAGCCGCGCAGCAATCGTGCCCGCCCTTCCCAGACCACCCTTGCAATGGACCACCACATCGAACCCGTCACGCAGCCGCGCCCTGAGGCCGGGGCTATGCTGTTGCCACGCCTGCTCGAAATCTGGGCCGGGCACAGAGACATCGCGGATCGGCAGGTGGCCAGTCCATGTGTCGCCGCACAACCTCCTCGCCGATCCCGTGAACCGCGAGATCGGCGATCTCGTGATCCTCGATAAGGGTCACCAAGGCCGAGGCGCCGAAAGCATGGATGGTATCGAGATCGAGGCCGAGATCGCGGTCCCATGCGCCGGTCAGGGCGCCGGGCTGCTTCTTGCCCGGACAGAAGGTGATACCGATCCGCCCGTGACCGGCACCGGGCCGGACTTCGGCAATCTGCAGGGGGTGGGAAAGACTCGTTCGCATGGGCGGCAGTATTGCTTCCTCGCGCCACCAATGCCAGTCGAAAGAGATGCTTGAGGGCCTTCAGAAATCGTCGGAGCCTTCATCCCGCCAATCGCGGCCTTGCTTTTCGAGCATCTGCTGCCGGCGCAAGTCTTCTTCTGGGAAGACGAGCGTGACAATCATGGGCTGTTCGCCTTGATCAGCATTGATCCGTGCCTGATTCTGTGTAGCCTTCCTATAGGCATCAATGACATGGCGGACCGCCTTGGGGTCACCCTTCATGGCGAGATTGACCTGTTGCTTGAGCATCACCTCGAGCTTGCTCATGCGCCGCTGCTTGCCGCCCTCGGTGACGGGGACCTTGGAAGCCAGTTCGCGAAGAAGGATCTCGTCTTCACTCAAGACCCTCTTTGGCTTCCCGCTCGGATTACCCGACTGGCCTTTCCGGAACCGGGTGTGGGCAGGCGGCTTGCCGTAGCCGACCTCGTAGTCGTTCTTCTTCCCGGCCATCACGCGGCCTCCTTGTTCGAGAGGCGGCGGGCAGCGACCTCGGTGAAAGTCTCGCCCGTATCGACCAGACGCGGCTCGACGCCCAAAGCTTCCTGCAACCGCCTCAGCGCGCAATCGACATAGGCAGGGTCAATCTCGATGCCGCGCCCGCGGCGCTTCGCACGGTGCGCAGCGACCAGCGTCGTGCCCACGCCAGTGAAGGGATCGAAGATGATCCCCTTGGGCTTCGAGCAATCGAGGATCGTATCCTGGACCATCTGGACGGGCTTGACCGTGGGGTGATCCGCGAGGTCCTCACCGCGCCCTTTCCGGAACGTATTGGCCCCCGCATAGGTCCACAGGTTGGTCCGGTAGCGCCCCTTCTCTCCAAGCCCGAAATTGTTGATATGCCGGGCCTTGCCGACCTTCCAGACGAAGACGAATTCGTGCTGCGAGCGATAGAACGTGCCCATGCCAGCATTGGTCTTGGCCCAGATGCAGATGTTCTTGAGCTCGGAATAGACCGCGCGGCCTGCCTCCTCGATCTCGCCGGCATGACGCCAGTCCATGCAGACGAAGTGGATCGCGCCGTTGATGCTCACCTCGGCCATGCGCATTGCAGCGGTCCGCAGGAACGCGATGAACCCCGGCCGAGACATTTCGCCCGAAGCCATGGCGAACTCGCGGTGCTTCACCTTCCCGAGGCCCGAGACGTGTCCACCGATGGGCACGTTGTACGGCGGATCGGTGAAGACCATCTGCACCTTCTCGCGGCCGAGCAGGCGCTCATAGCTGGCAGGGTCGAGCGCATTGCCGCACAGCAGGCGATGCTCGCCGATCTCCCAGAGGTCACCGGGCTGCGAGACCACCGGCTCTTCGCCGGGCAGTTCGACCGGATTTTCTTCATGCTCGGCAGCGGACTTGTTCCCGCTTTCGCCGAAGACCAGTTGGTCGATCTCTGCGCTGTCGAAGCCGATCACCTCGATGTCGAAATCGATATCTTCATCGAGAAGAAGACTGATCTCCTCGCCAAGAATGTCGAAGTCCCACCCGGCCTTTTCGGCGAGCCGGTTGTCCGCGATGATATAGGCCCGCTTCTGGGCCTTGATCATATGCGACAGCTGGATCGTCGGAACATCGGTAAGGCCCATAAACACAGCAGCTTTGTGCCGAGCATGGCCCGCCATGATGCTCCCGGCCTCGTCGACAATGATCGGGTTGATGAACCCGAACTCCTCGATCGACTTGGCGATCAATGCGATCTGCCTTTCGCTATGCGTGCGCGCATTGCGCGGATCCGGCTTCAACGAGGCAATGGGCCTCATCGTAATCTGCAATCGACTTGCCTTTGCCATATGGTCTGCCTTCTGTTCGCCAACTCAAATGATCCTGAGGAAGGGTCCCCAATCGGGCCGAACCATTGCCTTCAGAACTGATTGCCGAACATGTTGATCAAAAGCAGAACATTGCAACGGTCAGGACGGGTAATCCACAGAAAAAATCGTTTAGAACTAGACAAATAGATCAAAATGAGCAGTTTGGGGTGGGTGTTCGGCGAGCGAAGGAAGATGGTCGCTAGCCCGCCTTGGCCGTTCCCTGACCGGGAGCTTCCGTTTCCCTCAAGGCGACCGGAAAATTCCCTGCTCCCGACGGGCGGTTGTGGCATTTATGGCCTGATCTTGCCGATTTTGAGCGAGCGCCTCGGTGCGCGATGGCCTCGATTTCCCTGAAAAATTCCCTGAAAGCAGGGAACAGCGTGCAAGAGCACCGTTCGCTGCGCACTGCGCCGCGCACCAAACAGGCATCCCTGAAATCGAGTTTTGGCCTAACCGCCCAACCAGTCAGCCGTAATCTCGCCCCTATGCCCTTCCGGCGCCAGCGCGGCGCGCAAGGCTTCCAGCAGCGGCGGCAGACCTTGCGTGAAGGCGTAGGGCGGGTTGACGATAAAGAGACCCGCGCCGTTATAGATACCGGGCTGATCGGCATCATACAGCCAATGCTCCACCGTGAGGAATTTCGGGATGCCGATCCTGCTGAGCTGCTGCTTCCACCGTTCATGCGCCGCGCGGTCTTTCAGCGGATACCAGATCACCGTCACACCATGCGCCCATTTGCGGTTAGCGGCGGCGAGGGTGGCGGTGATACGGGCGCGTTCGTCGGTCTGCTCGTAGGGCGGATCGACAACCACGAGCCCGCGCGGGGTGCGGGTCGGCAGCAGCGCCAGCCATAGCTCGTAGGCGTCGCGCTCATGCACGGCAGCGGATGTACCGCGCATCGCGCCGCGCAGGGCATAGGCATCCTCGGGATGCTTTTCGTTAAGGATCAGGAGATCCTGCGGGCGCAGCAGCTGCGCCAGAATGCGCGGACTTCCGGGGTAGAGGCACGGCGCAGCCCCCATACTCACCGCCCCATTCACCGCCGCTACGACGGCGCGGTAGTCGTCCAGCAAGGGGTTCCGGTCGGCAAAGGCCTGCAGCACGCCCTCATTGGCCTCACCGGTGCGACCGGCCTCCTCGCCGTGCAGGTCGTACAACCCGCAGCCGGAATGGGTGTCGATCAGGGTCAGCGCGCTCTGCTTGTGCTGCAAGGCCTGCACGAGCGCGATCAGCAGGCTATGCTTCACGACATCGGCGCTGTTGCCCGCATGGAAGGAATGGCGATAATTCATCGGAATTCAGAGCTCTGGCGATCTGCTTTTTGTGGGCATTGCCGGGCGTGCAAGCCAAGCGCGGGACGAGTTATACAACCAATCCGGAACCCTTATAGAATGGGGCGGGACGCTTCAAAGCCCTTCTGCGCAAGCCCGCCGACACCCCGGTCGCCGATCGACCAGCCTGAGGATGACGCCCGGCGCTCGACAACGCTCAGCGCATCAACCAGAGCAGTGTCATGACATCGTTGCCAGAAAGTCAGACCCGCGCCGCGCCGGTTCTCGCGTGGCTGCTGTGCGGCTTGGCCGGGGCGACAGCGCCCGCGCTCGTCATGCTGCTGCTTGCCAATACCGGCGATCTCGAACCGCTCGCGCGCTTGGCTGGCCCGATCGCGGCGACCGGCCTGATGGGGGCCGGGATGATCGGTGCTGCTATCGCCCGGCGGCTTTGGATTGGTGTCGCACTTGCGCTGGTCGCAGGAGCAGGCCTTATCCTGCTTGCAGGAGTGCTCGGCCCGCCAGCACTGCTCCAGCCTGTATCGATCGGGCTCGCGCTGCTCATCGCCAGCATCAGCTTTGCAGCGAGAGGGGTGCTGTTTGCCCGCTCCGCTGGCGACAAGGGCTGGTTGATCGCTGTCGCGGTTGTCGCGGGCGAGGTGTCCGTCGTGGCAACCGCCGCGGCCCAGCCCGGCGCCCTGCCGGATTGGCTGCTGGCTTTGCTTCCCGCACAATGGGCGACCGCGGCGATCCAGACTGCGCTCACCCGCTCCGATACGCTTGTTATGGGGCCGGTCATGCTGGCGCTTGGCGGCACTGCGGCCACAACCCTGCTGGTCGCCGCCCTTTGGCCCCGTCGCTGGCCATACCTGCTGATGTTCTCAGCCTGGCTCGGCTGCTCGGCGCTCGTCTATCATTCGCCTGTCCTGCCGACGACCCGTGCCGAGCACAGATCCGTCGGGATCGGTCTCGAGCAAGCGGTCGCGCTTGACATCCAAGTTCACCGATGGTTCAACCCGGTCGTCGCACGTGTGCGGCCCGATCTCAGAGCGTCAGAGGATTAGCGCAGCATGAAACGGCATGGACTTGACGGTATCGCGCTCGGCATCGGCGCGATTGTCACGGCGATTGTCATGGCCAACCCGGCGCTTGCGGCGCCCGATCCCGCCAAGAAAGCCTGTGCCCAAGAAGCGCGCACGCTTTGCCCTGCCGAGATGAAATCGCTAAGCCGCAAGAAGGTCGAGGCGTGCATGATCAGGAATATCGAGAAGACATCGCCGACTTGCAAATCGGCGATGCTCAAGGTCAAGGCCGAGCGCGAAGCCTTGGCGCGGCGCCCCGCGAGCGGTCAGGCGACGGCGTCGGAATAGGCGGCATTCTCCGCCCGGATGCGCACCCACAGCATGGCCGCATTGAGCGCGGAATAGAGCACCGCCACCCAGACCAGTCCGAACATCAGCGGCACCACCGCGATCTCGCAGATCACGACGAAATAGTTCGGGTGACGCATGATGCGAAAGGGCCCGCTCGTGATCGGCGCTTCATCCTTGGGAACGATGATGCGCGTCGTCCAGCGCCGTCCCAGCGTTGCCAGCACCCATACGCGCATAGCCTGCAGGACCGCGAAAACCGCGAGCAAGGGCATGCTCACCGGCGCGCCGCCGACGGTGGCCCACAAAACCGCCAGCCAAGAGGCGTGCATCAGAACCATGGCCGGATAATGTGATTGGCCGAATTCGACCGCACCGCGCGCGAGCAGTGCCTTGGTGTTGCTCTGCGCGATGATGAGTTCGGATATCCGCTGCAGCGTGATGAATATCATGATGGCATAGGGCAGGCTCATGCCGCGCTCCGCAGGGTTAGCGTGCTGGCCGTGAACCCCGGGCCGAGCGCGGTCATCACCGACAAGGGCGGAAGCCCCGCCTTGCGCACGCGGTCGAGCACAAACAGCGCGGTTGGCGCGGACATGTTGCCATGCTGGCGCAGAACCTCGCGTTCGTTGTTGAGGCTGCCTTGCGGCAAGGCGAGCGCTGTCTCGATCGCATCAACGACTTTCGCGCCGCCGGGATGGCAGATGAAGCGATCAACCTCGTCGATCTGCACATTCTGAGGGGTCAGCATCTCCTCGACCGCCCCGCGAAATTCCCTGCGGGCAAAAGCGGGAATGGCGCGATTGAGAATGACGCCCAAACCGGTTGGCTCCATCTGCCAGCCCATGATGTCGAGCGTATCGGGCCAGGTTTTTTCGGCGCTGCCGGCAATCTGCGTGAACCCTTCGTCGCCGGTCCGGATCACGCAGGCCGCCGCACCGTCGCCGAACAGCGCGGTAGAGACGATGTCCGCCTTGCCGACATTCTCGGTTCTGAGAGCAAGGCTGCACAATTCGACCGTGACGAAAAGCACCGTGGCGCCCTGATCCACCCGTGCCAGCTTTGCAGCGAGGCCCAGTCCCGATACACCACCAGCGCAGCCGAGGCCGAACACCGGGACCCGCGAGACGTCGCTGCGAAATCCCATCCGACCCATGGCGCGCGCTTCCAGGCTCGGCGTGGCGATGCCGGTGGACGATACCGTGACGATCGCGTCCACCTCGTCGGCTGCGATCCCTGCTTCGGCCAGCGCCTTCTCGGCTGTCTCAACAAACAGATCGAGCGCGACCTCCAGATAGACTTCGGTGCGCTCGACGATGCTGCGCGGCTGCATATACCAGGCGACCGGGCGGGCAAGCTGGCGAAATTCGATCCCCGCATTGCCGTAGATCGAGCGCAGCCTTCCGAAGTCCTCGAAGCCCCCGCCGAGCAGCTGTTCCGCGACCTGCGCACCTGTCGTCTGATCAAGAATATTCGGCGGCGTCGCCGTAGCGAGGGAGTGGATGCTTACCGGAACCATTCAGGGAGCCTCATAGCGGCCGATTGACCGGCGATTTTGAATTTGGACCAAACTTTACCATAGAAGCATGATTCTGACATTCAAGGCGAAGCCAGTTTACTTGAGTCAGAGGCCGTAGTCAGACCCAGTGCCTTCAGCTAGCGGACATCGGATGAACGCAAACGAAATACCCGAAGCAAGTCTGCGAACCTGGGCCGGTTTCATATTCATGTGCATCGGCATGTTCATGGCGATCCTGGATATCCAGATCGTGGCGACATCGCTGCCGACGATCCAGAACGCGCTGAAGATCGGCGCGGACCAGATGATCTGGATCCAGACCGCCTATCTCACGGCCGAGATTGTTGCGATACCGCTGACAGGGTTCCTGACCGCAAGGCTGGGCATGCGCTGGCTGTTCGTGTCGGCAGTTTCGGTGTTCACCATCGCCTCGATCGGATGCTCGGAGAGCCAGACCTTCGCCTCGCTGATCGCTTGGCGCATTCTTCAGGGCTTTGCCGGAGGTACGCTGATTCCGGCGGTGTTTTCCGCTGTTTTCCTGCTTTTTCCGGTGCGTTCGCAGGGCATTGCCACCACCATTGCCGGTGTTGCCGCAGTCTTCGCGCCAACCGTCGGCCCGATTGTCGGGGGCTGGATCACCGAAACATACTCGTGGCACTGGCTGTTCCGGATCAACATCGTGCCCGGCATTGCGGCGGCGGTCGGGGCTGCGGTCACGCTGATTGGTCCGGCCAGCAATCTGCGCTCCGCCCGCTCGGTCGATGCGGCCGCGCTGGCGCTTCTGGCGATCGGACTGACCGCACTTCAGATCGGCCTCAAGGATGCGCCGACCGATGGCTGGCTCGCTCCCAACGTGGTCGCGCTGCTGCTGGGTTTTACCCTGTGCGCGGCATGGTTCGTCTGGCGTACTGTCCGGTCACCCGAGCCCTTGGTCGAATTGCAGTGCTTCAAGGATCGCAACTTTGCCCTTGGCTGCGCATTGAGCTTCATTCTCGGTGTGGGGCTGTTCGGTTCGACCTATCTGATGCCGTTCTTTCTTGGCCTTGTGCGCGAACATGATTCGCTGCGTATTGGCGAGATCATGCTAGTCACCGGGATTGCCCAGCTAATCGCCGCGCCCATCGCAGTCTATCTCGAACAGCGCGTCGGCGCGCGCACGCTGACCGTGTTCGGCTTTGTCCTGTTTGCGGCCGGCCTGCTGATGAGCACCACGCAGACCGCCGACACCGATTTCGCCGAAATGCTGCTACCGCAGGTGCTGCGCGGCGTTGCGACCATGTTTTGCCTGCTGCCTCCGACGCGGATGGCACTAGGGCGCTTGTCGCCCGAGCTGGTGGCAGATGGCAGCGGGTTGTTCAATCTGATGCGCAACCTTGGCGGGGCAATCGGCCTTGCTCTGATAGACACCACGATCTTCAGCCGCGCCGCGACCTACGGAGCAAAAATCGTGGAAGAATTGCAGGCCGGCAACATCGAAACCGCGGTAGGGATCGGCATACCCCGCGATGCCTTCATCGAGCAGATCGGCATACCGCCCGATGAATTCACCGAGGAGATGATACGTCCGCTGGTCGAACGACAGGCGCTGGTTCAGGCCATCAACGATGCATGGCTATTGATCGGGGTGATGACCGCGCTGGCCGTTATCCTCGTCTTCTTTGTTCGCCGGATACCGCCGCAAAATTCAGTCGAAGGCGCAGGCGACGACCTTCCAGCCCGGTAGCGCTTTTCGCTGCGGATTGCGTCGCGCATAAAAATCCCCCCAACCCAGACCCCGACGCCTGCCGGACGTATCGGGCGCCGTGGGATGGGCGGCGCGCGGCGCCGGTTCTCGCGGCCCGGCGCAAAGGTCGCCCGACACAGCACCAGCATTGCGAATTCATAATCCTGTCAGGGCCACGTGGCGGGCGTGCATGATCCCGACCGCCTTGATGTGATCCGCAATCTGGGCCTTGAGATAAGCGCGGATCGGGCGCTGTTCTCGCGCATCACCGTGCTGGCGAGCACCATGCTGGGCTGCCCGATCGCGCTGCTGTCGATTGTCGAGGACGCGCGGTAGTGCTTCCTCGGGCGCACCGGGATCGATCTTCACGAGACCCCGGGCGATGTCTCTTTCTGCGCGGTGTGCATCACCGGCGAGGGGTCGCTGCTGGTGCCCGATGCCCGCGCCGATCTGCGCTTTCGCGACAATGAGCTGGTCACCGGCGCCCCGTTCATCCGCTCCTTTCTCGGCGTGCCGATCCGCGGCGAGGGGCGCGCGCTGTGCGCCATCTCGCCCGAACCCCACGCCCTTTGCAGCGACCAGATCGGCCCCTTGGTGATGCTCGCCGAACAGAGCATCGCGCTCCATGTCCGCACCCGCGAGCTGAGCTTTGCCAATGCCGCTCTCAAGCAGACCTCGCATATTTTCCGCCAGGCCGAACGCGCCACATGTGTTGGATCTTGCCGGGTCGATCTCGCCTCGCAGCGGCTCTACTGGTCGGACCAGGTCTATGCCATCACCGGGCTCGAACCCGGGCGCTCGGTCAGCGTCGACCAGGCGGTGACGCTCTACCAGACCGAGGATCAGGCGATGGTCAGCAAAGCGCTCCAGGAGACCGTCGCTCATGGCAAGCCCTTGGCCTTCGAAACCAGCATCCGCCGCGGCGATGGCGAGCGCCGCCGCATCCGGGTGGTGGGCGAGCGGATCGATATCGACGGGCGGCCCGATAGCGTCGCCGGGATCATCCACGATTGCACCGAGGAGCATCTGCGCAATGCGGCCCTGAAGCGCGCGGCCGAGCATGACCGGCTGACCGGGCTCTTCAACCGCGCCAGCTTTGACCGCAAGCTGGCGGCCGCGATGCGCTCGGCCGATAGCGATCCGGTGATGGTCGGGCTGATCGATCTCGACGGGTTCAAGGATGTGAACGACACGCTCGGCCATCTGGTGGGTGACCGGGTGCTGGTGGCGATTGCCGAGCACCTTCACCAGCGCATCCGGCGCGGCATGTTCCTGGCGCGCTGGGGCGGCGACGAATTCGCACTGCTGTTCCCGCCAGCGATGACGCTCGAGGCGGCGAGCGGTTTTCTGCAAGATCTGGTGGCCGAGCTTGATCATGTCGTAGCGCTCGGCAGCAGCGCGCTCACCATCGGCGCGACCTGCGGACTGGCGCGGATGGAGCAGCCCGGCACCGGCGAGGAGATCATCCGCCGCAGACGATCCGGCGCTCTATCGCGGCAAGGATCAGGGATGCGGCGGGGTGGTGTGCTGGGACGCGCAGATCGAGGCCAAGCAGACCGAATGCCAGCGCGCCATCGTCAGCCTGCGTGCGGCACTGAACGGCGGACGCGCGGTGGCCGCCTATCAGCCGATCGTCGAGCTGGCGACCGGGCGGATCACCTCGTTCGAGGCGCTGCTGCGCCTCAAGGACGAGGACGGCAGCCTGATCACCGCCAGCGATATCTTTTCCGCGCTGCTCGATCCCGAGCTTTCGCGCCGCGTCTCGCGTGCGATGCTCGATCAGGTGGTGACCGATGGCCCCGCGATCCTTGCGCTGCTGGGGCCGGACACGCGGATCGGGCTCAATCTGTCCGAGGCCGATCTGCGCAAGTACGATTTCGTGCGGCACCTGATCGACGTGGTGGATGACAGCGCGCTCACCCCTGCCAATTTCACCATCATAGCGACCGATACCATGCTGCTCGATGCTGGCGGCCAGTTGCACGCCTCGCTGGCGATGCTCGATGCCTGCGGCTTCACCATCTGCCTTGATGATTTCGGCACCGGCTTCTCATCGCTCACGCACCTGCGCCAGTTCCCGATCCACAAGGTCAAGATCGACCGCGATTTCATCGCCGGGATCGGGGAGGATCACCAGTCGCGGCTGATTATCCAGGCGATCGTGCAGATGGGCCAAAGCCTCGGCCTCAGGGTGGTGGCCGAGGGGGTCGAGACCGAGGAACAGGAGACCTTCCTGGGCGCCATCGGTTGCTGCCATGTGCAGGGCTATCGCTATGGCCGCCCGGCGCTGATCGGGGATCTGTGCGCGGATCTGGGCAGCGGACCGCAGCGCCGCCGCGCCTGAGCAAGCGGCCCGATCAGCTGGCGAGCAGCGTGTCCTGCGCGGGCGTGCCGGCGGTGAAGATCAGCGTCGTCACGCCTGCGCCGCTGCCGATATTCACGCGGTTTTCCTGCTGCGCCCAGACATCGGTGAGGATCTGCGAATTGACCCGGAGCGGCGTGCCGGGGCGGGCTGCGGGAAGTTCCTGATAGACCCACAGACTGCCGCCTGAAATCTCGCTGCCGACATAGGCGGGCGCGGCGACCGCGCCATCCACCGCCAGCACAAACCGCTGCGCGACAAGCTGCGCAAAGGCCTCGCGGCTCTCGGCGCTGCCGATGATGTCGGCCGATTTCGCGCCCTGCATCCTGAGCGCGTGTTCGGCATCATGCACCGGCACCTGATGCATGATCTCGATCCTCGCGCTGCGGGGATTGAGCGCGATCGTGCTGATCGTGCGCTTCTGCTGGTGCGCCGCCGCGGGCAGAGCGAAGGCCGCGGCCAGCGCCGCGACACCCGCCAGAACCGCGCGGCGCGCAATCACTTGCGCTTGTCCGGCTCGGCGCCTGCCGCCTCGCCCATCAAGTCGCGGCTGACACGGCTCTTGCTGGCTTCGTCCTTAAAGGCTTCGATCCGGCTCGGGATAATGCGGCGCGGGTAGTGGTTGTTCTCGATGTCGGCATCGCCGGTTTCCCAGTCGGGATCGACCACCACCTGCACCAGTTCCTTGCCCTTGGGGAACACCAGCAGCTTGGCCACATCGCGTGCGTTGCGCCGCCAGATTTCAGCCGGGATGTGCATCTTCCGGGTGGAGCCATCCTTGAAGGTCAGGCCAAGGATAACCGGCATGACCAGCCCGCCCTTGTTGCTGAAGTTGAGGACGTAGTAGTTCGCGTCCTCCTTCACCGCGCGGTCGAACACCTGCCGCTCCCACGGGTCGAGCCCTTCAAGGAAGCTGGTATAGCCCTTGCGATCCTTCGGGGTGACCGTGAACTGGTCATTGGCGTCGTAGAAATCGCGCGCACCGGGGTTTTCCAGCACCCAGATCGGCAGGCCCTGCGCCTTGTTGAGGCCGGTGCCGACGAGTTCGGGCTCAGCCTCCTTTTCGGCGCGGCGGCGCGGCAGGTCGATGTCGGGATCCTTGGTATCGACCTGCAGACGATAGATCGATTCCAGCGAAATATCGACGTGATCGGTGGTGTAGAACCACCCGCGCCAGAACCAGTCGAGATCGGTGCCCGACGCCTCTTCCATTGTGCGGAAGAAATCCGCCGGCGTGGGCCGCTTGAACTTCCAGCGGCGGGCATATTCCTTGAAGGCGAAGTCGAACCGCTCGCGCCCGATCACCGTGTCACGCAGCAGGTGCAGCGCGGCCGAGGGCTTGCCGTAGGCGTTGGAGCCCAAGTTGGTGATCGAATCCGACTGGGTCATGATCGGCTCCTGATGGTTCGAGATCATGTAGCTCACCAGATCACGCGGCACGCTGCGGGTCCACGGCATGTTCGGATCCCATTCGAAGCCTGCGACCGAATCGAGGAAGGAGTTCAGCCCCTCGTCCATCCAGGTCCACTGGCGCTCGTCCGAGTTCACCGTCATCGGGAAGTAGATGTGCCCGACCTCGTGGATCACGACCCCGACGAGGCCCATCTTGCTCGCGAGCGAATAGGTGCGCGAGCCATCCTTGTTGAGGTTGGTGCGCGGGCCGTTGAAGGTAATCATCGGATATTCCATGCCGCCGACCGGGCCGTTGATCGACTGCGCGGTGGGATAGGGATAGTCGAAGCTGAAGCGCGAATAGACCTTGAGCGTGTGGACGATCGCGGCGGTCGAATATTTGCGCCACAACTCGCCGCCTTCCTTGGGCCAGAAGCTCATGGCGAGGACTGTTTCGTTCTCGGCGCCGGGCTGTTTCACCCCTTGCGCGTCCCAGATGAACTTGCGGCTCGAGGCCCAGGCGAAATCGCGCACGTTGGTGGCGGAGAAATTCCAGGTCTTGGTCCCGCGCGGATTTCCGCTTTCCGCGGCGGCAGCTTCCTGCGGGGTGACGATGAACATCGGCTCGGCGGCGTTCTTGGCTGTTGCCAGACGCTGGCGCTGCGCGGCGGTGAGCACCGCGTCAGGGTTCTGGATCGTCCCGGTCGCGGCGACGATGTGGTCGGCGGGCACGGTTAGATCGACTTCGTAATCGCCGAATTCGAGCGTGAACTCGCCGCGGCCGAGGAACTCCTTGTTGTGCCAGCCTTCGTAGTCCGAATAGACCACCATGCGCGGGAACCACTGCGCGAGCAGGAAGATGTCATTGCCGCCCTTGCGCGGATCATCGGGGAAATGCTCGTAGCCCGAGCGTGCGTTGACCGCGTCTTCCTCGACGATGTTGAACGCCCATTCGATCGCGAATTCTGCAGTCTCGCCCGATGCCAGCGGGGCGGGCAGATCGACCCGCATGAGCGTACCGACGATCGTGTGCGGCAGGGCTGCGCCATCCATCAGCGTCACCGCGCTGATATCATAGCCATAGTCGTTATCGGCCATCGCCTGCTGGCGGCGCAGCTCGTCCATCGACAGCTTGGTCGGCTCGGAGGCAGAGCCGAGACTGACCTTCGGCCCGCGCCGTCCGGGGCCGCCGAAAGCATCGGTCAGCTCGGCCATCGAATCGCGCTTGAAGATGTTCTGATCGAGCTGGAGCCACAGCCACGGCAGGGCGTCGGGCGAATTGTTGGTGTAGCGGATCGCGGCGCGCGCGGTCAGGCGGCGCCTGGTCTCGTCGAGCGTGGCGGTGATCTTGTAGTCGACCTTCTGCTGCCAGTATTCATGACCCGGCGCGCCGCTCGCGTTGCGATAGGTGTTGGGATCGGGGAGCACTTCATCAAGCTGGCGGAACTTGTCTTCAAAGCTCCCCTTGGTCTGCTGCACGCCCTGAGCGCTTAGGGGCGCCGAGGCGGGAATGGCAAACAGCAGTGCGGCGACAAACAGCACGAAACGCAAGGGCGTTCTCCGGGGCATATGACAGAACAATGGCGGGTTTGAGAGCGCAAAAGCGTTGGTCGCGCAAGCGGGTATCCGTCCCAGAGCCGCAATTTCGTTTCGTGCATGGCATCCAGAGCACTTTGCCCTTATGGCGCCGCGCGATGACCGAGCCTCTCTGGCACGCCCTGCACGAATCCGCCTGCGCGCGCGGGCAAGCGACCTATCGCGATCCCGAGACCGGCTACAGCGTGTTTACGCGCGCCGCGCACTTGAAGCGCGGCAAGTGCTGCGGCTCGGCCTGTCGCCATTGCCCTTACGATCACGAAGCCGTACCGCGCCCCCGCTGACACCCGGAGAACCCATCCATGAAGACCCGCGCCGCCGTCGCTTTCGCCGCCAAGCAGCCGCTCGAAATTGTCGAGCTCGATCTCGAAGGCCCCAAGGCGGGTGAAGTGCTGGTCGAAATCATGGCAACCGGCATCTGCCACACCGACGCCTACACCTTGGACGGCTTCGATAGCGAAGGCATCTTCCCTAGCGTGCTCGGCCATGAAGGCGCAGGCATCGTGCGCGAAGTCGGCGCTGGGGTGACTTCGGTAAAGCCCGGCGATCACGTGATCCCGCTCTACACCCCCGAATGCCGCCAGTGTAAATCATGCCTTTCGGGCAAGACCAACCTGTGCACTGCGATCCGCGCGACGCAGGGAAAGGGGCTGATGCCCGACGGCACCACGCGCTTTAGCTTCAAGGGGCAGCCGATCTTCCACTACATGGGTTGCTCGACCTTCTCGAACTTCTCTGTCCTGCCCGAAATCGCGGTCGCGAAAATCCGCGAGGACGCGCCGTTCCAGAGCGCCTGCTACATCGGCTGCGGAGTGACGACGGGCGTCGGCGCTGTGACCAATACCGCCAAAGTGCAGGTTGGCGACAATGTCGTTGTGTTCGGGCTCGGCGGGATTGGCCTCAATGTCATCCAGGGCGCGCGGTTGGCCGGCGCCAACCTCATCATCGGGGTCGATATCAATCCCGCGCGCGAGGAATGGGGCAAGCGCTTCGGCATGACCCACTTCCTCAACTCCAGGGAGCTGAGCCGCGAAGAGACCGTCGCAGCCATCGTCGCAATGACCGATGGCGGCGCGGATTACACCTTTGATGCCACCGGCAATACCGAAGTGATGCGCATCGCCTTGGAAGCCTGCCACCGCGGCTGGGGCACGTCGATCATCATCGGGGTGGCCGAGGCCGGCAAGGAAATCGCCACCCGCCCGTTCCAGCTCGTCACCGGGCGCAACTGGCGCGGCACCGCCTTCGGCGGAGCCAAGGGCCGCACCGATGTGCCCAAAATCGTCGACATGTACATGACTGGCAAGATCGAGATCGACCCGATGATCACCCACGTGATGGGTCTGGAAGAGATCAACACCGCCTTCGATCTGATGCACGAAGGCAAGTCGATCCGCAGCGTCGTCGTCTTCTAGGGGTGGTGTTCTAACCGGCGAGTTCCCCGAACCGCCCGCCGAAGAACAGCAGCGGTCGTACCCCGGCGGCGCGCTGCTCCATCGCCTCGACCGCGCCCAGGATCAGCGTGTGGTCGCCCGCTTCGTGCGCCGCGAAGCGGCGGCAGGCGACATGGCCGAGCGCGCCTTTAATCACCGGCAGGCCTGCTGCGCCCGTCTCGAAATCCTCGGGCAGGAAGGCGCTGCTCCCGCGCGCGGCATAGCGCCGGGCGAGCGCCTGCTGGCTTTCTTCAAGGATGCTGATCGCGAAGCTTTCGGCCCCGGCATAGACGGCAAACTGGCTCGAGCTGTTCTGGAGGTTCCAGCTCACCAGCATCGGTTCGAGCGAGACCGAGACCAGCGAATTGATCGTCATCGCCGCGACGCTGCCGTGCGCGTCCACCAGCGAGACCACCGCGACCCCGGTAGCGAACTGGCCCATCAGCTGGCGAAACGCAGCCGGGCCGGAGGCAGAGGTATCGGACAAGAACGTCTCCGGCAGGGCGGTTGGGGGGCAGGAACAGCCCGGCCGCGGGTCTGGAGCGCCTTTCTCCAAGCCGCCGGTGAATGTCAATCAATGGTGCCCTGCGCCGGTTCCCGCGCTCGTGGTTAACCGGGTGGTTACGCGGCCCGGTTAAGGCGGGAAATGCCGCACCCCCCTCTGGCGGCGATGGTGAGTGATGTACGAAAGCAGGATTGCAGCCGACCAACTGACGGTCGCGTCAATCGCAGGCTTCCCGCCCGCGATTGACGTGCTGGCGGGGTGCAACCTTGCAGGCCACGGCTTTCTGCGCGCCGCATGGTATGCTGCGGGCGCGCCGCAATCGGGCCGCACCCTGCTGATCCGGCGCGGCGCAAACCCCGATAGCGCGGTGATCGCGGCGATCCCGACTGTCGCTTTCGGTCCGGTGATCCTTCGCGCGCGAAAGGTGCCGGGCGCCTACTGGCCGCTGCGTGCGCCCTTGATCGCGCCCGATTGCGACTGTGTCGAACTCGCCCACGGGCTGGACCACACCGCCGCGCGCAGCCTTGGACCGGTGTGGCGCGTCGGCCCGGTGCGCTGCGATGATCCGGCCACCGTCCTGCTGTTCGAAGCCGCGCAGATGGCCAACTGGACAGTGCTGTCCCGCCCCGCCGGAAGCAGCTGGGTGATCGATCTGGTGGCCGCGCGCATCGCCGGCTGGCCGCGCCCCTCCACCGCCAAGCGGCTGCAACGCTTCGAGCGGCGGCTCGCCACGCTCGGGCAAATGGAATGGCGTCACGTGCGCGGCAACGGCTGGAGCCCCGAAGTGCTCGAAGATCTGGGCCGGATCGAAGCGCAAAGCTGGATCGCGCACACCACCGACGGCAGCGGAGCGAAGTTCATGTCCGCTGCCCAGCGCGCGCTATGGCAGGCGGCACTGGGCGACCCGGTGATCGCCGATAGACTGGCAGCCACCATCCTGATGCTCGACCAGCGCCCGGTAGCCTTCAGCGTTGATCTTGATGATGGCGCGGTGCAATATGGCATTGCCGGCAGCTATGTCCGTGAACTCAAGCCCTTCAATATCGGCAAACTCGCGAAATACCGCGCGATGGCTGACGCGATCGCCGATGGGCAGGAGATTTTGGACATGGGTGTGGGCGATACCGGCTACAAGCAGGAAATGGGCGCTGTGGCCGGCTACAAGATGGCCGATCTGCTGTTCGTGCGTAGCCGCGCAGCGGCACGGGTGCTCGCCAACATCTGGGGCGGCGAAATCGGTCAGGCGGCGCGGCGCGGCCAGTCGCACAAGGTACGGGTCGATGGCTAACGCCGACCCGCTCGCCCCTGATCCCTTGGCACCCACCCCTTCGCTCGCCGCGCAGGTGCGCACGGCGGTGCTGTGGCGTTCGGGCAGTCAGGTCTTCACCCAGATCGTGTCCTGGTGTTCGACCCTGATCGTGATCCGCCTGCTCGCGCCGCAGGACTACGGCCTGTTCGTGATGGCGAGCGTGATGCTGGTGCTGCTCAGCACGATGAACGGCTGGGGTCTGGCGAGCGCGCTGATCCGCGAGGAGCACGTCACCGAGGAACGCCTGCGCCAGACGCTGGGGATGCTGATCCTGCTCAATTGCGGCCTCGCGCTGGCGCAGTTTCTCGCCGCGCCGCTGGTGGCCTTGTGGTTCGAGCAGCCGCAGGTGGCCGATTTGTTGCGGGTGCAGTCGCTGCTCTATCTCGGCGTGCCGTTCTGCGCGCTGCCGCACGCGATCCTCAGCCGCAAGATGGATTTCCGCCGCCCGGCGCAGGTGCGTCTCGCCGCCGCGCTGGCGGGCGCTGCGACCGCGCTCACCGGGGCCTTTTCGGGCTGGGGGGTGTGGACGCTGGTCGCCGCGCCAATGGCGATGCTGGTAACCGAGGCGACCGGCATGACCTGGGCCGCGCGCGCGCCGATCCGTCCGAGCTTCCGCTTTGCCGGGGCGGGCCATATCGCGGGCTTCGGCGGGGTAATGACCGCGACCCAGCTGTTCTGGTTCGTGCAGAGCCAGGCCGATGTGATGATCGCCGGGCGCGTGCTCGATGCGCATGATCTCGGGGTCTACACGACCGGACTGTTTCTGGCGCAACTGCTCGCTGCCAAGTTCGTGCCGCCGATCAACGAGATCGCCTATGCCGCCTATTCGCGCCACAAGGTGACAGGGCCGGAGCCGCTCACCGCCACGATCCGGCTGGTGATGCTGGTGGCGCTGCCCGCCTATGCGGGGCTCGCAGTGGTCGCGCCGGTGCTGGTGCCCGTGCTGCTGGGCGACAAGTGGCTCGAGATCGTGCCGCTGCTGCCGGTCCTCGCGGCCGCGATGGCGATGCTGACGCTGCAGATCCTGTTTGCGCCTGCCACCAATGCCCGCGGCGTGCCGCTCGCCGCGCTCCGGATCACGATGCTCGGCAGCGTGGTGATGCCGGCCGCCTTCCTGATCGGATCGCAGTGGGGGGTGGCGGGCTTTGCCTGGGGCTGGGTTGGCGGGATGGCGGTGCTGACCAGCGCGACGGTGACGCTCTCGGGCCGGATTATCGGCCTCACCTGGAGCGGGCTGGCGCGCGCAATCGCCCCGCCGCTTGGCGCTGCGCTGGTGATGGCGGCGGGCGTGGCGCTCGCGCTTGGCGTCCTGCCGAAGATGCTGCCGCTCGCGGCATTGGCAGGCGCAGTGCTGCTCGGGATCGCGCTCTATCTGGCTGCGCTGCGGCTGATCGCGCCTGACCGGATTGCCGAGGCGCTGCGCTTTGCGCGCGAGCAGGGCGAGAGCAAGCCCGAGACCAGCACACCCGCTCCTGCAGAATAGCCCCTGCCAAAAGCGCGCGATTGACTCGGGCGCGGCGTTCCGGTTGGGCGGTCGTCATGAACGCAAACCGCCCCGCCCCTGTCACCCGCCCCTACAGCGTCAATGGCATCGACCTTGCGATGCACGAATGGCCCGGCGAGGGCAGCGCCGCCCCGCTGGTGTTCGCCCATGCCACCGGCTTTCACGGACGGGTGTGGGGCGCGATTGCCGATGCCTTCCCCGAACGCCCGGCCTACGCCATCGACCTGCGCGGTCACGGACAATCCGGCGGAGATCCGATCGACGACTGGCGGATCATGGCGAGCGATGTCGCAGGCTTTCTCGATCAGGCCGGGATTTCGGGCGCCATCGGCATCGGCCATTCGATGGGGGCGCATACCCTGCTGCAAGTCGCCGCCGATCACGAATACGCCTTCAAGCGCTTGATATTGTTCGATCCGGTGATCCTCGCGCCCGAGTTTTACGCGCCGGGCGAGCCGCTCTACACCGCCGACAATCCGCACCCCGCAGTCCGCCGCAAGCGCGATTTCGCCTCGCCCGAAGCGATGATGGAGCGGTTCCGCACCCGCGATCCCTATAACCTGTTCGACCCCCGCGTGTTCGAGGATTACTGCCGCTTCGGCCTCGCCCCCGCACCCTCGGGAGACGGCATGGAGCTGGCCTGTTCGCCCGAGATGGAAGCGAGTGTCTATGCCTCAAGCCGCAGCAATGGCGCGATCCTTGAGGCGGCCAAGCGGGTCGCAATTCCGGTGCTGGTGGTGCGCGCTCACTATACCACGCTCAACGATTTCAAGAGCTCGCCGACCTGGCCCACGCTGGCCGAGCACCTGCCGCAAGGCACCGACCTCTATCGCCCCGACATGACCCATTTCCACCCGTTCCAGGACCCGGAAGATGCCGCGCGGATTATTGCGGAGTGGATCGGCTAGAGCCAATGTTCTGCAACCCGCATTCCCCAAGTAATCTGGTGATTTCGCTGTCATGGCCGTGATATTTTCGATATAAATCATGGCGTTAATGGCTGCGAGGGACGGGTTTCATGGATCACCCAAAGGGTGCGAGATCGCAGCGGGCAGATCGGGTGGATTTCGACCCTCGTGTTCGGCTGGAATTCAAAGGCACGCAACTCAGTTCGGACGGCGGCCTTCTGGTGATGCGCGAGCTCGATGAGGCGCTCGGGCTGTCCGATCTGGCGTCAGCGGCGCTGCGCGATACTCGTCACGGCAAGAACACGGTCCATCGGCTCGACGGGCTGTTCCGGCAATCGGTGTTCGGGCGGCTGGCAGGATACGAAGATGTCAACGACGCCGATCGGCTGGCCCTCGATCCGGTCATGCGTCAGGTTGTCGGCGGCCACGCTGTTGACGCTCAGGCGGCCTCAGCCTCGCAGATGGGGCGATTTTAGACCGAGACTTTGGCCTCGACCGCGAACCGGGAGGCGCTGGCCGGTCTGAATGGCCAATGGATCGACCGGTTTCATGACCGCAACGGGCTGAAGTATATCGTGCTGGACATGGACAGCTCGGTCAGCCCGACCCATGGAGATCAAGAAGGGTCCGCCTGGAACGGACATTTCGACTGCACCTGCTACCACCCAAACTTCCTGTTCAACCAGTTCGGCATGCTGGAACGCTGCGCCCTGCGCAATGGCAACGTCCACAGCGCTGACGGCTGGCGAGATGTTCTCGATCCTGTCATCGCCCGCTACGCTGGTCGCGACCTTGGGGGCCGCTTCTTCCGGGCCGACGCCGCCTATGCGATCCCTGCGATCTACGAAAGACTGGAAGAGGCAGGTTATTTCTATGCCATCAGGCTGCCCGCGAATACGGTGCTCAAGGAAAAGATCGTGCACCGGCTAACGCGGCCCGTGGCCCGGCATCGCAAACCCATCGCTCGTTGTTCGATGAGTGTTCCGATACCACCGCCCGCCGCAGCCCCGATCACCCCCTGAAAAAAGGGGGAAAAGATTGCCATCGGTTGTCTGGTCCGCTCTCCGGTCGGGGCTGCGCTCCTCACTACGATCAGCCCAGACAACCGAGCTTGCCGCCCATCATAGTTGCCGCTCAACCGGCCATCGTAGTTGTCGCCGCGCACGCCTTCTACTGGACGCGGCTATCGTGTCGGCAGTTCCACGACAACGAAGTTCGGCTACAGTTGCACGCGCTGGCTTACAACATGGCACCTTCTTGCGCTGCATCAAGCTGCCCGAGGAAATGGCCGATTGGTCGTTGACCTGCATGCAACTCAAATTGATCAAGATCGGAGCCCGCGTCGTGCGCCACGCCCGCGCCATCACCTTCCAGTTGGCCGAGGTGGCCGTCACCGGCCCGATGGTGCGCGCCATCCTCGCAGCCATCCGCCGATTGCGAGCGCCACCGCTATGCGCGTGACAGCGATCCAGACCCAAACTGAACGAAAGCCGCAGGACAGGTCTGTCCGCCACGCTGAACAACGGCGCCGCCGGGCCAGGATGCTCCGGGTTCGCAGCTTGATCCGCCCAACTTCAGGAGTTTGCGAGACCGCAGACACCACTCGGGGCGAAAAACGCTTGTTCATCTGGCACAATCAGGAGATATTTCCGTCAACCGGTCGGCCACTTGGGGAATGTCGGCCGAATTGGGTCAGCCATACTCTCCATCCTTAATCTGGGCAGATCTGCCTTCTCATTTTACACGCTGCGTCCGCGAATGTTGGTTAAGCAGGTTCAAACCCCGGGGGGCATCGCGTAATCGGCGCACTTTGATATTCGCTCCGGCGCCCGGCAGTCCACCCGCAAAGGCCTATCAGTTCATGATGTCATCGCTCGTTCGCCGCCTCAAGGGGCGCTCTGCTGCCGAAATCATCCGGCTGATCGGGCACAACATCGCTTATCATGTCAAGGAGATGACCCCGCAGGCGCGCGCGCGCAACCGGCAATTCCAGGCGTTCGACGAGACCTGGGGCACCGATACCTTTGCCATCCGCGAACTGCACACACTCGACGTCGATCCTGCGGTGGCGGCGCATGCCCGGCGCTATCAGGCGAGCAACGGCACCGACATGCCGGTGTGGTTTTCCGATCTGAACGTCGATTTTGCGCGCACCGTGTTCATCGATTTCGGCTGCGGCAAGGGCCGCGCGCTGCTGCAGGCCGCCCGCTTTGGCTTCGCGCGAGCCATCGGGGTGGAGTTCGCCCCCGAGCTTGTCGAGATCGCCATGCGCAACCGCGACATCATGCAGGCCAAGGGCGCGCTGGCTGCGCCGGTTGATGTCGTGTGCATGGATGCCGGGCAGTATGTCCTGCCCGCCGATGTCCCTTTGGTCTGCTATTTCTACGATCCGTTCGACGATGCAGTGATGGCGCCCGTCGCCGACCGGTTGTCGTCGCTCGGCCAGCCTGTGACGATCATCTATCTTGAGCCCAATTGCGTGGGCCAGTTCCGGCGTTGTGGCGGCTGGAGCGAGAGCCGCAGCGCAGGCACATTGGTGCTGCGCAACGCGGCGGCCCTGGCGCGATAGGCCAGCGGCTGCGACCGATCGGGCCACAGCGCGTCGATACCTAAAATCCGCAGTGAAGCGCGCCTATCAGGATGGTGACGGGCTGTTCCTGCTGGTATCGCCCGGTGGGGCGAAGTCGTGGATGCTTCGCGTGCAGGTCGACGGCAAGCGCCGAGACATCGGTCTTGGGACTGCGGACGTTGACGGCCTGGGTCGCGAAGCGTTTGGCGTCGGCGACGCCCGTTATTCTGATGCCCCTCTCAT
>JBKDUW010000122.1:0-2947 GCA_046339235.1 Erythrobacteraceae bacterium | reverse complement strand
ACTGATGCCGTGGCGTTGCAGACAGCGGTGCAGCGACGAGCGCGTCAGGTGCGGGATCACGTCCTTGAGTGCGATATAGACATCATCCAGCGGGAGGCGCGCCTGCACCCGCAGCGCCACGATGGCTGCTTCCTCCATCGGAGAAAGCACGGTGCTGCGGCGCTCCTTCGGCCCCATCGGCAGGTCTTCGACCGACTGCGGATGACGCCATTTCAGGACGGTCTTCTCGTTGATCCCATACCGCTTCGCGAGGCTCGCGACCGAAGCTTGCGATCGCTGTAGCTCACCTCGAATGGCGTGCGTGGTCCTGGCGCTGCCATGTAGAACCTGTCCCATAAGGCCCTCCGCTGTGACGATGATAAAGTTACACCATCACATGCTGGGACCAAACCTCTAGCCTTTCGCAGGAATGGCGCTTGCCCGAGTGTGACTCGAAAGACTCACTTGAAAACGTTAACGTCTTAAACGTCTTATTAAACTTTTTTGGTGAGAAGCGTCGTGGTTAATCCACGGCAACCTCTCCTAAGCAGGGGCTACCAGGGGCAAAGCATTCGAAGAGGCTTGGATTCCTTTGGAAAAGAGCTGGGATAGACATTGTCGAACAACCCTGCGCGGCGTGCTTCTTGCCAGCGCGGCGGCACTGTCTGCTAGCCCGGCCTTTGCTCAAGACGATCCCCCCCTCGCGCCTCCGACCGGGCGCGAGTTGCCGGTGGACCCTCGGGTCGTGCATGGCGACGTCGCATTTGACCGTAGTGCGCCGAACCGCCTGCTGATCGTTCAGTCAACCGACCGGGCGATCGTCAACTTCCAGAGTTTTGACATCGCAGCGGGTGCCGGCGTGCGCATCGATCAGCCGGGGCCGGTGTCGGCGCTGTTGGGGCGCGTGACGGGCCAGGATGCCTCGATCATCGCCGGGTCTCTGAGTGCCAATGGCCAGTTCCTGCTCGTCAATCCCAACGGTATCGCCATCACCAATGGCGCGACGATCAACACCGGGGCCTTCGTTGCCTCGACGCTGGACATCGCCGATGCCGATTTCCTGTCGGGCAATCTGACGTTCCGGCGAACCGGCCGCGCCGCCACCGTGGTCAATCAGGGAACCATCAATGCCTCGCAGGGCGTGGCCCTGATCGGTTCGGGCGTGGTCAACGAGGGCGTGGTCGAGGCGCGTCTGGGCCGCATCGGCTACGGTGCCGGCGATCTATTGACCGTGGATTTCTCGGGTGACCGGTTCCTCCAGGTCGCGGTTCCGGTGACGGATGCGGCGGGTCTGACCGATGCACTGGGACGTCCGCTGAGCGCGCTGGTGGAGGCGGGCGGCACGACCCGGGCAGAGGGTGGGCGCATCTATCTGTCAGCCCAGGGCGCGCGCAACCTGATGCTGGGCGCTGTCAAGGTGGACGGGTCGCTGATCGCCACGACGGTCAGCGAGAGAAGCGGCGGCGTGGTGCATCTGGGCAATGTCGCCATCGACGGCGGCCCATCGGGCCTGGTTCAGGTCACGGGCCATGTTGACGCTTCGGGCGGCACGGGGCTCGACGGCGGGGCGGTTGAGGTCGCGGGCGGCTTTCTTGGCATGGGCGGAACGATCGACGCCTCGGGCGGGGTCAACGGCGGGTCGGTGACCCTGCGGGCGGCGAGCATGCTCAGCCTTTCGGACCAGATCGCGGCGACCGGGCGGACGGGCGTCGGCGGGCAGCTGAACTATACATCGGGCGGCGCGGTGACGGAGATCACGGGGTCGGTTAACAACGCTGCGGGCGGGCTGCACGGCGGCGTCATCAGCGTGGCGGCGACGGGTGATCTGGCGACGTCGGGTGCCTATCTGGCCTCGGGCTTTTTGGGCTATGGCGGGCGGGTCGATCTGACGGGCGGATCGGTGCGGCTGCTGTCGACCCGGATTGACGCCTCGGGCGGGGCGATGGGCGGACTGGTGCGCGTCGGCGGGGCCTTCCAGGGCGGAGCGGCAGACCGCACGGTGCGGGCCGATTATGCGGCGCATGAGGGCCGGTTCGGCCCGCTGCCCGCGCTGGCCAATGCCCGGACCACCTTTGTCAATGACGGCGCTGCGATCAATGTCGCCTCGGCGCGGGGCCAGGGCGGATCGGCGGTGATCTGGTCTGACGACCTGACGACCATGCTGGGCTCGGTTCTGGCGACCGGACGGCGCGGCGGCGGCTGGGTCGAGGTCTCGGGCAAGGAGACGCTGCGTTACGTTGACCTGACGCGGATCGACACCGGCGCGGGCGGCGGGTTGCTGCTGGACCCGCGCGATATTGTTATCGGCGACTTTGCCCAGGCCCAGGCCTGGCAATATGCCGGGATCATCGGGACCGGGTTTGGCAGTTACGATCCGGATCTCGGCACCGCTCTTGAACCCAACGACGCCTTCGGCCTCTCAGTCTCGCTGAACGCGGCCGGGGACCGGCTGGCGGTCGGGGCAATCGGCGACTCCGGCTTCGGTAATGTGGCCGCAAACTCCGGCTCGGTGCGGCTGTTCACCTTCACCAACACCAGCTTTGGCGGCGGCGCGCTCGCGGCCACCATCGGCCGGGGCTATAGTGGCGGAGGTAATCTCGACCTCGGCACCGCCCTTGAGGCCAGTGACGCCTTCGGCCGATCTGTCTCGCTCAACGCGGCCGGGGACCGGCTGGCGGTCGGGGCAAACGGCGACGACGGCTTCGGCAATGTGGTCACCAACTCCGGCTCGGTTCGGCTGTTCACCTTTGCGAACACCAGCTTTGGCGGCGGGGCGCTCGCGGCGACCATCGGCCGGGGCTATACCAGCGGAAACAATCTCGACCTCGGCACCGCTCTTGAGGCCTGTGACCAGTTCGGCACTTCCGTCTCGCTGAACGCGGCCGGCGACCGGCTGGCGGTCGGGGCAGTCGGCGACGACGGCTTCGGTAATGTGGTCACCGACTCCGGCACGGTGCGGCTATTTACC
>JBKDUW010000121.1:0-9770 GCA_046339235.1 Erythrobacteraceae bacterium | reverse complement strand
CATGTCGGGCTCCGACATCGGCGATGATCACAAGGAATACTTCGCCGGTGAGGCCGCGCTCAAGGCGGGCGGCGCGCACAACCCGATGAACCAGTTCGAGGCTGCCTGATCGGCACCCTCGAGGGGAACCAGTTCGAGGCTGCGCAGGCGCCTTACAAGGGTGGGAGAGAATCCCGGGAGGACCGGACAATCCGGCCTTCCGGGATCCGCCCGAACCGCCTAAGGACCTGCGGGTGACCTCCCCCAGCGGAGAGTGACATGAGCGATACCGATACCCCCAAGACCGAACCCAGCCGCGCCCGTGCGCTGCTCTCGACGGCAGACATGAAGCTGCTGCGCGGCGCGCTGGAAAGCCACGCGCGCGCCACCGAGGACCGCGAGGAGCTGGCCAAGATCAACGCCCTGCACCACCGCCTCGGGACCTACGTGCCCGCTTCGGAATAACCCGTTTCAACAGTTCTCCTGGGGAGGAGAAACGGCCGTCGGAGCGCCCGCCAGGGCCCGCTCTGGCGGCCGTCTTTTATGGTGCCCTGCCCATAGCGGGCGGGCATAACTACTTCTTTTTCTTCAGCAGATCGAGGCTAGCTGCGGTCATCGCCTCGGTCGCAGTGGCGATCACCACCGGGGCGTCAGGCGCCCAGAACGGCGAGTGCAGCGAGGGCAGCTCGATCTCGCCCTTCTGCGCCTTGTCCCATTCGGCCTTGGGCACCCCGCCGACCCAGAAGATCAGCGATTCCACATTGGCCTTGTCGGCGCGGTAGAACTGGCTGAAATCCTCGCCGCCCATGACACTGGGCACCTCGAAGACACGGCCTTCGAAGCGGGGCTTGAGGCCGCTCATCACCCGGTCGGTAAATTCGGGGGTGTTGTAGGTCGCGGGCGTATAGGGCTCCTGCACCGAGACCTTCGGCAGCTTGTCCTCGGGCATGCCGGCGGCGATCGCCTCGCCCTTGGCAATGCGGGCGATGCCTTCGAGCAGGTGCTTGCGCGCCTCGTCCGAATAGCTGCGCACGGTGATCTGCAGCTTAACCTCGTCGGGCACGATATTGTGCTTCGATCCGCCCTGGAAACTGCCCACGGTCACCACCGCCGGATCGATCGGGTTCATCTCGCGGCTCACCAGCGTCTGCAGGCGCATGACGATGCTGGAGGCGATCACGATCGGATCCTTGGTGGTGTGAGGATAGGCCCCGTGGCCGCCGACGCCGGGCACGACAACATCGACCGAATCGACATTGGCAAGCGCGAAGCCCTTGGAATAGCCGATAAATCCGGCCGGCGCCTGGGCGGCATCGTGGAAGGCGAGGACATAGTCGGGCTTGGGGAAGCGGGTGTAGAGCCCGTCATCCAGCATCGCCTTGGCGCCCTCGCCGATTTCCTCGGCCGGCTGGAGGATCATCACCAGCGTGCCCGACCACTGGCTCTTGCGGGCCACCATCTGCTGGGCGGTGCCGATCCATGCAGTCATGTGGGTGTCGTGACCGCAGGCGTGCATCACCCCTGTCTCGATCCCGGTCGCAGGCACAGCGCGGCGCTTGGAGGCAAAGGGCAGACCGGTCTGCTCGATCACCGGCAACCCGTCCATATCGGCGCGCAGCATCAGCACCGGGCCGGGGCCGTTCTTGAGCACCGCAACCACCCCGGTCTTGCCGACCCCCTCGGTCACCTCGAACCCGAGCGCACGGGCGCGGGCAGCGAGTTTCTTCGCGGTTTCAACCTCCTGGAAGGACAGCTCGGGATTGGCGTGGAGATCCTGATAGAGCGTCACCATCGCCTGCATGTCGGCTGCCACCGCCGTGCGCAGATCATCGGCCCTGGCAGGCACCGCGCCGAGCGCCAGCGCGCTCACCGCGCCGAGAAAAAGAGTTTTACGCATGCGGTCAGTCTCCCTGTTTGCAGGCGAGACAATGGCACACAGTGCTGCCCGATGAAACGGGGCTTTGCGCGATGCGAGAGTGGTGCCCCTGGCCAGACTCGAACTGGCACATCTTTCGATAACCGATTTTGAGTCGGTCGCGTCTACCAATTCCACCACAGGGGCCCTGCGCGGATGCCTCGCGCTGTTAGCGAGCGGCATGCGTGCTGGCAAGCAGACCGCGCTTTTGAACCCCGCTGATAGCCAAATGTTTCACGTGAAACATAGCTGGAACGGGGGTCAAAGGGGGGTCTAGAGGGGGTCTAGGAGGGGTCTGGCGAGGCCTTCCCCTGCCCAGTAGAACCCCGATACCCCCCTTAGCGCAGCGCGCCAGCGAGCAATTAGTGCAGCTAGGACAGCAGCGCGTCGTTCGCCGCCAGCACCTGCTCGGCATGGATCGGCGCGGAGCGGCCGCGGAAGTCGGAGACAAAGCCGCCCGCCTCGCGCACCAGCAGGCACCCGGCCGCCGTGTCCCAATCCGAAAGGCCGCTTTCCCAGAACCCGTCAAACCGGCCCTGCGCCACATAGGCGAGATCGAGAGAAGCGGCGCCGAAGCGGCGGATGCCGGCGACTTCAGGGCCGATCGCGCCGAAGATCCGGCTCCATTCGGCAAAGTCGCCGTGGCCCGCAAAGGGAATGCCGGTCGCCACCAAGGCATCGCCAAGGCGCGAGCGGGCCGAGACGCGCAGGCGCGCATCCTGAAGCCACGCGCCGCGCGATTTTTCCGCCCAGAAGGTCTGGTCGGTGATCGGCTGATAGACCACGCCTGCGACCACATCGCCCCAGGCGTTTCCAGAAGAATCTGGGCCACCGGGCCTGGGCTCCTGCGCAGCGATCGAGACCGCGAAATGCGGAATGCCATGGAGGAAATTGCTGGTGCCATCGAGCGGATCGACGATCCAGCGCGGCATCCCGGGGTCGCCCTCGATCACGCCGGCCTCTTCCATCACGAAGCCCCAGCCCGGACGGGCGGCGAGCAATTCGTCATAGAGCGTGCGCTCGGCGCGGATATCGGCCTTGCTGACGAAATCGGCCGGGCCCTTGCGGCTCACCTGCAAGTGTTCGACTTCGCCGAAGTCGCGCCGCAGACGCCCACCCGCTTTACGAGCGGCGCGTTCCATCACGCGGATGAGGCCGGAAATAGCTGCCATTATCTGTGCTCAGCTCGCCTTGCCGACATAGGCCTGCTCGTAGACATCGACGATGATGCGCGTGCCGCTGCCGATATGCGGCGGGACCATGATGCGCACGCCGTTGTCGAGGATCGCGGGCTTGTAGCTCGACGAGGCGGTCTGCCCCTTCACCACCGCATCAGCCTCGACGATCACGGCTTCGATCTGCGAGGGCAGTTCGACCGAGATCGGCTTTTCGTCCCACAGCTCGAGGTTTACCTGCATCCCGTCCTGCAGGAACGGGCGCGCGTCGCCGAGCAGGTCGCCGGGCAGCGTGATCTGCTCGTAGGTGTCGTTGTCCATGAACACGAGGTCATCGCCTTCGGCGTAGAGGAACTGGAATTCCTTGGTGTCGAGCCGCACGCGCTCGATCGTGTCGGCGCTGCGGAAGCGCACGTTGGTCTTGCGGCCATCCTGCAGGTTCTTCATTTCGACCTGCATATAGGCCCCGCCCTTGCCGGGCTGGGTGTGCTGGATCTTGGCGACCTTCCAGATGCCGCCTTCATATTCCAGGATGTTGCCGGGGCGAATATCGACGCCGCTGATCTTCATGGGGCTTTGGGCCTTTTTACGTGGTGGAAAGAGCGTGCGAAGCGCGCCGCCGAAAAGGTTCGCGCCCCAAAATGATGCGCGCCGATAGCCGATAGCGCCGCATACGGCAAGCGCGGGCCAAAAGCGCATCCGAAAGGCTTGGCTTTGGGGGCGGCAGCCTGATAGGGCGCGGGCCATGCGGACCCGCTACATCTTCCTTCTCACGCTGTGCGCGGCGGCGGTGGCGGCCTTCGGATCGGGCCTCGCCGGAGCGCAGGATCGCAACGATGCACGCCCCGCCGGGCGACCGCTCGCCGCCACCGACGGCGGGATGCTGGCCACCCTGCAACGCGGCGAGTGGGAATGCGCCCTGCCCGGCGATGCGGGGGCCGAAGCCTATGTGGTGGTGCCGGAAGAAGGCTTCCGCATCGGCAATGCCTCGAGCTACCGCAATAACACAGGGCGCGGCATCTATCTGCTGCGCGGCACCGAACTGCTGTTCACCCGCGGCCCCAAGAAGGACGAACGCTTCCGGGTGCTGGGCGAGAACAGCTTGCGCAAGCTGGCGGCGGACGGATCGGAAACCAAGCTCACCTGCACCCGGCTGGGAACCGCAAGCTAGTGTGCTCTGGCCTCAAGAGGCGCGGGTCAGCCGATGACCACGCCTATTACGGCGTGCTATCGTCTGCTCGCCAGAATGCGTTTGCGCTCGATGCTTGCCGCCTTCATCGCCTCGGCAAAGGCCTCGACAGCCGCGACCTCGTCGCCGCCCCACACCGCCCCTGACACCGCAAGGAAATCCGCACCCGCAAGGATAAGCGGCGCGCAGTTATTGGGTGTGATCCCGCCGATTGCGATGCAGGGAATCTCGAAAATCTGGCTCCACCATTCGAGCACATCGAGATCGGGCACCTCGGCATCCGGGCCCTTATCCTTGGTGGTCGAGGGATAGAAGGCGCCGAAAGCAACGTAATCCGCCCCCGCCTCGCCCGCGTCCATCGCCATGTGGCGGCTGGCATGACAGGTCACCCCGATCTGCGCCTCGCGCCCCAATTCCTCGCGTGCCTCGCGCGGCGAGCCGTCGTCCTGCCCGAGATGCACCCCGTCGGCCTTGAGCCGCTTGGCGAGCGAGACCGAATCATTGACGATAAAGGCGACATCATGCGCCGCGCAGATCGCCTGCAGCGGCGCGGCCAGCGCAGCCGCCTCGTGGCTGTCGACGCCCTTCACCCGGAACTGGAACGCGGTGACGAGCTGGCTCTTGGCGCCCTTGCCCGCCGCAAGCGCGCGCTCGAGCCGCGCAGGAAAATCGCCGCCAACGTCGAGCGGGGAGATGAGGTAAAGCTGGGTGTCGGTCATGCTAGGCGCGCTAATGCCTTACGCGCCGCCTGTCACCTGCCGAACCTTCAGGCGCTGGCGCTGGCAATCTGTTCGATCGCCTGCCCGAGCACGGTGTTGAATTCCGCGTCCGACTGGTCTTTGCGCAGATCCTGCAGCAGCCCGCGGCTGAAGCTCGCGATCATGCCGGGGTTCTGCGACAGGCGCGAGCAGGCATCGTCGGTCGAGAACCCGCCCGACAGCGCGACCACGCGCAGCACCTTGGGGTGCCGGGTCAGCGGGGTGTAGAGGCCCGCGGTCGCCGGGATCGAGAGCTTGAGCATCACCTGCTGGCCTTCAGGGAGCGCATCGAGATGCTTGGTGATTTCCGCGAGCAGGATCGCCTCACCCGCAGCGCGGTCGGCCGAGGTGATGTCATATTCGGGCTCGATGATCGGCATCAGGCCGGCAGCAATGATCTGCGCGCCGACGTCGAACTGCTGGGCGACCACGGCGGCGATTCCCGCCGGGTTGGCCGCCTTGATCACCGAGCGCATCTTGGTGCCGAACATGCCGTTTGCCGCCGACTTTTCGAGCAGCGCAGCGAGCTTCACCATCGGCTTCATCAGCTGCACGCCATCTGCTTCATCAGCGAGGCCTTCGTCGACCTTGATGAAGGGGACGATCCCGCGCGCCTTCAGCGCATCGCCGGTGGACAGACCGTCCACCTCGCCGTCCATCGTCCGCTCGAACAGGATCGCGCCGATCACCTTGCCGCTGCCAAAACACGGCGAGGTGATCACGCGGGCGCGCATATTGTGGATTTGCGCGAACATCGCCTCGTCGTCCGACCACTCGCTGTCATCGACGCCGTAGCCGCGCAGCGCCTTGGGGGTCGAGCCGCCCGACTGGTCAAGCGCGGCGATGAAGCCCTGTCCGGAGGCGATGCGGTCAGTCATGGCTTGGCGGTTCATTGCAGCAGTTCCCCTTGGTCGTGACATTGGCTCTGCATACCTATGCAGAGGGTTGCAACGCGCCCTTAGCGAGGGCGCCGAAATGCTGCAACTGCACAACGCATGGCTTGGGGATTAGCGCTTGGCAAGCCGCCGGATAATGCCGGTGAAGCTCAGCGCAGGCTTGCCGTCGCCCGTCACCAGCCCGCGCACAAAGATGGTCTTGCCGCCCCCGCGCGTGATCTCGCCGCGCGCCTCGACCAGCGCGCCGCTGCTAATCGCCCCGAGGAAATCGCCCGCCAGATTGAGCGTCACCGCATGATCACCGTCGAGCTCGTCTGTGGCGATTGCGAACAGCGCGAAATCGGCAAAGGTCAGCATACCGCCGCCATGCATGAAGCCGCCGCCGTTCATGTGGCGGGGTTCGGCGCGGAAGGCGCTGACATAGCTGCCATCCTCCTCGCGGCGATAGTAGAACGGCCCCGAGCGGGTCTCGAACGGATCGCCGTTCCAGTAACGCCATCCGGCAAATTCGCCCGATTCCATCACCGACAAGGTGCCGTAACTGGTTTCGACTGCTTCGCTCATCGCTATTTCCACAATTGCAGCTTGGTCACGCAGGCGGCGAAGCTGTCGTCCTGATCGAGGCGCGCCAGGCTGCGCTCGGCCAGCTTCCAGCCGCCAATCGTGCCCTTGCGCCACAGGCCGGTGACGAGGAACGGGCCGGTCCACACCTTCGCGCCCAGCCCCAGTTCAAGCTCCGCTCCGGCAACGAACCACGCGCTCTTGCCATGCTGGCGGACGAACACTTCGCGCATGGCGAATTTGGTGCAGGCAAAGCCGCGTTCGATCCCGGCAAGAAAGCTCGGCCGGTCGAGCAGCTGCGGGGGCAGCGTCCCGATCATCGCCATGAAATCGCGCGCGAGGAGCTTCTTCGTCTCCTTGCTATCGCGCGCCACCCAGGCGCGCATCAGGCGCAGTTCGAGCGCTTCGATCTCCGCTTCGGCGCTTGCCACATCAGGCCTCGAGCGCCGCCACGCCGGGCAGGACGCGGCCTTCCATCCATTCAAGGAAGGCGCCGCCTGCGGTTGAAATATAGGAGAAATCCTCCTCTACGCCGGCCGCAGCAAGCGCCGCAACCGTATCCCCGCCGCCGGCCACACTGACCAGTGAGCCTTCGAGCGTCAGCGCCGCAGCGGTGCGCGCCAGTGCCACGGTGGCGGCATCGAAGGGCTCGGTCTCGAAGGCGCCCAGCGGTCCGTTCCACACCAGCGTGCGGCAGGTCTTGAGCACGTCCGCGAGCGCTTCGACCGCCTGCGGGCCGAGATCGAGGATCATCTCGTCGGCAGCAACCTCGTGGACGTTGCAGATGCGCATCGAGGGCGGATTGGCGGCGAATTCCTTGGCCACCACCACGTCATAGGGCAGGTGCACGGTGCAACTGGCGTGATCGGCCTCGTCCATGATGCGGGTGACAGTGGCTGCCAGATCATGTTCGCACAGGCTCTTGCCGACATCCACACCGCGCGCGGCAAGGAAGGTATTGGCCATGCCGCCGCCAATGATCAGGTGCTGCACCTTGCCCACAAGGTGTTCGAGCACCGCCAGCTTGGTCGAGACCTTGGCCCCGCCAACCACGGCTGCCACCGGTTGCTCAGGCGAGCCGAGGGCTGCCTCCAAGGCCCGCAATTCGGCCTCCATCGCGCGGCCCGCATAAGAAGGGAGGAAGTGCGTCAGGCCTTCTGTCGTGGCGTGGGCGCGGTGCGCGGCGCTGAAGGCGTCGTTGACGTAGAGCGTGCCATTGGCTGCGATCGCCTGCGCGAAGTTGGGATCATTCCCCTCCTCGCCCGGCCAGAAGCGGGTGTTGTCGAGCAAGCCGATATCGCCTGCGCCCAGGATCCCGATCGATTGCGCCACCACCGGGCCGGTAAGTTCGGGGACGAACATGATCTCCCTGCCCACCACCTTTTCGACATCGCCGATCACCATGCTGGTCGACAGCATCGAGGAGCGCTGGCCCCCCGGCCGCCCGAAATGCGCCAGCAGCAGCACCTTCGCGCCGCGCTCTGCGAGTTCGAGGATGGTCGGCTTGACCGCCTCGGCCCGGGTGACATCGGTGGCCGAGCCATCCTTCATCGGCAGGTTGAGATCGACGCGAACCAGCGCGACCTCGCCAGTGAGGTCGGCGGGCAGATCATCGAGGGTCTTGAACTTGGGCACAGTCACCTCCGGAGGCGGAACGGGTCAGAGAAACTTCGCCATCACCCCGGCGGTGTCGATCATCCGGTTGGAGAAGCCCCATTCATTGTCATACCAGCTGACCACGCGGGCAAGCTTGCCTTCCATCACGCTGGTCTCGAGGCTGTCGACGATCGAGCTGGCCGGATAGTGATTGAAGTCCGAGGATACCAGCGGCTGATCGGTGTAGTCGAGGACGCCCTTCATCGGCCCCTCGGCAGCCGCCTTCAAGGCCGTATTGATTTCCTCGGCGGAGGTGTCGCGCGAGGGGGTGAACACCAGATCGATCAGCGAGACATTCGGGGTCGGCACGCGCACCGAGGAGCCGTCGAGCTTGCCCTTGAGCTCGGGCAGCACCAGGCCCACCGCGCGTGCAGCGCCGGTGGTGGTGGGGATCATGTTGACTGCCCCCGCCCGCGCGCGGCGCAGATCGCTGTGGATCTGGTCGAGCATGCGCTGGTCGTTGGTATAGCTATGGATCGTCGTCATGAAGCCGCGCTCGATGCCAATGACATCATTAAGCACCTTGGCGACCGGTGCGAGGCAGTTGGTGGTGCAGCTCGCGTTGGAGATGATCACGTCCTCCGCCGTCAGCGTTTCGTGGTTCACGCCGAACACGATGGTCTTGGACACGCCAGTGGCGGGCGCGGAGATCAGCACGCGCTTGGCGCCAGCGGCCAGATGCGGGCGGCTGGCTTCGTCCGACTGGAAGAAGCCGGTGCATTCGAGCACGATGTCGATGCCCATCGCGGCGTGCGGCAGATTGGCGGGATCGCGCTCCTTGGTCACCGCGATGCGCTTGCCATTGGCGATGATCGCGTCGCCATCGGCGGCCACCTCGCCGCCGAACCGGCCGTGGACCGAATCGTAAGCGAACAGCAGCGCGTTTGATTTCGCGTCGGCCAGATCGTTGATCGAGACGAGCTCGAGATCGTGATCGCTGCGCTCGAGAATCGCACGCGCGACAAGCCGGCCGATGCGGCCGAAGCCGTTGATGGCAACCTTGGTGGCCATAAGAAATACTCCTGCTTAGCTGTTTAGTTTGTTCTGGATTTTCGGAACGATGGCTTCGGCGGTGAGGCCGAAATGGGCGTAGAGGTCGGCGATCGGGGCCGATGCGCCGAAGCTGTCGATGCCGATGGTGAGCCCTTCGCGCCCGGTGTAGCGCTGCCAGCCAAAGGTACTCGCCGCCTCGATGGAGACGATCAGCGTGTCATCGGGGAGCAGATCGGCGCGGTAGGCGGCATCCTGTTCGTCGAACAACTCGGTGCAGACCATCGAGACAACGTCGGTGCCAATCCCTGCGTCCTCGAGCTGTGCGGCGCATTGCAGCGCGATCTCGACTTCCGAGCCGCTGGCAAGAATCACGACCTTGCGCGCAACATCCGCTGCCTTGATCCGGTAGCCGCCCTTGGCCGAGAGGTTCTCGCCTGCGTCGAGCCGCAGCTGCGGCAGGTTCTGGCGGGTCAGCGCCAGCACCGTCGGGCGATCGGGCTGCCTGAGCGCAATCTCCCAGCACTCGGCGGTCTCGACTGCATCGGCCGGTCGCATCACCAAGAGGTTCGGCATAGCGCGGAGCGAGGCGAGGTGCTCGATCGGCTGGTGGGTCGGCCCGTCCTCGCCCAGTCCGATGCTGTCATGGGT
>JBKDUW010000120.1:0-6187 GCA_046339235.1 Erythrobacteraceae bacterium | reverse complement strand
GGTAATTTGCGCCGCGCGCGAAAATCTCGGTTTCAGCGAGCAAGGCCGCAGCCAATCCGCGGCCGGCATGGTCGGGGTGGCAATAGAGCATATCACAGTGCCCGTCGGGCACGGTCAGAGCAAAGGCCAGCGGGGCGTCCTCGGCGTCCACTGCCACAAGGATCGTGTCACCCTTGGCCGCGCTGGCGATAAACCGCTCCGCCCCGGGGTAGCGTGCAGCCCATGTCGCCACCTGTTCGGGCGTGTAGGCGCTAAGGTCGGTTACGCGGATCACTGCAAGTGTCAGCGCCGCGAGCGCCTCGGCATCGCTGGTGCGGAACGGGCGGAAGGAATTGTCTATGCCCCCGCCCGCGCGTCTTAGTCTTCCGGGGTCAGGAGTCTGTGGATGTGGACCACCACATACTTCATCTCGGCATCATCGACCGTGCGCTGTGCCTGCGCGCGCCACGCATCGACCGCGGCGTCATAGGAGCTGTAGACGCCGACGACGTGGATGCTCTCCGGGTCCTGGAATTCGAACCCGCGCGGGTCCTTGACGCGGCCGCCCATAACGAAGTGGAGCCGCTGGTTCGGAGTGGTTTCTGCCATGTTGTAAGCCCTTGGGGAGGAATGATGCGCGCGCCTTAGCGTGTCCCGTGCCAAGGGCAAGCCTGCTTCAGCGCTTCACCTTGCCGATCACATCGCGCACCGCGCGAGTGGCGCGGTCTTGCGTCTTGCTGGCGGCCTTGCGGGTGGTTTCGGTCGCTGTCTTGAGGGTTTTCGCTGCCTCGTCGCCCAATTCCTCGATCTTGTCCTGCCCTTCGCTGGCCCCTTGCAGCACCTCGTCGAAGAGCTTCATCGCATAGGTCATCGCTGCGTTGCTGAGCATTGTGACGACCCTGGAGCCGCCCGCCACACTGACGCTTTTCGCGCCCGCCGTCGCGCTGCCCGCAACCCCCGAGGTGGCCGCACCCACGGCACCGAGAGCCTGGCCCGCCAGTCGGCGACCGGGGCGGGTGGCAAGCCCGATGACCAGGCCAAGCGCCAATGCCCCGCCGATTACCGTGAGCGGGTGGGCGCGGGTGTAATCGATCGCCGCACCGGCCGCGTCGCGTGCCTGATCAGCAAGACTGCGTTCGGCATTGCGGCGCTCGGCCGCCTCGATCCGCGCGCGTAGCGCATCGCGAGCGGTGGCAGGGGCGAGGGGGGCGGCATCGTTCATGATCATTCTCCTGCGGCGTCCGGCGACAGTGCTTCCGCCGCTGCCCCGGCCATCGCATCTTCGGGTTCAATTTCGGTGTCGGCCTCATCCTCGGCCTCACCTTCGATCAGCGCCAGCAGCGGCCCTCGCATCAGCCACAGCAGGATCGCACCGATCAGCACTGCCAGCACGCCGCGATGATCGCTCGCGGCCTGCTTCGCCTGCTCGAGCACGTCATTTGCGCCGGCGCGGATACGGCCGGTGATGGTGGTGCCGACACTGGAGGTCACGCGGCTCGTCACGCCTTCTTCTTCGAGGCTGTCGCGCAGGCGGGCGACGTCTTCCTCGAGCACCGCGCGGGCGGCATCGCGCAGTGCGCGGTCCTCGAAGAAGCGCGGGGGCAGGGCGGTCATGCGACGGTTCCCCTGTCACTCGCAAACAACGCCGCCAGCAACGCGCCGTCCTTGCGCGCCATCAACACCAGCGCGATGACGCCCGCCAGCATCGCGCCGACGACAATCGCCATCGCACCCCACACGCTGACCAGCGGCGCCAGCGCGAACACCGCGCCCACCGCGAGCGCGATCAGCGCGATGTGGAGCAATACCAGTGCCAGCACCAGCAGCACAATCGCGCGCCCGGCGGTCTTTCCGGCGATCGTCGCGCGGGTCTTCTGGAACGTGGCCGCGGCCTCGGCATAGGTGCGCGCGTCATCGATCAGCACCGCGATCTCGTCGCGCAGCGTCGTCAGCGCATCCTCGGCGCCGGTGTCCCCGTCAGCGACGCCCGCCGCGGGAGCATCCGCGGGTGGCGCGGGCTGGCCGGTCTGGGTGTCCTGCATTGCCGGGTTCTCGTTAAGGCTCAGGGTTTCGGTCCGCTCAGCCGCGCTTGCCGCCGAGCATGCGGGCGATGCAGAAGCCGACTACCGCCGCAATCCCTACCGCGACGCCCGGGCTCTTGCGCACCATTGATCGGGCATCTTCGCGGAGTTCCTCGACGCTCTTGGCATCGAGCTTGGCCGAGGTTTCCTGCAACGTGCGCGAAGCCTTGCGGGCATAGTCGCCATATTGCTCGCCGAGCTTCTCGTCGATCTGCGGGGCGCTATCGCCTACCACCTTGCCGAGCGAAGCGATCGCGTCGCTGGCGCTCTTCTTGCCCTCGACCGCGAGTTCGCCGGCCTTGCCGAGCGCCGGTTCACCGTAATTCTTGACATCGGCGACCAGATCGGTGCTCTTTCCCTTGGCCTGTTCGCCCGCGTTGGTCAGCCGGCTCTCGGCCTCGGCCCGCAGCGCGGTGGCGCCGGCCTTGGCTTCTTCAAGCGCGGCGTTGAAGCGGCTCTTGGCCTCGGCCACCGGCGCCACCGGATCGGCGCTCTTGGCGGTCGCGGCGGTCTTGCGTGAGGCGGCCTTGGTAGGGCTATTCGCTTTGGTGGTGGCGCCCTTGGCGGATTTCGCGGGGGTCTTCTTGGCGGGCGTTTTCGAGGGGGTGGTGTCTGCCATGATGATGATCCTTGTCTCCATTGTCCCGGGCCATCCTGCCGCCCTCGCGCTTGCGCCGGAGAGTTCCCGCGCATAGGGACGCGAAAGACGTGCGGGGTGACCCAGAATCATGCCGTCCAGAGTGACTTAGCTTCCTACAACACATTCCAGCCGGAGCCAAACATGACCGCCATCATCGACCTGCACGGCCGCGAGATTCTCGATAGCCGCGGAAACCCGACTGTCGAGGTCGATGTGCTGCTCGAAGACGGCAGCTTCGGCCGCGCGGCGGTGCCCTCAGGCGCATCGACCGGCGCGCATGAGGCGGTCGAACTGCGCGACGGCGATCCGGCGCGCTACCTCGGCAAGGGCGTGTTGAAGGCGGTCGATGCGGTAAACAGCGAGATCCGCGAGTTGCTGATCGACAATTTCGACGCCGAGGACCAGCGCGACATCGATCTGGCGCTGATCGCCTTGGACGATACGCCCAACAAGGCGAGGCTTGGCGCCAATGCGATCCTCGGCACGTCGCTGGCGGTCGCCAAGGCGGCGGCCAATGCGCGCGGCTTGCCGCTTTATTCCTATCTTGGCGGCGTTTCAGCCCACCTGCTGCCGGTGCCGATGATGAACATCATCAATGGCGGCGAGCACGCAGATAACCCGATCGACATCCAGGAATTCATGATCATGCCGGTTGGTGCGGACAGCCTCTCCGAAGCGGTGCGCTGGGGCTCGGAGGTGTTCCAAACCTTGAAGAAGGGCCTCGCCCAAAAGGGCCTCGCCACCAGCGTCGGCGATGAAGGCGGCTTTGCCCCCGATCTGGCCAGCACCCGCGCGGCGCTCGATTTTATCATGGAAAGCATCACCAAGGCAGGGTTCACCCCGGGCGAAGACATTGTGCTGGCTCTCGATTGCGCTGCGACAGAGTTCTTCAAGAACGGCAAGTACGAGATTTCGGGCGAAGGCCTCAGCCTTTCGCCTGACGAAATGGCGGATTACCTCGCCAAGCTCTGCGCCGATTACCCGATCCGTTCGATCGAGGACGGCATGAGCGAGGATGATTTTGCAGGCTGGGCCGCGCTCACCGCCAAGAGCGGCAATAGCGTGCAGCTGGTGGGCGACGATTTGTTCGTCACCAACCCCGCGCGCCTTTATGACGGGATCGCCAAGGGCCTAGCCAATTCGCTGCTGGTGAAGGTCAACCAGATCGGCACCCTCACCGAAACGCTCGCAGCGGTCGATATGGCGCACCGCGCGCGCTACACCTGCGTGATGAGCCACCGTTCGGGCGAGACCGAGGATGCGACCATTGCCGACCTTGCAGTGGCGACCAATTGCGGGCAGATCAAGACCGGTTCGCTCGCGCGCTCTGACCGGCTTGCCAAGTATAACCAGCTGATCCGGATCGAGGAAGAACTGGGCGACAGCGCAGCCTATGCCGGGCGCGGCTGCTTCGGCGGGCGCTGCTAGGCGGGGCTGATTACCGCATTGAAAAAGCGTTCCATCGCCGTGATGCCAGCGCGGGTCAGCCGCACCAATACACGGCGGAGGTCGTCGGAATCGCTTTCGCGCACCACCAGCGCTTCTGCCGCCAGCACACCAAGCCAGCGCAGGCCGGTGGCGAACGAGGCGGCCGATCCGATGCAGGCGCTTGACACCGAGACCGGCTTGCCATCGGCATGGGCGATATGGAGATCGAGCAGGATGTCCCACGCTGGCTCTCCGAACAATTCGGAATTGCCGAAAATCGCCGCGCGCTTGCGCCGCAGCGCATAGGCCTGCCGCGCTGGTGCGAGATAGCGCCGCTCTGACCGCTGCGAACGCTGCGTTGATGCCAGTGCCGCGGCGACATCGCGCAGCCTTGCGGCTATCGCCACGAGTTCATCGGCGAGTGGCTGCAGGTATGATTCCGGCACCAGTTTGGACACAGCGGTCGGCGCGGAGTCAGCCATAGTCATGACCTGCGAATTGCGTTGTGCGAAGGGCGCAACTACGATGCAAGACGCGTTCACCGAAGCGTCATGCCCCGCTTTTGGCTTTACGGGAAAATACGCAGGGTGCTCTTTTCCTTGCGGAAATTAGTGCAGCATGCGGCGCGCCAGCTTCAGCCGCAGGTGTTCGATCGCCGCATCCACATGTGCCGCACCGATATGAGCGCCGATCGCATCAAGCGCGGCGAGTTGTTCTTTAAGTGTCACAATAATCGCAGGCAGCACGGACAGGTCCGGTGCCGCAGTAGGTGTATTTTCCAATGTAAAATCCCGATGCTGGCTCCACGAACCTGCTAACCCGTGCGACCGACGACCAACAGCAGAAGTTGCTCGGATATCGCTTTAATGGCTTATGGAAATCTACAGAGGGAAACTGCGTAGCAGGGGGCAAGGTCCAGAATGGAACAGGCCACCCGCGCCGCTTACCGACCGAAGCGATCCTGCAGCGCCATCAGCGCCAGCGTTGCCTTGACCGCCTCGCCGCCCTTATCCTTCTGTGCAGGATCGGCGCGCACCAGCGCCTGGGCCTCGTTTTCGACAGTAAGGATTCCGTTGCCGATGGCGATACCATCCATCGTCAGCGCCATGATCGCGCGCGCGCTTTCGCCTGCGACGATTTCGAAGTGATAGGTCTCGCCGCGGATCACCACGCCGATGGCGACGAAGCCGTCATAGAGACCGGCCTCGGCGGCGAGCGCGATGGCGCCGGGGATTTCGAGTGCGCCGGGCACTGTCAAAACCTCGACCTCGAGCCCTGCTGCTTCCAGCGCGGCGCGCGCGCCGGCGACCAGCATGTCGTTAAGATGGGCGTAGAAGCGCGCTTCGACGATAAGGATGCGGGCCATGGGTTTACTCCGGAATGGGATGGAAGTTGGTGATGGTCAAGCCATAGCCTTCGAGCGCGACAAGATCGGGGCGGCTGTTCGACAGCAGCACCATCTCCGAAATGCCAAGATCGACGAGGATCTGTGAGCCAATGCCGATGTTGCGCAATTCCTCGTCCTGCCGCCATTCGCCGGTGCCGAAGAGGTCGGTGAGGATCACGATCACGCCCGAGCCATGCGTCCCGATTGCCTGCATCGCGCGCTGAAGCGTGCGCTTGCGCGGCCCGGGGGCGCCCAGCACATCGTCGAACACCGAAATCGGGTGCACGCGGGCGAGGGTGGGCTCGCCGGGGACGACATGGCCTTTCTGGAGGACATAGGCCTCGTTGCCCGCGACCCGGTCGCGGTAGGTGATCAGCCGCCACTGGCCGCCGTAATCGCTCTCGAAGCTGCGTTCGCCGAGGCGTTCGATCAGATGGTCATTGCGCATCCGGTAGGCAATGAGGTCGCGGATCGTGCCGATCTTGAGATTGTGCTTGCGCGCGAAGGCGACGAGATCATCGAGCCGGGCCATGGTCCCGTCCTCGTTCATGATCTCGCAGATCACGCCCGACGGGTTGAGCCCGGCTAGCCTCGAGATATCGACCGCCGCCTCGGTGTGGCCGGCGCGCACCAGCACACCACCATCGCGCGCCATCAGCGGAAAGACGTGGC
>JBKDUW010000119.1:0-3298 GCA_046339235.1 Erythrobacteraceae bacterium | reverse complement strand
CGGGCCGAGTGCAAAGCCGAGATCGCTGCATTGCGGCGCGCGGGTCAGGCGGCTCGCATCGATGAGCGCGGCCATGCCGATGCGCTCGCGCCGGGCGAGCACCTTGAGGCCCTGCGCCACGAAGGCGCGGTTGAGGCCGTGGAGTGCCGCAACATCGGCCACCGTGCCGAGCGCAACCAGATCGAGCAACCCGATCAGATCGGGCTCGCATCGCCCCGCAAACCAGCCCTTGCCGCGCAGGGTCCGCACCAGCGCGATGCCGAGCAGGAAGGCGACCCCCACCGCAGCAAGGTGTCCGTGCGCTGCACCAAGATCGCTCTCGTCGAGCCGGTTGGGATTGACCAGCGCCGCCGTCACCGGAAGCTCGGGCGAGCACTTGTGGTGATCGACCACGACGACATCGACTCCGGCCTGCTTGGCCATCAGCAGCGCCTCGTGCGCCATCGCGCCGCAATCGACTGTCACGATCAGTTGCGAACCGGCCTCGGCCAGTTTCACCAAAGCCTCGCCGCTCGGGCCATAGCCTTCAAGCAGCCGGTCGGGGATATAGTAGCCCGCATCATGCCCGAGCGAGCGCAGCAGTTCGACCATCAAGGCCGCGCTAGTCGCCCCGTCGACATCATAGTCGCCATAGATGGTCACCTTTTCGCCCCTCATCACTGCTGCGGCGAGCCGTTCGGCAGCGGCGTCCATATCGCGGAACACCGAAGGGTCGGGCAGGAAGTTGCGCAAGGTCGGCTTGGCATGGCGCGCGAGATCATCCTCGGCCACCCCGCGCGTCAGCAGCAGCTGATCGAGGATCGTATGGTCGAGGCCTTGGACGGTATCGGCCCCGAGTTCCATATTGCCCCCGCGCCAGCACCACGCCTTGCCCGACAGCGAGGAGGAGATGCCCAGCACGTGGGCATGGGGCGCAAGCGGGGTGGAAACAGAGGTCATGCCGACCTCCTACCGCAAATGGCACAAGCCGGACAGGCGCAAGCGATTGACAATCGACAGGATCGCAGGCCACCCAGCGGCCATGGAAGAATACCCGCTCGCACCGCACCTACTGATTGCCTGGCACAGCCGCACAGGCGCGAGCGCGGCGATGGCCGAGGCTGCCGCCGCGGGCGCGCAGAATGCGCGGCTGATACGGGCCGATGGCGTGACCGGCGCGGATTTGCTCGCGGCCGCCGGCTATCTGTTCGTCTGCCCTGAAAATCTCGCCAGCGTGAGCGGACTGATGAAGGAGATGTTCGATTCCACCTATTATGCGGTGCTCGGTCGGATCGAAGGGCGTCCCTATGCCACGATCATTGCAGCCGGATCGGACGGCGCGGGGGCGCAGCGCCAGATCGACCGGATCGCGACCGGATGGCGGCTGCGGCGGGTGGCCGATCCGCTGATCGTTAACTTTGCCGCCCAATCGCCCGAGGCGATTGCTGCGTCCAAGCAAGTTCCAGACGAGGTGCTGAAACAATGCCAGGAACTGGGATCAGCATTGGCAGAGGGACTATGCCAAGGGATCTTCTAGGGCATGATCCGGATCGGGACAGGGCGGTCTATTCGGGACTCGACGACAAAGGGCAAACACTCCAAATGCTTGAGTACCGAATGTGGCTCGGTCTGGCGCAATTCGAAGGGGGGCCTCAACAATTCCACCGCCGCAGCACACTGATGCGCAGGGCTGCACTTGCTGTTCGCGTCGGGCAAAAGGCCCACGCGCGCTGCGATACTGGCTTTTGTATCGCGCCAGCATGCTGTCTCGCTAAGCCACAATCCTGCCGCCGCTGCTGCGGCGGGGTTGCTTGTCGCGCAGGGCGAGCCGGTGCCTGCCGCCGGAAGCGGCCCTGATGCACCGGACGAGGCTTGGGTGGAGCTGCTACGCGAAGGGCTGACCTTTGATCTGCGCGGCCTGGCAGACGGTGCGTCCGGTCCGGTGCCGGACATCGCCCATCGCTTCGATTTTTCCTCTGCGGCTGCGACAGGCGGTCTGGAGGCGCTTTCGATCACGCCCGGTCCGCACCTTGCAGGCGGTGAGCGGAGCATGCCGGTGCTCAAAGGCATCCTTGGCCTTGCGCGCGATCTCACCCAGCATTTCGAGGATTTTCAGGCGGTCTACTGGCAACCCTCGGGCAGCGCCATCGGACGGCGGTTCTTCGAATCCGTGATCACCGCCTGGCTCGAAGGTGGCGCCTTCCCCGCGCTCGGCCTGATCGCCTTTAACGAGGCGGCCGATTGCGCCCTGCAAAGCGTCGGGCTGGCGTTCTGGATCGGTCAGGAACTCAGGATCGAACCAGCGCTCAACGCCGACAAGGTGGCCGCAACGCGGCTCGGAGTGCGGCTGGTCAACCAGCTCGTGATCGTCGGCGGGCTTGACGAGAGCGAGCGGATCATCGCGCCCGACGGCACTAGGCTGGTCATGCGCCCATCACGCAACCGAGACTTCATCAGGGTGTGGCGCGAACAGATGCATCCGAGGGGTCGCTCCGCCATCCGCACTGTCATCGCCTTCCGCGCGGTCAACCGTCGCGGCCACCCCGGTTAACATCCCGCACTCCAGCGCCACCACCTGCTTCCGCGCCAGCTGCTTTCGAAGCGTTGCTTCGGGCCGATGTTCGCGGCACTCGGGCGCGAGCAGGTCGGGTTTGACGATTTCCGCATCAACGGTTGCTGTTGCCCGCCAACGAGGACGCGACTTTGCGCACCGGGATGCCACTCCATCGCGGCCCGCACCATCGCTATAACGGAGTGGTGATCGCGCGGGTCGGGCGGATCGAGGCGAGCTGGTCGCACGCCCGCTGCCACGAGCCGGAGCTGGCGCTTGCCGAAGTATTGATGCGGGTGCACCTGCTGTAGGACGCGCTGCGGCGGCAATTGCTGGCCGAACGCTGGCGGATTTTGCTCAATCGCAAGAACCCGCTCGGGACCGGCTTCGACTTCACCGAGCTTGACGCCATGGCCGAAGATCTGTGGGCGGCGGAGTAGGCGCTACTCGGCCGCTTCGGCCATTGCGCCCCACGCGGTGTAGCCCGAATTGGCCAAAAGCTGCGCCTTGGCGGCGTGGTATTCGCGCTCGAACCGCGCGACCAGATCCTCGACCGTGCCGACTTCCTTGATCGGACCGATACCCTGACCCGAACCCCAGATGTCCTTCCACGCCTTGGCCTTGGTATTGCCGCCGCTGCCGAAGTTCATCTTGCTGGGATCGCTGACCGGCAGGTCTTCGGGATCAAGCCCCGCCGCTTCGATCGAGGAGCGCAGATAATTGCCGTGCACGCCGGTAAACAGGTTGGTGTAGACGATGCCTTCCGAC
>JBKDUW010000118.1:0-10439 GCA_046339235.1 Erythrobacteraceae bacterium | reverse complement strand
ATCGGCGTGAGGCAGGCCGATCCCGAGATCAAGCCCGACCAGCGTTGCTCCCGGCAGATCGCGCAGCACAGCCAACACCTGACTGCGCGCCCAGCCTTTGGGTTCAGGCGCAGGCAGCAGCACCGGAGCGCCGCCCTCGGCACGCGCCATCGCCAACGCGATCCCCTTTTGCCGCGCGCCCTTCGCGCCCGACCAGTCGACCGCGAGAAAGTGGGAAAACCGCCCGCTCATCGCTTCCGTTTGGCGACCGGCTTCATCGCGGCCGCCTGATGGTGCGCTTGCCGGACCACATCGCGCACCCGCGCCGGATCGCCGCTGGCATAGCCCACCAGCACCGCAGGATAGCCTTCATAATGCGCAGTCTGCCAATAGGTTGCAGGTTCGGTTTCCTTGAGCATTTCGACCGTGCCAAGATCGATATGCAGCACAAACGCGGTGTCACTCTCGCGTCCTGTGCTGAGGAAGGTGCGGCCATTGGCGGCCACTTTGACTGCGGGCTGGCCATAGCTGGTCGACAACTCCGTCCCTGCCAGCGTGAGCGCGAAATCGCGTGCCGCTTCCCAGCTGTCCAACATTTCGCTCACCCCCGCTCGCTTCGCAGCTTGTCCCAGTATTCGAGGCGCTTCTTCACCTCGCGCTCGAACCCGCGCTCCACCGGGGTGTAGAACTGCTCGGGCGCCATCTCTTGCGGCCAGTAATTGTCGCCCGAAAAGCCCTCGGGCGTGTCGTGATCATAGGTGTAGCCCTTGCCGTAGCCGAGGCTTTCCATCAGGCCCGTCGCCGGGTTGACGATATTCATCGGCGGCATCAGGCTGCCGGTCTCTTTCGCGGATTTCCACGCGGCGTTCTGTGCCAGATAGACTGCGTTCGATTTGGGCGCGGTGGCGAGGTAAAGGCAGGCCTGCGCCAGCGCGAGTTCGCCTTCGGGACTGCCGAGGAAGCGATAGGCCTCCATCGCGGCCATGCATTGCGGGAGCGCGTGGGGATCGGCGAGGCCGATGTCCTCCACCGCCATGCGCACCAGCCGCCGGGCAAGGAACAGTGGCTCCTCGCCCGCGGTCAGCATCCGCGCGAGGTAATATAATGCGGCCTGAGGATCAGAACCGCGCACCGCCTTGTGCAGCGCGGAGATGAGGTTGTAGTGCCCGTCGCGGTCCTTGTCGTAGACGGCGACGCGGCGTTGCAGGAAGGTGCCGAGTGCTGCCGGATCGAGCAGTTCGGTCAGCCCTGAGGCATAGAGCGTTTCGGCCTGACCCAGCAGGAACCGCCCGTCACCATCGGCCTGCGCGATCAGCGCATCGCGGGCTTCGGAGGTGAGGGGAAGGGGGCCTTCGAGGCTTTCCGCCTTCGCCAGCAATTCCGCGAGCGCCGTTTCGTCCAAGCGGTTGAGCACCAGCACCTGCGCGCGGGAGAGCAGTGCGGCGTTCAAGGCAAAGCTCGGGTTCTCGGTGGTCGCGCCCACCAGCGTCACCACCCCGCGCTCGACATAGGGGAGGAAGCCGTCCTGCTGGGCGCGGTTGAAACGGTGTATCTCGTCCACGAACAGCAGCGTCTTGCGGCCCGCGCCGGCCATTTTCTCGGCCTCGGCAAAGGCTTTCTTCAAGTCCGCCACGCCCGAGAACACCGCGCTGATCGCGACGTAGCGCATCCCCACAGCGTCGGCGAGCAGGCGGGCGATGCTGGTCTTGCCGGTGCCGGGCGGCCCCCACAGGATCATGCTCGCCAGCTTGCCCGCCGCCACCATCCGCCCGATCGCGCCCTCGGGGCCGGTCAGATGTTCCTGCCCGACGACCTCCCCTAGAAAGGCCGGGCGCAACCGGTCGGCCAGCGGCGCGTCAGCGGTGGGCGCGCCGGGCGGGGGCGGGGATGCATCTTGTCCGAACAGATCAGTCATTCATCGGGCGTGATAGGCCTGCCGGCGGAAAAGGGAAACTTCCCGGCGATCACCCCTTGCGAAGATAGGTCTAAGATATATCTTGGATGTATCACAACGCATGGAGGAAGTGGGATGAGCTGGAATAGATATGGACGCGGCAACGGCTGGGACAAGCTGGCCGAGGCGATGGCGACGATGGCGATGAACGGCAATGTCAACTTCGGCGGCCCGGGCTGGAAGATGCGCGGGCGCTTTGCCGAAGACGGCCCGTTCGGCGGCGAGGATGCCGAGGAACTCAAGGGCGAGGGCGGCGAGGAATTTCGCGGACCCGGTCGCCGTGGTCGCCGCGGGCGGATGTTCGGCCAGGGCGAATTGCGCCTCGCGCTCCTGGCGCTGATCGACGAGGATCCCCGCCACGGTTACGAGCTGATCAAGGCGATCGAGGAAATGACCGGCGGCGCCTATGCGCCCAGCCCCGGCGCGGTCTACCCGACGCTGCAACTGCTCGAGGATGAAGGCGCGATCGCCGAGGCCGAGTCGGAAGGGGCCAAGAAGCCCTTTGCCGCGACCGACCAGGGCCGCGCCGAACTGGCGACCCGCAAGGACGAGGTCGAGGCCCTGATGCGCCGCCTTGGCCGGCACGGCGAACGCACCTCCACGGTCCGCTCGCATGATGTGTTCCGCGCGATGGGCAATCTTGGCAGCGTGCTCAAGAACCGCGCCCGTGCGGGCAAGCTCGACGAGCGCACCATCAACGAGATCGTCGACATGATCGACGAAATGGCCAAGCGCATCGAGCGGCTCTAAGCCTTAACGATTGCAGCGCTTGCGCTAAAGGCGTATTTCCTCCCCGTCCGGGTCTCATCGGATGGGGGGGACCGTCCCCCGTGAGCAGCATCCTGAACCCGCGTGCCAAGACGCCGTGGCATCTCTGGCTGATCGGCATTCTCACTCTGCTGTTCAATGCCATGGGCGTGCTGATTTACGTGATGACGGTGCTCGGCAAACTCGCTGATCTGGGCATGACGCCTGCGCAAATCGCCTTCATGGAAAGCTATCCGTCCGGCGCGATCGCGTTCTGGGCGCTGGGCGTATGGGGGGCGCTTGCGGGATCGTTGCTGCTGCTGCTGCGCTCGCGGCTGGCTTTCCCGGCGATGGTTGTCGCGACCATCGGGTTGATCGGCACCACCATTTACAACTACGCGCTGATCGAGGTTCCGGCGGATATGAAGTCGCCCGGGCTAAATGCCGCGATCTGGGTGGTGACCCTGTCCCTGCTCGCCTACACCCGCAGCATGACCAAGGCTGGCGTGCTGCGTTAGCGCTCCGTCACGCGGCTCGGGCTGCGTCGGCCGACGGCGCCGACCGCCGCGCATCGACCAGCCGGACATAGGTGTCGGCCACCACCGCGTTGATCGCTTCCCAGCTATACTCGCACGCCCGCGTCTCGCCCGCCGCGCCATGCGCCGCGCGCAGCGCGGGATCGACGCAATAGGGGGCGAGCGCCTCAGCAAAGGCGATGGCGTCGGCCTCCTTGCTGGTCGGCACCACCAGCCGCCCGGTCACACCCTCGGCAACAAGGCTGGCGCTCCCGGTCGCGCCCGCGGCGACCACGGGCAACCCGCTCGCCATGGCTTCGAGGGTGACATTGCCGAAGGTCTCGGTGACGCGGGGGTAGAAGAAGATGTCGCCGCTGGCGAGCGCCTGCCCGAGCGCCTCGCCGGTCTTGAACCCGGCAAAGATCGCGCCGGGCAGATTGGCTCCGAACCAGCCGCGCGCCGGGCCGTCGCCGATCACCAGCACCTTGTGCGGCACGCCGCGCGCGCGCAGCTGGACGATCGTCTCGGCGAACACGTCGAGGCCTTTCTCCATCACCAGCCGCCCGAGGAACAAGATGGCGACGTCCGTCTCGGCCAGCCCGAGCGAGCGCCGCCATTCGGGATCGCGGCGCGCGGAGGAGAAGATCGTGCGATCCACTCCGCGGCTCCACAGCCCGATATCGGCGTGCATCTCCATCGCCAGCAGCTCGTCGATCATGCTCTGCGACGGGGCGACCAGCGCGTCGCAGCGGGTGTAGAAGCGCCGCAGCAGGCGGATGATCAGCGGTTCGAGGAAGGCCATGTTGTAATAGCGCGGATAGGTTTCGAACCGGGTGTGGACCGAGGCGAGGACCGGAATGTTATGATCCTGCGCCCACCGCAACGCCGCATGGCCCGAAGGATCGGGCGAGGAGACGTGGACGATATTGGGCTGGAAGGCTTCCAGATCGCGCTTCACCGCTGCGCCAAGTCCGGTGGGCAGGCGATACTCGCCGCGGCCCTTCACCGGCATCGGCACATTGGGCAGTCCGACCAGATCGCCGGTGGCCTCGAAATCGGGATTGGCGACCTTGGGCGAATAGACGCGCACCTTCGCGCTTTTGGCCAGCAGCGAGCCGACCAGGCGGTTCAGCGCCTGATTGGCCCCGTCGCGGGTGTAGTTGTAGTTGCCGCTGAACAGGGCGATGCGAAGATCGGAAATCTGCATGGAAGCGCCCGTTTAAGCGAGCCGGACGCAATTGGCGAGAGACTATGCTTTGCGGCGCAACCGGTGGATTGGCCGGAATCATTCATTGACTTGTCACGCGCCCTCACTAGAGCGGCCACCGGGCCACGCGGTCCCAACGCCGCGCGAGCTCTCTGCAAGGAGAGAATACATGACTGAGTACACCCGCGGGCTCCAGCACGAGCCGACGCTAAAGCCTGAACGCCCGTTCTTTTCCTCGGGTCCGACGGCAAAATTCCCCGGCTGGTCGCTGGACAAACTCAAAACCGAATCGCTTGGCCGTTCGCACCGTTCGGCGCTGGGCAAGGCGCGGCTCAAATACGCCATCGACCTCAGCCGCGAACTGCTCGGCATCCCCGATGATTACCTGATCGGCATCATGCCTGCATCGGACACCGGCGCGATCGAAGCCGCCATGTGGTCGATGCTCGATCCCGCGCGCCCGGTGACGGTCGCCGCGTGGGAGAGCTTCGGCAATATCTGGATCCAGGATGCGGTGAAGCAGCTCAAGCTGCCCAACCTGCAGGTGCTGACCGCCGATTACGGGGAGGTCCCCGATCTCACCACCATCCCGCAGCGCAACGACGTGGTGTTTACCTGGAATGGCACCACCAGCGGCGCGATGATCCCCAACACCGACTGGCTCGAGCCGGGCCGCGAGGGCATCACGATCAACGACGCTACCAGCGCGATCTTCGCGCAGGAGATGGACTGGTCGAAGCTCGATGCCACCACCTATTCGTGGCAGAAGGTCATGGGCAGCGAAGCCCAGCACGGGATGCTGATCCTGAGCCCCAAGGCGGTCGAGCGGATCGAAAGCTATGATCCGGCCTGGCCGCTGCCCAAGCTGTTCCGCATGAAGAAGGGCGACAAGATCAATCTCGGCATCTTCGCCGGCGAGACGATCAACACCCCCTCGATGCTGGCCACCGAGGATTACATCGCCGCGCTGGAATGGGCCAAGTCGATCGGTGGGCGCAAGGCGCTGGTCGAGCGCGCCAATGCCAATGCGGCCATCGTCAAGGACTGGATCGAGGCCACCCCGTGGCTGCGCAACATGGCGTCCGATCCCGCGCAGCAGACCAATACCGGCGTCTGCATGGTGTTCCAGGGCGACTGGTACGACAGCCTCTCGGACGACGACAAGGCGGGCGTGCCCAAGAAGATTGTCAAGCTGCTCGAAGAGCGCAACGTCGGCTTCGACTTCAACGGCTACCGCGATGCGCCGCCGTCCTTGCGCATCTGGTGCGGTTCGACCGTCGAGCAGGAGGACGTCAAGCGCCTGCTGCCGTGGATCGAATGGGCCTATGACAAGGTCAAGAACGGCTGATTTTCAGCTGATACCGCGTCGCCCCGGCCACCGAGCCGGGGCCGCTTTCCCCCGTTCCCAAGCCGCCAGTATCGAGCGATCCCGGGTCAAGCCCGGGACGACGAGTGGAAGGAAATCCCCATGACCCAGTCCCCCAAGAAGCCTCGCGTTCTCATTTCCGACAAGATGGACCCCAACGCCGCGCGCATTTTCGAAGAGCGCGGCTGCGACGTCGATGTCATCACCGGCGAAACGCCCGAGCAATTGATCGCCCGCATCGGCGAATATGATGGCCTCGCGATCCGCTCCTCGACCAAGGTGACCAAGGCGATCCTCGATGCCGCGACCAATCTCAAGGTGATCGGCCGTGCCGGCATCGGCGTCGATAACGTCGATATCCCCTACGCCTCGTCCAAGGGCGTGGTGGTGATGAACACCCCGTTCGGCAATTCGATCACCACCGCCGAACACGCCATCGCGCTGATGTTCGCGCTGGCGCGCCAGCTTCCCGAAGCCAACGCCCAGACGCAGGCCGGCCAGTGGCCCAAGAGTGGCTTCATGGGCGTGGAAGTCACAGGCAAGACCCTCGGCCTGATCGGCGCTGGCAATATCGGCTCGATCGTCGCCAGCCGCGCCCTCGGCCTCAAGATGAAGGTGGTCGCCTTTGATCCCTTCCTGACCGAAGACCGCGCGGTCGAAATGGGGGTCGAAAAGGTCGATCTCGACACGCTCCTCGCCCGCGCCGATTTCGTCACGCTGCACACGCCGCTGACCGACGAGACCCGCAACATCTTGAGCCGCGAGCGGCTCGAGAATGCCAAGAAGGGCATCCGCATCGTCAATTGCGCCCGCGGCGGGCTGATCGACGAAGCGGCCTTGAAGGACTGCCTCGTCAGCGGCCAGGTCGCCGGCGCGGCGCTCGACGTGTTCGAAACCGAACCGCCCGCAGCCGATCATCCGCTGTTCGGTGCGCCCAACTTCATCTGCACCCCGCACCTCGGCGCCTCGACCAACGAAGCGCAGGTCAATGTCGCGCTGCAGGTGGCCGAGCAACTGGCCGATTACCTCGTCAACGGCGGCATCACCAACGCACTCAACGTGCCGTCGCTGAGCGCCGAGGAAGCCCCGAAACTGAAGCCCTATATGGCGCTCGCCGAAAAGCTCGGCAGCCTTGTCGGGCAGCTGGCGCATGGCAACCTCACCCGTATCAGCATCGAGCGCGAGGGCGCGGCGGCTGGCCTCAACGGCAAGCCGATCACCGCCGCCGTGCTGGCCGGTTTCATGCGCCGCTATTCGGACAGCGTGAACATGGTCAACGCGCCGTTCCTCGCCAAGGAGCGCGGCCTTGATGTGAGCGAAATCCGCCACGAACGCGAAGGCGCGTTCAACACCCTGATCCGGGTGACGGTGGAGACCGCCGCTGGTCCGCGCTCGGTTGCCGGCACGCTGTTCGGCAATGACGCGCCGCGCCTGGTCGAGATCTTCGGCATCGGGATCGAAGCCGAACTGGCCGGGCACATGCTCTATATCGTCAACGACGACAAGCCGGGCTTCATCGGCCGGATCGGCACGCTGCTGGGCGCGCGCGGCATCAACATCGGCACCTTCAACCTCGGCCGCCGCGAGGCGGGCGGGGAAGCGGTGCTGCTGCTAAGCCTCGACGAAGCCCTGACCCCCGAAGTGGTGGCGGAAGCCGAAAAGGTCGAAGGCGTGAAGACCGTCACGGCGCTGGGGTTCTGAAACCACTCCCAAGATCGTCATCCCGGCTTTCGCCGGGATGACGATTTGGGTAGTGAGCCTGCACCATGACCCAACCCAACGATCTCCTTCCCGAAGGCCTTGAGGACCGGCTGCCTGCCGAGGTGGCGCGGATCACGACGGCGATGCGCGCGTGCCTCGATGTGCTGGGCTCGCATGGCTATGACCGCGTGCGCCCGCCGCTGCTCGAATTCGAGGCCTCGCTGGCGGGCCGCATGGCAGGGGCCGTGGCGGGCGAAGCGCGCGCGATGTTCCGCTTCGTCGATCCGGCGAGCCTGCGCACCCTCGCGCTGCGTTCGGACATGACCCCTCAGGTCGGGCGGATTGCGGCGACCAGCCTAGCCGTCGCGCCGCGTCCGCTGCGGCGGGCCTATTGCGGCGATACGGTGGTGATCAAGGCGAGCCAGCTCGATCCCGCGCGCGAACGCCTGCAACTGGGCGCCGAGCTGATCGGGGCCGATACTGTCGCGGCGGCGAGCGAGGCGGTTATGCTTAGCGTCGAGGCGCTGAAAGCGGCGGGACTGACGGGCATATCGGTCGATTTCACGCTGCCCGATCTGGTCGATACGTTGAGCGCCAAGGCCTTCCCGCTTCTCCCTGAGCAGATCGAAGCGGTGCGGCGCGAGCTCGATACCAAGGATGCGGGCGGACTGCGCAGCGCGGGCGGGTCGGCCTACCTGCCGCTCATCTACGCCACCGGGGCTTTCGCCGAAGCGCTGGTCGCGATGCGCGCGATAGACGCCGGCGGCGCGCTGAAATCGCGGCTCGACGGGCTGGAGGCGATTGCGGCCAGCATCGGGGATGCCGCGCGCATCACGCTTGATCCGACCGAGCGCCACGGGTTCGAATACCAGTCATGGTTCGGCTTCACGCTCTATGCCGAAGGCCTGCGCCGCGCGGTCGGGCGGGGCGGCACCTACCGCATTGCGGGCAGCAACGAGCCGGCCACAGGCTTCACCCTCTATCTCGATCGCCTGGCCGAAACCGCGCCGCAGCCGGAGGCTAGGCCGCTGATCTGGCTGCCCTTGGGCCATGACCGCGAAATGGCGGCAGCCCTGCGCGCCGGCGGAGTGCGCACGCTGGCCCAGCTCGCCGAGGGCGAGGACCCCAAGGCGCTGGGCTGCACGCACATCATCAAGGACGGTGCGCCCGTCGCACTTGAGGCAAACTCATGACGGGTCCGGCCAAGCCCATCACGATCGATAGTGACCCGCTCGCGCCCTATTTCATCGCGCCCGGCTGGCAGGTGGGCAATCTGCTGTTCCTTTCGGGACAGGCGAGCATCGGCGAAGACGGCAGCATCGTGGGCGAGGGTGACTTCGACGCGCAGCTGGCCCAGACCTTCGCCAATATCGCGCGCGTGCTGGCCGCAGGCGGCAGCGACCTGTCCAAGGTGGTCAAGGTCACGATCTACCTCACCGATATGGCCAACTTCCCCAAGATCGTGGAGGCGCGGCAGCGCTGGTTTACGCCGCCTTACCCGGCCGACACGACGCTCGAGGTGCGCTCGCTGGCATTGCCCGAGCTGATGGTCGAGATCGACGTGATTGCGGCCGTCTAGGCGGCGCGCGGGCGCTCTAGCCGAGCACTCGCTTCAGGAAGGCATCGACCGCCTCGGTCTGCGCTTTGCCCGCCTCGGTGCCGAGTTCGCGGTTCATGCGGCCATGGTCGGTTCCGGTGATCGCCACCGCACTGGCATCCTTCCCCGCCTTGGCGAGCGCGCCCATCAGCGCTTCGGACTGCATTTTCGAGCCCGGACGCTCGGCGACATAGAGCGCAAGCCAGTGGGGCGCATCCTTGCCTCCCACGTGCGTGATCGGGGAGAGCGCCTTCTGCCGCGCCGGATCGGTGCCGAACACATCCTTGTAGAGCGTCGGCAGCTCCATCGTCGGGGTCGCGGCCGCGGTCATCACGTCATAGCCCGCTCCGTCGAGCAGCACGACGCCGCGAATCGCCCCAAAGGCATCGCCCGCATATTGCGGATCGCTCGCCACCAGCGCGGCGAGATGCGCGCCGGCGCTGTGGCCCATCAGCACGATTGTGTCGGGATCGAACCCGCCGGTCTCGGCCTGGGCGCGCAAGGCCTTGAGCGCGGCGCCGAGATCGGCGGCTTGGCTTTCGACCGGCGCATCGGGCAGCAGGCGGTAGCCTGCCGAGGCAAAGACGTAGCCAGCCTCCTTGAAGTGCTGCGGCTTGGCCTGCACATGGCTCCGGTTGCCGATCTGCCAGCCGCCGCCGTGGACGAACACCACCAGCGGCGCATCGCCCACCGCATCATCGGGGGTGTAGAGATCGACCTGCTGGCGGACGTCCTGGCCATAGACCACCGTGCTGCTGATCTTGGCGCTGGCATATTGGCCCATGCCGCCGCCCGCGCGCGCGCCGCCACCTGCGCCCTGGCCGCCGCCGCGCCGCGCTGCCATGCGTTCGCGCAATTGCGCCGAGCAGGTTTCCGACAATTCGGCATATTTCTCGCGCAGGCAGGCGCGCAGCTGCGCCCGGTCGCTTCCGCACAGCTGCATGATTTCCTCGCGGCACTCAGGCGGCAAGCGCTCGCCCCCGCGGTGCTGGGCAAGGATCGGTGCGGCCAGCGCGGCGGTGGCGGCGGCGGCGAGCAGGGCTTTGGTGACGGCTTTCATCGGGGTTCCTCTGGGCGTGCTGTTACCCTGCTGCAACGGGCTGGGGCCCGCAACCCTTCGCTTTGGCCTTCCCGCGCGCTTGCCACCTTGCGCGCGACCGCCTAGTCCCCGCGCTGTTTTGTCGCCACCTGATACTGATAGAAATGGCCAACGTCACCGTGATCTTCGCCCCGTGGGGCGATGAGGGCAAGGGCAAGATCGTCGACTGGCTCGCCAGCCGCGCCGATGTGGTCGTGCGCTTTCAGGGCGGGCATAATGCCGGCCACACGCTGGTGATCGACGGCAAGACCTACAAGCTCAGCCTGCTGCCTTC
>JBKDUW010000117.1:0-17907 GCA_046339235.1 Erythrobacteraceae bacterium | reverse complement strand
GATGCCGTTGTGCGCAAGGGCGCTGGCGACAATCGTCGGCAGGTCGGGATTGGCGAATTGCAGCGCCGAGACATTAACCGAACAGCGCAGATTGTCGGGCCAGCGGGCCATGTCCGCGCAGGCGGTCTGCAAGGCCCATTGCCCGAGCCGGTCGATCAGTCCTGCATCCTCGGCAATCGGGACGAAGCGCGAGGGCGAAAGCGGGCCACGGCGCGGATGATTCCAGCGCATCTGCGCCTCGAAGCCGACGATGGTCTCGCTCGCGGCATAGACAATCGGCTGGTAATTGAGCTGCAATTCGCCGCGCTTGATCGCATCGCGCAGATCCTGCTCAAGCTCGGCCCGCTCCTCGGCTGCGGCGTGCAGGCCGTGCTCGTAGAAGCGGAACACCCCGCGCCCGGCATCCTTGGCGGCATAAAGCGCCAGATCGACATTGCGGATCAGCACGCCGCTGAAGGCCCCATCTTGCGGTGCGCAGGCGATGCCGACTGAAGCGCCGATCACCACGTTCTGCCCGTGGATCGGATAAGGCTGCGAGAGCACGGCGATGATCTCGCGGGCCAGCGCGCCGAGCATTTCGCGGCTGCGATCACCCGGGATCAACACCTGGAATTCGTCGCCGCCAAGCCGGCCGCAGCGGCCCTCGCTGCCGATCACCCGGTCGAGCCCCTGCGCCACCTGCTGGAGCAGCGCGTCGCCCGCCGGATGGCCGAGCGTGTCGTTGACCTGCTTGAAGCGATCGAGATCGAGCATCAGCACCGCGCAGGCGCGCTCGCGCTTGGCAGGCGCGCCGAGGATCTGTTCGAGCGCGTTGCTCATCTGCACCCGGTTGGCGAGGCTGGTGAGCGAATCAAACAGCGCGAGGCGCGAGACCTGCTGTTCGCTGCGGCGCTGTTCGGTGAGATCGGTGCCGTGGCCGCGGAAGCCGCAGAATTTCTTGTAGGAATCGTAGACCGGTCGTCCGGTGAGTGCCCACCAGCGCTCCTCGCCTTGCGGTGCGGCGCGCAGATCGAGATCCTGGAACGCCGAGCGGGCCGAGAGATGGAAGGCAAGCCTGCGCTCGGTCTCTTCGGAATTGGGGCCGGTGTCGATGATCTCGCCTAAGGGCGATCCGCATAGTGTATCATTCTCGCGCCCCAGCACCCGCGCGGCCTTGGGTGAGATATAGGTGATGAGCCCGCGGCGGTCGGTCTCCCAGAACTACCCCTGCCCGCTTTCCTCGAAGCTGCGCAGGATGTCCTGGGCGCGCGCGGCCACCCGCTCGCGCGCTTCGCGCAAGGCCCGGCGCCGATCGGCGGCGCGCCATTCGACCCGCGCGATCAGGATCAGCGTCACCGCCGCGCCGGTGAGCGCCGCATAGGTCTGCAGGCCCGGTGCGGCGAACACCACAAACCCCGCCCAGCTGGCAATATTGGCGCAGAACAGCGAGGCAATGCGGCCGCTGAACAACACCGCGGCGGCGGCGTTGATGCACACCAGCGTGGCGATAGCCCAGGGCAACGGCGCACCACTGGAAATCCCCGCCGCAAGAGCATAGCCGGCGCACAGCATCGGAACGATGTTGGCGATCACCAGCAGTGCGATCCGCAGCGGAAGGACGCTCTCGTTGCGACGCTCGACCGCGGCAAACCATCCGTAGGCCGCAAACAGCGTCATTGAAAAGAGCGCAGCGATCGTCGGGCTCGGCCCCGACCAGGTCGGCGTGACGAAATAGGCGATCCCTAAGGCAACGATCAGCGAGACCGTCATGCCGCGCCCATGGCGCGGGAGATAGAAGAGCTGCTCTTCCTCGGCGTCGCTGACTTCCTGGGCGATGCCGGCGAGGTTTTCATGACGCAGACGCTCTGCCCCGTGCCGCTCGTCGGACGTGCGTGGCGCGCTGTCGTTTTCGTTGTCGTTTTTGCTGTCGTTATCGCTGTCCGCGCTCACCGCGTGCAGGCGCGGCAGGGCCTCTCCCCCGACAGGGAAGACGTCCTCGTTCTGCGATTTGCTTGCGGGCACCCCTGACATGGCCAGCCAATGCGCCCTCACCCCTTGGAAAAGCGTGAGACGAAGCAGTAAACAAGAAGCCTTACGCGCGGCTTTCCGAAGGCGTTTTTGGGCCTTGCGCCGACGCTTGCAACTTGCGCTGGCAGGCTGCATCTTGGGGCGCGGCCAGTGGCCGAGAAAAAGAACACCAGGTAGGCAGGGGATCCGATGGCAGACAGCGAAGTACAGCTCGAGAACGAGGCAGCCCAATCGACCAATGCGCTGGGTCCACTGATCGGCGTTGCGCGTGAGGATTTCGTCAGCGCGGTGGCTCTGCTGCTGCGCGAAACCGCATCCGATCCGACCCGCTTTATCCGCCACTCCGCCGCGATGGCGCAGGACATGGTCAAGATCCTCGCCGGCAAGAGCGAACTCGCCCCCGATCCCAAGGACAAGCGGTTCATGGACCCGGCCTGGGCCTACAACCCGTTCTTCCGCGCGGGTGCGCAATATTACCTTGCGGTGCAAAAAGGGATGCGCGGCTGGCTCGAGGATCTGGAGCTCGACGAGCTGGAGCGCAACCGCGCGAATTTCATCGCGAATATCATCCTCGACGGCCTCGCGCCGACCAACACCCTGGCCGGCAATCCGACCGCGCAGAAGCGGGTGATCGATTCCGGCGGGCTGAGCCTCATCAAGGGCTTGCAGAACGCTTACACCGATCTGGTCCACAACAAGGGCATGGTCAGCCAGGTCGACAAGCGGCCGTTCAAGCTTGGCGAGAATGTCGCCACGTCGAAGGGCGCGGTGGTCTATCGCGACGAGATCATGGAAGTGCTGCAATACGCGCCCACCACCGACGAGGTCTACGCGATCCCGCAGCTCACCATCCCGCCGCAGATCAACAAGATGTACATCAACGACCTGTCGCCCGACAAATCGCTGATCAAGTGGCAGGTCGACAACGGCATCCAGGCCTTCGTCATCTCGTGGCGCAATCCCAGCAAGGAGCAGGGCCACTGGGGCATGGCCGAGTATATCGCCGCCTGTGAGAAGGCGCTCGAGGTGGTCTCGGGGATTTCGGGCTCGAAGAAAGTTAACGTTTCGGCCGGTTGCTCGGGGGGACAGACCGCCTCGGTGCTCGCTTCCAAGCTTGCCGCAACCGGCAATCCGATCCTCGGCACCCTGACGCTGATGGTCTGCGTGCTCCACCCCAAGCCGACCGATATCGAGGCCAGCTCGCTGGTCAGCGAGAACGGGATGCAACTCGCCCGTCAACGCGCGATGAAGGCGGGCGTGATCAAGGCCGACGATCTCGCCCGCGGCTTTGCCTGGCTGCGTCCGAACGATCTCGTCTGGAACTATGTGATCAACAACTACCTGCTCGGCCAGGACCCGCCGGCCTTCGACGTATTGTTCTGGAACGCGGACGCAACCAACCTTTCGGCCAGCCTGATGGGCGACTTCCTGACGCTGTTCGAAACCCTCGCCTTCATCAAGCAGGGCGAAGTCGAAATGGCGGGACACAAGGTCGATCTGTCGAAGGTCAACGCCGATCTGTTCATCCTCGGCGGGGTCACCGATCACATCACCCCGTGGAAGGCGACCTATCGTTCGACCCAGCTATTCGGCTCGAAGGATGTGACCTACGTGCTCAGCCAGTCGGGCCATATGCAGGCGATCCTCAACCCGCCGGGCAACCCCAAGGCCAAGTATTACGTCCACAAGAAGACGGGCAAGCTGCCCGCGACCGCGGACGAATGGCTGCAGGGCACCGAGGAGGTCGCCGGGAGCTGGTGGCCGCTGTGGATGGAATGGGTGCAGGCACGCTCGGGCAGCAAGACGCCGGCGCCCGCCAGCCTGGGAAATGACGCTTACAAGCCGTCCGATCCGGCACCGGGACTCTACGTCGTCGAAGAAGTCTGATATTGCAGTGCAGCGCGGGTGCGACCGGGGGGCCGCAAAAAAAGGCCCGCGCATGATCTTGTGGGCGCGTTCGTGAGGGATCGACGAACGCGCCCAACCCGCCCCCTTGCGAGGGGCCAGAAAGGACGTGAATCATGGCCGATGCAATGGATGGCGCAGTCATCTCGATGGAACAGGTGGGCGGTCGGACGCTACGGACTGCGACTTGGCGGCTCGACATGCCCTCCGATCACCTGCCGATCCTGTTCTTCAACGGCATCGGTGCGAATATCGAAGCGGTCGCCCCGCTGGCGGCCGCCATGCCGGAACGCGGATTCGTGATGTTCGACATGCCGGGCACGGGCGAATCACCCGATCCGCTGATCCCCTACACCCCCTTCACGATGAGCTGGACGGCGGCGCAGCTGTTGGCGAGATACGGACTCGATGAAGTCGATGTGATGGGCGTTTCGTGGGGCGGCGCGATGGCGCAGCACTTTGCGCTCCAGCATCCTGGCCGCACGCGCCGTCTGACCCTGATCGCGACCACTCCGGGAATGCTCATGGTGCCGGGCAACCCGGCCGCCTTCACCAAGATGGCCAATCCGCGCCGCTATATCGACCCCGAGTTCATGAACGAACATTTCGCCACGCTTTACGGCGGGGTCGACAAGGACGGGGCCGAACACCAGAAGGACAGCCATATCGGCCGGTTGAAGCCGCCTAGCCCACGCGGTTACATGTATCAGCTGCTGTGCATGCTGGGCTGGACTAGCTTGCCTGCGCTTCCCTTCATGGGCAAGGAAACGCTGATCATGATGGGCGAGGATGATCAGATCGTGCCCGTGATCAACGGCAAGATACTGAAGGCGATTATCCCCAATTCGCGGCTTGTCACCTTTGCAGGCGGTGGACACCTGTTCCTGCTCACTCACACCGAGGAAAGTCTCGTCGCGATCCGCGAATTCCTCGATGCGCCCGAGACCGAGAAGGAAACACGCCGGATGGCGGCGGCCTAACCGCCCCGCTGGACAGCCTGCCACGATTGCGACATTCTCCCGGGCCAACGGGAGAGAGAACATGGCGCAATACGACCTCATCATCCGGGACGGCACGATCGTGGATGGCACCGGCGCACCCGGCTATGCCGGCGACGTCGCGGTGAAGGACGGCGTGATCGTCGCGGTCGGGCAGATTACCGGCAGCGCGGCGCAGGAAATCGACGCGGCGGGCAAGATTGTCGCGCCCGGCTTTGTCGACATCCACACCCATTATGATGGCCAGGCGACCTGGGATCAGGAAATGGCGCCGTCGAGCTGGCACGGAGTGACCACCGTGGTGATGGGCAATTGCGGGGTCGGCTTTGCGCCGGCCAAGCCCGATCGTCACGCCTGGCTGATCAGCCTGATGGAAGGGGTCGAGGATATCCCCGGCACCGCGCTGGCCGAAGGCATCACCTGGAACTGGGAGACCTTCCCCGAATATCTCGACGCGCTCGAAAAACTCCCCCGCACGGTCGATATCGGCACCCACGTGCCCCACGGCGCCGTGCGCGCCTATGTGCTGGGCGAGCGCGAGCAGCCCGGCGCAGTCCCGACGCCGGAGGATATCGCGGCGATGAGCGCGATCGTCGAGGAAGGCGTGCGCGCCGGCGCATTGGGCTTTTCGACCTCGCGCACGGTGCTGCACAAGTCGGTCGATGGCGAGCTTGTCCCCGGCACCACCGCCACGCCTGAAGAACTGGTCGCGATCGGCAAGGCGATGGGCCGAGCCACCGCGGCAGGCGGTCATGCGGTGTTCGAAATGGCGAGCGACCTCAAGCGCGAGTGGAACGAGTTCGAGTGGATGGGCAAGCTGAGCCGCGAGGCCAAGATCCCGGTCACCTTCGCCGCGCTGCAATCGATCGCCAAGGAACTGCCGCTCGCCGAGCAGATCGCCCTGATGCGGGCGGAGAACGATAACGGCGCGAACATCGTCGCCCAGATCGCGCTGCGCGGCAATGGCATCATCATGGCTTGGCAGGGCACGGTGAACCCCTTCGCCTTCCGCCCGAGCTGGCAGGCGATAAAGGAGCTTTCGTGGGACGAGCAGAAGACAAAACTGCTCGATCCTGCGTTCAGGGCGCAGCTTTTGGCCGAACCCAATGATTATTCCGCCGCCCCGCAGGACATTCTCGGCGTCGTGATGGTGATCACCCAAGGCTGGGCGCTGCAATACGAGATGGACCCCGATTTCGACTACGAGCCGGCGGCGGAGGCGAGCGTCAACGCCCGCGCCCGTGCGGCGGGGATGGACGCGCAGGAATATGCCTATGACCTGCTGTGCCGCGATGATGGCACCAACGGAGAATGTGGGGGCTTCATCTATCTTCCGATCCTCAACTATGCCGAGGGCAATCTCGATTTCCTCCATCCGCTCCAGCATGCCGATGACACGGTGAACTCGCTGTCGGATGGCGGCGCGCATTGCGGGACGATCTGCGATGCGGCCTCGCCCACCTTCATGCTTGAACACTGGGTCAAGAGCCGCAAGCGTGGGGAGCGGATCAGCCTCGAACAGGCGATCAAGCGCCAGTGCCGCGATACCGCGCTGCTCTACGGGCTCGAGGATCGCGGGGTGATCGCGCCCGGCTATCTGGCGGATTTGAACGTGATCGACATGGACCGCCTGAAGCTTGGCAAGCCATGGCTCGCCTTTGATCTGCCCGCGGGCGGCAAGCGGCTGCTGCAGAAGGCGGAGGGCTATGTCGCCACGATCAAGGGCGGCGTGGTGACCTTCCGGGACGGGGCATGGACCGGTGCGACTCCGGGCGGATTGATCCGCGGCCCGCAGCGCGCGGCGCTGGCCGAAGCGGCGGAGTAAGCCGCCGCCCGGCTCAGGGCTCGATCACGATGCCCTTAGCAGGATCAATCGCCCCGCCGACCATGGCGAGGAACACCGTTCGCGCTGCTTCGAGGCCCTTGTGGCGCTCGATCGCGACAGTGCCTTCGGCCACTTTGAGGAATTCGCGCCACGCCGCTGCGACCAGCTTGCCGCCCTCCTCGGCCCCGTGCGCCTTGTAGAAGGCGACCGCGTGATCGGGGGCGAAGAACAGCGCGGGCTTGGGGCCGGGCAGCGGCTCGCCTTTGCCGAACACAGAACGGGCCTCGATATGGGTCGCGCCGACCAGCGCGGAATGCACCAGCGCATCCTCGAAATGGCGGTGGATCCGCGCCAGCAGGTCGGCATTGCCGGCAAAATCGACGCTGACGCTGCGGACGACCGGCAAGCGCTCGAGATCGTCATAGGCGACGACCTCATCATAGAGCCCGCTCGCCGCGACAAAGCCGACATTGCCCTTGGAGGTAAGGCCGATGCGCCTGATGCCCGGCGAACATTGCCGCGCGACGCTCGCCAGACCCATCGCGGTCTTGGACGAGGCGCTGGTGACAATCAGCTGCTCCGCGCCGAACCAGTCTTCGCCGCGTAGGAAGTATTCGATCAGGAAGCCGGTGCGGAACAGCGGGCCGAAGATCATCCGCTCCGCCTCGCGCAGCCCATCATGCTCGGGGTCGGCCGCGAGGCGTGTGTAGCTGTTGTAGACCGGACTCATCGGCTGGCGATAATCGGTGGTGTCGGAAAAGCCCGAGGGCGTCACCCTGACCGGCAACACATCGAGATGGCTCGCCATCGGCAGATAGCCATAGACGCGCTCGCCCACGGCAATCTCGGGGTGGCGGCTCTCGATCACCTTCGCATGACCCCACATCGGCACGATGCCCATGCCTTCGGGTGCAGGGAAGAAGTCCCAATATTTGAACCCGTCACCCACCACCGCATAGGTGATGTTGTTGGCGGTGACCGAGAAGCTCTCGACCGCGAGCCGCACCGCGCCTTCGGCCAGCGGGGGAAGCGGCACGTCAACGACCGCCGCTTCGGTGAGCGCGGACTTGCGGACTTGGACCTGGACGCGATTCATCGGTGGTTCCCCTCCTTGCGGGCGGGGATCACACCCGCATCGGCATCAGCACATAGAGCGCGCGGCTTGCCTCGTTTTCGCGGATCAGCGTCGGCGCGCCGGCATCGGCGAGATGCAGCTCAACCGTGTCGGCATCGATCTGCCCAAGGATGTCCTTGAGATAATTGGCGTTGAAGCCGATCTCCATGCTCTCCGAGCGGTAGTCGGCGGCCAGTTCCTCGGCTGCGGTGCCATTGTCGGGCGAAGTGACCGAGAGCGTCACTCGGTCATTGTCGAGACCGATCTTGACCGCGCGGGTCTTCTCGGTGGCAATGGTCGCGACACGGTCAACGCCCGAGAAGAACAGCTTGGGATCAACCTTCAGAAGCTTGTCATTCGCGGTCGGGATCACGCGGCTGTAATCGGGAAAAGTGCCGTCGATCAGCTTGCTGGTGAGCACCATGCCGCCCTCGCCGCCGAGCGCGAAACGGATCTTGCTGGCGGAAAGATCAATCAGGACATTGCTGTCGAGCGCCTCGTCGAGCAGCTTCCTGAGCTCGCCCACGGCTTTGCGCGGCACGATCACGTCGGGCATCCCGGCAGCGCCTTCGGGACGCGGGATCGTGAAGCGTGCGAGGCGGTGGCCGTCGGTCGCCGCGGCCTTGAGCAGCGGCTCGTCCTCGTCGGTCACGTGGAGGAAGATGCCATTGAGGTAGTAGCGCGTTTCTTCGGTCGAGATCGCGAACCGCGTGCGGTCGATCAGCTCGGCCAGCAGGCGCGCAGGCAGTTCGAAGCTGGTCGGCAGATCGCCTTCGACGATTACCGGGAAATCGTCGCGCGGCAGCGTCGGCAGCTTGAAGTTCGAGCGGCCCGCCTTGACTTCGAGACGGTTGTCGCTGGTGGTCAGGCTCACCTGGCTGCCTTCGGGCAGCTTGCGCGCGATGTCGAACAGCAAGTGCGCCGACACCGTGATCGCGCCCGGCTGATCGACCGAAGCGGCCGACATGGTCTCCACCACCTGCAGATCGAGGTCCGTCGCCATTACCCGCACCGAGCCGCCGTCGTTGGCATCGATCAGCACGTTCGACAGGATCGGGATGGTGTTGCGCCGTTCGACCACAGACTGCACGTGGGAGAGGCACCGCAGCAGGGTCGCGCGTTCGATCGTGGCCTTCATCGCTTTCGCCTATCGTTCCTGTTGGTGGCACGAAGAGAGCGGAATCGCCCCCAACCGCCGGAATCTATCAGAAATCCTTAGCGCGACTGACTGTACGGGCAAGCGGGGGGCTTTGCGAGGGGGTATTGGGCTGGGGATAAGGGGCAAACACAGGCCGCTGATCACCCCAGCCCCTTATCTGAGCAATCACCCCAGCATGGCCATCCCGCCGTTCACGTGCAGGGTTTCGCCCGTGACATAGGCCGCCTCGCGGCTGGCGAGGAAGGCGACGGCGGCGCCAATTTCCGCGCCCTCGCCCATCCGGCCCATCGGGATGCGGCCATTGATCGCGGCCTGCTGCTTTTCATCGAGCGCGGCGGTCATCGCGGTGCGGATAAAACCGGGCGCGACGCAGTTGGCGGTGATCCCGCGGCTGGCCACTTCCTGCGCGAAGGCCTTGGTCATGCCGGTCAGTCCGGCCTTGGCGGCGCAATAGTTCATCTGGCCAGGATTGCCGGTGCTGCCGACAACGCTGGTGATGTTGATGATGCGGCCGAAGCGCGCCTTCATCATCGGCTTGGCCGCCGCGCGCATCAGGCGGAAGGCCGCTTCCAGGTTGATGCGGATCACCTGATCCCATTCGTCATCCTTCATCCGCATGCCGAGGTTGTCGCGGGTGATGCCGGCATTGTTGACGAGAATGTCCATCGTGCCGAGCGTATCGAGCATTGCGGGGATCAATTCCTCGACCTGCGCGGTGTTACCCAGATCGCAAGTGATCTCGACATGGCCATCATGGTCATGGTGGGCGTAGGTTTCGTTCAATTCATCACGAAACGCCCGCAGCTTGGCCGGGTTCGAACCCGACAGCGCGAGCCGCGCGCCCTGACTGGCGAGCGCGTGGGCAATCGACGAACCGATCCCGCCCGATGCGCCGGTGACCAGTGCATTCATGCCGTTCAACGCAAACATCAAGCGATCTCCTTCGCAAAGGCTTCGAGGTCGGCCATCGTGACGAGGCTCGTCACCTGCGCTTCCTTGTCGATCCGGCCGACCATCGGCCCGACCACCTTGCCGCCCAGTTCGACGAAGCTTTCGACCCCATTGGCGCGCATGGCAAGCACGCTTTCACGCCAGCGCACGCGGCCCGTGACCTGCTCGACCAGCAGCGCGCTTTCGGCTTCAGGATCGGTGACAGCGGCGGCAGTGACATTAGCGTAGAGCGGCAGCGTCATCGCCGCAGGCGGGGTTTGCGCGAGCGCCTCGGCCATGCGCGCGGCGGCCGGCGCCCTCAGCGAGGAATGGAACGGGGCCGAGACGTTGAGGATCATCCCGCGCTTGATCCCGAAGTCCTTGACCATCGCCACCGCCCGCTCGATCGCGGCGGTGTGGCCGGAGATGACGACCTGCGAGGGATCATTGTCATTGGCGACCTCGCACACGCTGGTTGCGCCGCCAGCGTGGGGCTCCTGCGCTGCGGCCGCTGCCAGGGCGGTGGCTGCTTCGAGATCCGCGCCCAGCAGCACCGCCATCGTCCCCACGCCCAGCGGCACAGCGGCCTGCATCGCGGTTCCGCGCAGTTTGACCAGACGTGCGGTGTCGGCCAGGCCGAAGGCGCCGACTGCGCACAAAGCCGCATATTCGCCGAGCGAATGGCCCGCCACACAATTGGCGGCCGCAGTCAGCTTCACGCCGAAATCGCGCTCCAGCACCCGCAAGGTGGCGATCGCATTGGCCATGATCGCAGGCTGGGCGTTCTCGGTGAGGGTCAGGTCTTCTTCCGGACCGCCGAACATCAAAGCGGAGAGCTTCTGCTTGAGCGCCTCGTCAACCTCGCCGAACACCTCGCGCGCTGCCGCACTGGCCTCGGCGAGTTCAACGCCCATGCCGACCTTCTGGCTGCCCTGCCCCGGAAAAAGAAACGCGCGCATCATCGACCCCGCCTGTTTTGATTTTGGGGCGCGCCGCTACGCCTGCGCGGGCGGGCTGGCAAGGCCGAAGGGCACAACCCTGTTGGCAGAATTATGCCCGATCAGCGCGCGGCCGAGATAGGGAATCCCGGCGCGCGCGCACCAAAAGCGGGCGATTTCCTCCTCGCCCTGACCGAATTCGACATAGTTTTCCGGCACGTCGGTGATCGCGCCGAGCCTGAGGCCGGCAATCCGCGGGAGCGTTCCGGCAAGGTGGAAGAACATCCGGTCGATCGCATAAAGATGTTCGGAGACTTCCTCGACCATTACCACATGGCCGGTCAGATCGGGCATCAGCGGGGTGCCCGCGATCATCGCCAGCGTGATGAGGTTAAAGGCGGCCGCGGGCGTGCTGCCGTCAAGGCTCGGCTCGACCCCGCTGGTATCGCCGCCGAGCCAGTTCAGCACCCGCCGGATCGCCTCGCGGCCGCCTTCAGAGCGTGCGCTGACCGGCATCGAACCGTGGACACACTGGCCGATACCGGCGCGGTAGAGGGCGGCCAGCAGATAGCCGGCATCCGAAAAGCCGACATAGGTCTTGGCCCGCGCGGCGGCATTCATCTGCGCCACCGCGGCTTCCGCGATGCGGTTCGAGCCGTAACCGCCCTTGGCGAACCACACGACATCGAAGGCGGGATCATTGGCGCATTCGAGCAGCGCGGTCAGCCGTCGCAAGTCGTCGCCTGCAAAGTGTCCGGCGCGTTCAAAGCACTGTTCGTGGAAGGTGACGCGGTGCGCGGGATATTCCGCCACGACCAGCGCTTCGAGCGCCGCCTGCTGTTCGCGGGTGATCGGCGTGGCAGGCGCGCAGATGGCGATATTCGTCATAAAACGCAGCCTATGGCGCTTGTCAGTGACCGCGCAAGTCAATAACCGATACCGATATGGATAATGGGGTCGAAGCCGGGTCGCTTGCGGGCCGAGCGCTGTTCTTTTGCGGCATTGGCGGGTCGGGCATGCTGCCCCTCGCGCAGATTGCCCATGGCCTAGGCTTGTCCGTAGCAGGATCGGATCGCAGCCGCGATCAGGGCCGCACGCCTGCCAAGTTCGAATGGCTCGAAAGCCAGGGCTTCCAGCTGTTCCCACAGGACGGAAGTGGGGTCACCTCGCCCGATCAGGTGCTGATCGCCTCGGCCGCGATCGAGGACACCGTGCCCGAAGTCGCCCGCGCCCGCGAACTCGGCTGCGAGCGATTGAGCCGGGCCGAGCTGCTTTCGGCGCTGTTCAACGATGCGGGCTTTTCGATCGCGGTTGGCGGCACTTCGGGCAAATCGACCGTCACCGGCATGATCGCCTGGATCCTGCACGAGGGCGGCTATGATCCGACCGTGATGAACGGCGCGGTGATGAAGAACTTCGCCAGCCCCGAAAACCCTTTTGCCAGCGCCCGTATCGGCCGGCCCGATCTGTTCGTCAGCGAGGTCGACGAAAGCGACGGGTCGATTGCGCTTTACCGGCCCACCATCGGCGTGCTGCTCAATGTCAGCCTTGATCACAAGAGCATCGAGGAATTGCGCGTGCTGTTCGGCAATTTCGTCGCCAGCGCAGGTTTTGCAGCGATCAACCTCGACAGTCCGGAAGCCGCCTATCTCGTGCCGCGAGCGCGCGAATGCGTGACCTTCGGGATCCGGAACCACACAGCCGATATCACCGTCGAACCCGACTCGATCGACCATAGCGATCTCGGCATCCGTGCAGCGGTGATCGACAATCGCAAGCGCGAGGTGTTCCCGCTGATCCTGCCGGTTCCGGGCCTGCACAACCTTTCGAACGCGCTGGCCGCGATCGCGGCGGCAAGCGCGGCGGGGATCGCGGTCGGGCATGCGACCTACGCGCTGCGCAGCTTTGCTGGGCTCGCGCGGCGGTTCGACGTGATCGGCACCTCGCCCGCGGGCATTTCGGTGATCGACGATTTCGGCCATAATCCCGAGAAATGCGCCGCCACCCTGCGCACGCTCAAGGCCAGTCACGGTCGGGTGATCGCCTTCTTCCAGCCTCACGGCTATGGACCGCTGCGCCAGATGGGCGCCGAGCTGGCCGCAACCTTCGCGCGCGAATTGGGGCCGGACGACATCACCATCTTCAGCGATCCGGTCTATTTCGGCGGCACGGTTGATCGCAGCGAGGGCAGCGAGCGGATCGTGGCGCTGATCAAGGCTGCCGGCGGCCATGCCGAATATTTCGCGGCGCGCGAGGACTGCGGCGCGCGGATCGCCGGGCTTGCCCGCGGCGGTGACCAGATCGTGGTGATGGGTGCGCGCGACGACACGCTGACGGAGTTTGCGCAATCGATCCTCGCCCGGCTCCCTTAAGCCTCTACGCCCGCGCCGTTCGCCATGCGCGGATGATGCTCGGTGTGCTGGTGCTGGCGATCACCATGGTCGCGCTGGTCGACCGGGTTTTTGGCCATTCCAATCTCGCCTTTGCGGCGGCCATCATCATGCTGGTGATCGCCAACGCGCCGATGCTGCGGTTCAACTGCCCGGCTTGCGGCAAGAACGCCTTCTTCCGCGGCGTGCTGGTGGTGCCATGGCCGAACCGGATCTGCTCGGCTTGCGGGCATGATTGCAGCGCGGCTGATCCCCAAAATCGCTGATGGCTGCAAGGCCTGCGAGCCGCTAGCCTTGGACCCATGCACCCCCGTGATTTCTCGCTCGATACGCTGCTGGCCAATTGCGCCGCACGCCACGCCCACCGGCTTGCCACGGTTGACGGGCCGCAGCGTCTCACCTGGGGCGAACTTGACGCGCGCGTCACCAACCTCGCCCGCTGGCTGCTGGCCAAGGGCATTGGCCCGGGCGATCGCATTGCGCTGCTGCTGACGGACGGCGCACCGTTCCTGACCACGCTGCTGGCCTCGGCCCGGATCGGGGCGGTTGCCGTGCTGCTCAACTGGCGCCTGGCTCCGGCCGAGATCGCGTGGATTTGCGGGAATGCCGATCCTGCGATGACCTTTGTAAACCCGCGCTTTTCTGCCCTCTTGGCAGGGGCCGATGCGGGCGAAGTTCATCAGGTTGATGAACGGCACGCAGCCGACGGGTTTTTCGAGACGGCCGCCGCCAGCACCCACGGTCCTATCTCCCACGCCTATGATCTCGGTTTGAACCTGTCGCCCGACCGGCCGCTTTACATGATGTATACCAGCGGCACGACCGGCCGCCCCAAGGGCTGCCTGCAAGCCGGAAGCGCGGTCGCGGCCTCGGCCCTGGGCTTTGCGCAGCACCGCGAGTTCTCGCACAACGAGCGCCTGCTCTCGGTCAACCCGATGTTCCATGTGGTAGGGATGCAGCAGGTCGCTGCGATGCTCGCCTGCGGGGGTACATCAGTGTTTGCAGGGCGCGATGACGACAATGCCGCGATCCTCGATCTGCTCCATCGCGAGGCCTGCACCACCACCAGCGCCTTCCCGACGATCTGTTTCCCGTGGCAGGCGATGGAGCCGATCCGCAATGGTGTGATGCCGCTCACCAATTACACCGGCGGCGCGGGGATGGGCCGTCCGCAGATCTATGAATTCATCGAGAAGGACTGGGATGCCCGCGTGGTCGGCGGCTACGGCCAGACCGAGATCTGCGGCTTTGCGACCTTCATGGACTACGCCGACATGCTCGAAGCGCCCCGCTCGATCGGCTGGACGCTGCCGCATGTGACGATGACAGTGCTCGATCCCGAGGGCAATCACCTCCACCCCGGCGAGGAAGGCGAGCTGTGCCTGCGCGGCCCTTCGGTGATGCTCGGCTACTGGCGCAACGAGGAGGCAAGTGAGGCCGCATTGGGCCACGGCTGGCTGCGCACCGGCGACCTCGGCACGATGGACGAGCGCGGGCGCGGCTACCTGCTGGGCCGCGCCAAGGAGCTGATCAAGACCGGCGGCGAGAACGTCTACCCCGCCGAAGTCGACGCGGTGTTTGCCGCCATGCCCGAAGTCGCCGACGCGGGCTGCTGCGGGGTGCCGGATAAGCAATGGGGCGAGGCGGTGAAGGCGTTTGTGGTGCTGAAGCCCGGCCATGAACTGACCCGCGCGGAGATTTCGGCGCGCTTCAAGGGGCAGATCGCAGGCTACAAGCGCCCGCGCTACATCGAATTCGTGGAGCAATTGCCGCGCGATCCGATCGGGAAATTGCAGCGGCGGGAATTATCAGCAAGGCCGGTGACGCCCGATCAGGCGGCGTGATACCTACAATGTCAGATTTGCCACAATGACGATGGTTGTCGCTGTTCTCGCTTGATTGGGGACGACATGATCTGGAAGTTCGAAACCTCGCGGAGCTAGGTCGGTATGCTAAAAGCGGAGTGGTTGACCGGCCCAATGCGGGCCGCACAACTTACCGGTCAATGGCGCTTGAGGCCCGCAATGCTGCGTCTCGTTCGCTCCATTGTGGTAAGCGCAATCGTCGCTGTGGCGATGGTGTCAGGCGCGCAAGCGTCGGGCCAGAGCCCGCTTGCACGGCAGGGCAATTGGCTAACCCCCGCAATGTCGGCGCCCGGCGTGACTTACGATACACTGATGAGTCCGACGATCCGGGCGTATGTCAGTTTCCATATCTATCTCCCTCCAGACTATTCCGCGAACCGGGAGCGGCGGTACCCGACGCTTTACTGGCTGCACGGGACGGGCGGCGGCCTGCGCGGCATTCCGGTCATCTCGGGCCTGTTTGACGCTGCCATCAAGGAAGGGAAAATCCCTCCGATGATCGTGGTGTTCCCCAATGGTCTGCCCGAAGGGATGTGGACTGACTCTGCCGATGGGCAAGCGCCGATCGAGACCATACTGATCGATGAGCTGCTCCCCCATATTGATGCGAAATACCGGACGATCCCCTCCAGACGCGCCCGCATTCTCGAGGGGTTCAGCATGGGCGGCTATGGAGCAGCGCGGATCGGTTTTCGGCATACCGACCTATTTGCATCAGTTTCGATGCTGGCGGCTGGCCCCCTCGACCAAGACTTCAAGGGACCGCGAGCGGTTGCCGATCCCACCCTGCGTCAAAGAATACTGGATACAGTCTACGGCGGCGACATTGCGATCTTTCGAGAGCAAAGTCCGTCGCAGATCGCGAAGGCTCAGGCCTTCTCGATCCGAAGCGAACTGTTGCTCCGTGTGATCGTCGGAAGCGAGGACTTTACCGCACCCGCCAATCGCGCCTTTCACCAACATCTGACACAGCTCGATATTCCGCATGAGTATCAGGAGCTTGTGGGTATCGGACATGACGCACCAAGAATCCTGTCATCGCTGGGCGACGTTAATTGGCGCTTTTACCGAGCGGCGTTAGCAAACGCTTTGCCTGAAAATTAGGGTGTTAAAGGGCTTGCGGGTGACCGCAAGAGGCCTTCAACCTTGTCTCAATGGGTCAAGGCAATTGGGTTATGCGCCAAGCGCCAAACGCCCCGCTTCCTCACGCGCCAGAGCCCGCTGGTACGCCGGCCGTGCCGTCAGCCGCGCGCGATAGATCTTGAGGCTCTCGGGCACGCCCTCGTCTAGCCCCACGCTCTCGGCGAGGATCAGCGCGTAGCCGACGCAGATATCGGCCACGGTAAAGCGATCCGCGCACAGGAACTCGCGGGTTTCGAGCCGCTGTTCGATCTTCACCAGCCGCTTGTGGAACCATTTGGCATAGGCGTGGCCCGCCTCGGCCAACCCTTTTTTCTTCTCGAAGATCGCGAACCGCATGAAGACCGTCTGCGGGAAGGTGATCGTCGCGTCGGCGTGGTAGGTGTAGTCGCAGTAGGCGGCATAATCGGGTTCGCCGGGGGTAATCGCCAGCGCGGTGTAACCATCGCGGGTGGCGAGGTAATGCGCAATCGCGCAGCTTTCGGTCAGCTGGGCATCACCATCCACCAGCAGCGGCACTGTGCCCAGCGGGTTCAATTCCATGAACGCGGGCGCGAGGTAGCGCGGCGGGAACGGTAGGATTGCGAGGTCGATATCGACCCCGGCTTCTTCCGCCGCCCAGGTTGCGCGCAGACCGCGCGAGCGCGCGCAGGTATAGAGAACGGGCTTGGTCATGGCGGGCGGCTTAGTGGGCTTTGGCAGCGCCCACACCCAGCACTTTGTGCAGGACAAAGGCGATGATGCTGCCCAGCACCAGACCGACCACCGCCGACATTGCGGTCGCAGTCAGCCAGCCCAGCACGCCGCCGGCCGCGCCTGTCATTTCGTGAACCGCGTGTTCGGCCGCGTGGATCGGGCCGTAGAACCCGTCCCAGCCCAGCTTGTGCAGGCTGTCGACGATGATGTGTCCGCCGACCCACAGCATTGCCACCGTGCCGACAATCGAGAGCGTCACCAGCAGCTTGGGAACGAAGCGCAGCAGGAAGCGCCCGAAGGCCTGCTTTGTGCGGCTCGCCTGTTGGGTGAGGAAAAGCCCGACATCATCGAGCTTCACGATCAGCCCGACTGCGCCAAAGACCGCCACTGTCACGGCGATCGCCACCACGGCCAACACGGCGCCGCGCATCACCAGCGTCTCATCGGCGACTTCGTTGAGGGCAATTGCCATGATCTCGGCCGTAAGGATGAAGTCGGTGCGGATCGCCCCGCCCACGCGCTCGTTCTCGAAGGCGACGGGATCGGTGATCTCGTCCTCCAGCGTCGCGCCGTATTTGCCGAAGCCGAGCTTCTCTATCACCTTCTCCGCGCCCTCGTAGGCGAGGAAGGAACCACCCAGAAGCAGCAGCCACACAATCGCGGAAGGAAGAAATTCGGACAGCAGCAAGGCCGCCGGGAGCAGGAAGACCAGCTTGTTCTTCAGACTGCCCTTGGTGATCTTCCAGATAATCGGCAATTCGCGCGCCGGAGAAAGCCCGGTGACATAGCCCGGCGTCACCGCCGCATCGTCGATCACCACGCCCGCCGTCTTGGTGCCTGCGCGTCCTGCAGCGACCGCGACATCGTCGATCGAGGCCGATGCCGCCTTGGCGATCACCGAAATATCATCGAGCAGCGCAACCAGTCCTGATGGCACGGA
>JBKDUW010000116.1:0-4111 GCA_046339235.1 Erythrobacteraceae bacterium | reverse complement strand
ATCGGCAATCCCGCTCGCCATCTTGGCAAGCAGATCGGCGGTCGCCGGGCACACCACCACCAGATCGGCCTCGCGGCTCAGCTGGATATGGCCCATCTCGGCCTCGTTCTTGAGGTCGAACAGGTTGGTGTAGACCTGGTTTTCGCTCAATGCGGCGAGCGCCATCGGGGTGACGAATTGCTGGCCGCCCTTGGTAACGACGCAGGTGACCTCGCCGCCGCCCTAGCGGAGCAGGCGCACGAGCTCGCAGGCCTTGTAGGCTGCGATGCCGCCGCCCACGACCAGCAGGACGCGCGGGACCATGCCCGTCATCGCCCTCGTCCGCCGTGTTTGCCGATCGATGCCATCGGTCCGAAAATCTCCCATGCCGAGCGCCAAATAGCCGCCCGGCCAATCACACTAGACGCGCCCTGCCTCCGCGCCAAGCCGCGCACCTACAGTCTTGGCGCGCAGTTTTGCCGTGGCGTGGTTAAGATTGCGCTTACGCCGGCGCAACAGGTTTTGCGCGGATTTGGCAGACCAGCGACTTGAGCTACCCCCTGCACTGCGCCAGAATTGGGGCCAAGACTTACAGGGGAAATCACACATGTCACTCTTCCTGCGCGCTGCCCTGCTGCTGGTCGGAATGCTTTTCTTCGCCATCGGAACCGGCTTCCTGATTGCGCCCGTCCGGCTCGGCGAGGCAATCGGCATCGCCGCCGAGGGCACGCAGGGGCTTTCGTCGATGCGTGCGGATTTCACCGCCTTCTTCTGGGTTGGGGGTGGATCGATGGCGCTGGGCGGATTGCGCGGGCACGCCGGGCTGTTGCGGGTGGCGGCCGCGTTGGTCGGAATCGCGCTCGCCGCACGGGTGATCAGCCTGCTGGTCGACGGTACCTATCCCGCCGCCTTTCAGCCGATAGTGATCGAAGCCGTGACATTGGCGCTGGCACTGGCAGGTGCGCGCCACTTCGGCAAAAACGGCTAGGCGCTAACCGATCCAGCCAAGCGCCAGCGCGCCCCACACCGCGCCCGCACCGACGAGACCGGCGAGTATATAGCCCAACCAGCCGCGACCTTCGCGCTTGTCGGTGATCAGCGGGACGTGCGGCAGCGGCGGCGGTTCGGGCGCGCCGCCCTTGGGCGGGAACATCTCTTCCACACGCCGAATCAAGCCGGGCAAGCGCAGCAGCGTTTCGGTATCCTGCTTGAGCCGATCGGCGAGCGCGGCTTCCGGCCCCAACTCGTCACGGATCCACTCGCGCACATAGGGCGCGGCGGTATCCCACATGTTGATATCGGGATTGAGCTGGGTGGCGATGCCCTCGACCATCACCATCGTCTTCTGCAGCAGCAGCAGGTGCGGCTGCGTCTGCATGTCGAAATCGCGGGTGATGGCGAACAGTCCGTCGAGCATCTGCCCGACGCTCAATTCCTTGACCGGCTTGCCGCGCATCGGCTCGCCCACCGCGCGCAGCGCAGTCGCGAATTCACCGACCGAGTGGTAGCTCGGCACATATTGCGCCTCGAAATGGATTTCCGCGACGCGCTGGTAATTGCCGGTCGTCAACCCATAGAGAATCTCCGCGAGCCACTGGCGCGCGCGACGGTCGATCCGGCCCATGATCCCGAAGTCGATCGCGACGATGGTGCCGTCATCCTCCACGAACAGATTGCCCTGATGCATGTCGGCATGGAAGAACCCGGCGCTGATCGCCTGGGTGAGGAAGCTGATCACCAGCTTCTCGGAGATCGCCGCAAGGTCGTGCCCGCGCGCGCGCAGATCATCGACGCGGCTTATCTTGATCCCGTCGATCCATTCGATCGTCAGCACCCGGCCATTTGTGCGATCCCAGTCGACCGCAGGGATGCGGTAGCCGGGCACACCCGCCAACTGCTCGGCGAGCTCGCTGGCCGAGGCCGCCTCGCGCCGCAGGTCGAGCTCGGAATTGGTCCAGCGCTTGAAATTGGCGATGGTGAGGCGCGGGCGCAGGCGGCTGGCCTCGCCGCCCATCGCCTGGACATGGGCGGCCGCCCATTCATAGGTCTGGATGTCGCGCGCGAACTTCTCGCGGATCCCAGGGCGCAGCACCTTGATCGCGACTGTGCGGCCATCGGTGGTGACGCCCTTGTGCACCTGCGCGATCGAGGCCGCGCCGACCGGCTCGGGATCGATTGCGGTGAACAGCGCGCTGATCGGCTGGCCGAAGCTCGATTCGATGGCCGCCTGGATCTGCGCAAACGGCACCGGCGGCAGGGAGTCCTGCAAGCTGAGGAGATTGTTCGCCGCTTCCTCGCCGACCAGATCGGGGCGCGTGGCGAGGCTCTGGCCCAGCTTGATCGCCGCCGGGCCGATGGCGCGGAAGGCGCCGGCATAATCGGGCTTGCCGCGCTTGCGCGTGAGTGTTGCCAGCCGCGCAAGGCGCACCAGCTGGCGCAGCTGGGCGGGCGCGTTGGGGTCATTCTCGATCCCCACCAGCGCGCGCCGGCGCGCCAGCGTCACGCCCCAGCGCGCGAGGCGGGAAAGGTGAACGGCAGAGGACGTCACGCGGCTAGATCTTCCACCCCGAGTGGATCGCCACGAGACCGCCCATGATCGGCTCGACCCGGGTATTGGCAAAGCCGGCGCTGCGGATCATCTGCTCGAAGGCGGGCATCGGCGGAAATTTGCGGATCGATTCGGCAAGATAGCGGTAGGAATCCGCGTCGCCAGCAATCGCCTGCCCCATGCGCGGCAGGAGGTGCTCGGAATAGATATCGTAAGCCTCTTTCAGCCCCGCCCATTCGACGGTCGAGAACTCGAGGCAGAAGAACCGCCCGCCGGGCCGAAGCACCCGCAAGGCCTCGGCCAACGCGCGGTCGATATGGGTGACGTTACGGATGCCGAAAGCGATGGTGTAGGCATCGAAGGTGTTCGAAGCGAAGCTCACCTGCTCGGCGTTCTGGCAGGTGAAGACGAGGCTGCCGTCCTCCTCGCCAAGTCCGCGTTCCAGCGCGCGCTCGGCACCCACGTCGAGCATATCCTGATTGATATCGGCGACTGTAATATGCGCGCCCTTGGCCGCCATGCGGAAGGCGATGTCGCCAGTGCCGCCTGCCATGTCGAGAATCTGCTCGCCCGGCTGCGGCTTCACCCGCTTGACGAAACGATCCTTCCACAAGCGGTGCATCCCGCCGGACATGGCATCGTTCATGATGTCGTATTTGCGCGCCACGCTGGAGAAGACCTCGCCCACCTTGCGGGTCTTTTCCTCAGGGGTGACTTGGCTGTAGCCGAAGGAGACAGTGTCGTCGGTGCTTTGTGTCATGCGGCGTTCCCTAGAGGCAATTGAGCCCAGCGCAAAGGGTGTTAGAGGGGGATCAAATGCCAGAGCTCCCCGAAGTCGAAACCACTGTGCGCGGCCTTGCCCGCTTCCTCGAAGGCGAGCGGATCACGCGCGTGGTGCTCAATCGCGCCGATCTGCGCCGCCCCTTCCCGGCCGATCTGGTGCAGGTGATGACCGGCGCGACGGTCAGCACGCTGTCGCGGCGCGCCAAATACGGGCTGATGCATCTCGATCGCGGAGCGACGATGATCTTCCATCTGGGCATGAGCGGGCGCTGGCGGATCGATCCCGAGGTGCCTGACACGCACGATCACCTGTTGCTGGAAACCGCACAGCACCGCTTCGCGCTATGCGATCCGCGCCGCTTCGGTTCGGTCGATCTGGTGGGCACCGATGCGCTCGACAACTGGCCGCAATTCGCGGCCCTCGGCCCCGAGCCGCTCGGGCCGGGGCTCAGCACGGCGCACCTCAAGGCCGCGCTCAGGGGTAAGACCCAGTCGATCAAGCTGTGCCTGCTCGACCAGCGGATCGTCGCCGGGCTCGGCAATATCTCTGTCTGCGAGGCGCTGTGGCGCGCCGGCATACGTCCGACCACGCCTGCGGGCAAGGTGACGGGGCCGCAACTCGCCCGGCTGGTGCCGGCGATCCGCAATGTGCTCGCGGCGTCGATCCGCGATGGTGGCTCAACGTTGCGCGATTATGCTCGGCCCGACGGCGAGCTCGGCTATTTCGCCAGCAGCTTCGATGTCTACGGGCGGACAGACGACGCGTGCCGCCGCGCTGATGGGGGCTTCATCAGGCGTATT
>JBKDUW010000115.1:0-7022 GCA_046339235.1 Erythrobacteraceae bacterium | reverse complement strand
GATTCCTGTTGAGCGGCGACGAAGGGGCGCTAGCCGACATTGAAGTCCCCTAAAAATGACCGTTCGCGGACGTGCCGGTGTCACGAAAGCTCGCTTTAGCGATGTCGGAGCCTGAAAGCAGATAGTCAGCATTCCACCCACCTGCTGCCGTTCGCAACCAATAGGAAGCCGCCGCAAAGCCGCCGTCGAGCCGCTCCCCTCACCCCTTGGCGAGCAGTTCCTCGATCTGGCCCAGGCGCTCCTTGCCGAAGAACATCTCGGTCCCGTTCACCCAAATGGTCGGGATGCCGAAGGCGCCGCGGGCGACCGCTGCGTCGGTGTTGGCGACAAGGCCCTGCTTGACCTCGTCGGCCTGCGCGCGGGCGAAGAGGTCGGCGGCGTCGAAACCGGCAGCAGCCACTGCTGCGCCGATGGCCTCGGGCGAGGCAATGTCCAGCCCCTCCTCCCAGATCGGCCCCAGCAAGCCTTCGGCAAACTGCACCCCGCGCCCGTCCTGATCGGCGGCGTAGAGCATCCGCTGCAACAAAATCGAGTTGAACGGGAATACCGGGTGCATGCGGTACTTGCTCAGCCCGTGCTTGGTGATAAAGCGTTGCATTTCGAGCATCGCGTAGTCGTTCTTGCCCTTGACCTCGGCGTCGCGGATCATCGGCGGGGCATTGCCGGTAAGCTTGTGCATTCCGCCGAGGAACACCGGCACCACATCAAGGCTCGCCTCGTAGCGATTGACCAGTTCGCGCAGCGGCCTCCACACCAGATAGGCATTGGGGCTTACGAAATCGAAAACCAGTTCAACACGGGCAGCCATGCATTCTCCCGTCACGGCAATGGCAGGGCCACCAGATCGGCATGGCCGTGCCGCAGATCGTCCAATACGACCGCGTGGGTTGTTGCACCCTGCTCGATGCGATGCAAGCTGTAGCCGAGCTCCTCAGTGAGCAGGTCATATAGCACCTGCGCCGAGCCGGGCCGCTTGTCGAAGAAGGCATTGTGCCACTCGATGATGAGCTTGGGCCGATAGCGCATCAACGTTGCCCGTCCGCCGAGCAGCACTTCGCGTTCGAACCCCTCGGCGTCGATCTTGATCAGATCGATCTGCTTGAGGTCGCGTTCGGCCACGATATCGTCGAGCATGCGGCACGGGATCTCGACCGTCTCGACCGGCTCGCCGAGCACTTCGCGCGCGACATCGGCGATCTCGGGCAGGACGGTGTTGCCGCCCTGCCGCGCGGCGAGGGTGTAGAGTACCAGCGTGCCGGGCTCGGCGCCAGCGGCGCAGCGCAGGACTTCGCACCAGTGCTCGCTCCCGTTCATCGCCACGGTTTCCTGCAGCAGCGCGGAGATTGCCGGCGCGGCCTCGATTGCGATCATGCGGCCCTCGCGCCCGACCCGGGCCGCGCCATAGATCGTATAGGTGCCGCAATTGGCGCCGATATCGATGAAGGTCATGCCGGTAACGAGCAGCGAATCGATGATGTTGGTGAGATTGCGGTCGAAAAAGCCGTCGCGGATCAGGTGCGGGACGATCGCGGTGTCGCCCCCGCTCACCAGCAGCAGATGGCCGAAAGCGGTTTCCAGCGGCAGCCGGCCCTACCCGACATAGACCGCGGGCATCCGCTTGCGCTCCTGCGGCGGCGCTGGCGGCGCGGCCGCCAGCTTGCGCTCAAGCACCTCGATCGCAGCGGCGAGCAGCGCCTCGCGCCCCAGCACATGCGGATTGTCCGGCGCGACCGGCGCGCCCGCCTGCGACAGCACCATGAACACCTCGCTGGCGAAGCTCACCCGATAGCGGTGAAACGCGGTGCGCAGCAGCTCTGAAAGCACGTCATCGAGCCGGCCCTTGTGGAGCGCCAGCACAGTGGGAACATCGGGCGTGGCCCGGCCATCGGCGGCGCGGCACCCGGGCAGGAACGCTGCAAAGCCCGAGCGGGCCAGAACGGCCCCGGCAGGAACGCCAAGCGTGCGGATGTGCGCGGCCGTTGCCTGCCTATAGGGATCGTCAATCGGTGCCATGGCGCGAGAATAACCCTGTTTTTTCAGAGTTTAAAGGGGCCTCTGCAAGCAGCTCGCGCTCGCCGATTTCCTTTGCGCGAAAGCCGCGCTTTGCCCAAGGAGAACCGTGTCCAAAACGGGGTAAACCGCCCCGGCTGCGCTAGATGCCCGCAGCGGCGAGCGCCTGATCCATGTCCTCGACCAGATCGGCGATGTCTTCCAGCCCGACATTGATCCGCAGCAGGCCCTCGGTCACGCCCATCGCCACGCGCGCCTCGTCGCCCATATTGGCGTGGGTGGAGGAGGCCGGATGGCACATCAAGCTGCGCGCATCGCCGATATTGTTCGAGATATCGACCAGTTGCAGCGCGTCGAGCACTGCGAAGGAGCGCGCGCGGGTGCCCACGTCCAGCGCGAAGATCGGCCCGGTCGCGTCCATCTGCGCAAGCGCGAGAATGTGGCGCGGGTGGCTCGGCAGGCCGGGGTGCAGCAGATGCCCGCCCGCCTTGGTGATGCGCGGTTCGAGGAACTGGCCCAGCGCCACCGCCTGTTCGGACTGCTTGAAGGCGCGCAAGGGCAGCGTCTCCAGCCCTTTCAGCACCACCCAGGCATTGAAGGCGCTCAGTGTCGGACCGGTGTTGCGCTGGAACGGCATCAACACCTCGTCGATCCACTGCTTGCTCGCACAGATCGCGCCTGCCAGCACCCGGCCCTGCCCGTCCATCAGCTTGGTGGCAGAGTAAGCCACCACATCCGCGCCGAACGCCATCGGGCGCTGGAGCACGGGCGAGGCGAAGGCATTGTCGACCACGCTGGTGATACCATGCGCGCGGGCCACCCCGCAGACATGCGCGAGATCGACGATGTCGAGCGTCGGGTTGGCGGGGGTCTCGAAGAAGAACACCTTGGTATTGGCCCGGATCGCAGCTTCCCAGGCGGCGTTGTCGGCGCTGTCGATGATGGTGACGTCGATCCCGAACTTTGGCAGCAGGGTATCGCACAGCCAGCGGCAGCTCCCGAAAGCAGCGCGCGCGGCCACCACGTGATCGCCGGTCTTGAGCTGGCACAGCAAGGCGGCGGTCATCGCCGCCATTCCGCTCGCCTGCGCGCGGCAGGCCTCGGCGCCTTCCATCAGCGCGATGCGCTCTTCGAGCATCGCGACGGTGGGGTTCTGGAGCCGCGAATAGGTCATGCCTTGCGCGGTGCCGGCGAAGCGATCTGCCACGGTCTGGGCGTCGTCATAGGTATAGCCCGAGGTGAGGAACAGCGCCTCGCTGGTCTCGCCATGCTCGGAGCGCCAAGTGCCGCCGCGCAGCGCCTTGGTGGCGGGGCGCCAGTTGCGGGTCGCTTCGCGGTCCATTCCGGTGGTCTTTTTCATGGAGAGGCCCTCTACGGCTCAGACCTAGGTTGGTGCAAGCCCGCTCGCAAGCAGGCCTTCACGCGCGGTGCGGGTATGGCCGATCGCGGCGAGCATCAGCGTACCCTCGATCAGCGTCAGCAGATAGCGCGCGCCGCCGTTGGGATCGGGATCGCCGGCGGGCATCTGCCCTTCGAGCCAGCCGAGCAATCCGTCCATCATCGCCTGCGCGGCCGCCGCAAAGCCGGGCGTCCCGCGCGCGGCGCCGGCGACTATCTCCCACCACAGCGCGGTGAAGGGCTGCGTCGCCGGGTGGCGCGCGTGCTTGAGAATGCGCGCGACCACCTGCCCGCGCGTCGTCGGGCGATCGCCCGCCAGCGCGGCGTCGAGCGTGGCGGAATAGGTGTGCGCCAGATAGGCGAGCAGCTCGGTAATCAGTGTCTCCTTGGTGCCGAAATGGTAGAGCAGCATCCGGTCAGAGGTGCCCGCCGCTTTCGCCAGAGGGCGCAGGCTCGCGTGCCCAAGCCCCTGCGCCAGCACATGTTGCGCGAGCAGCGGGAGCAGGCTGTCCTTGCTCATCGGCAGCTTGGAAGGCGCTAAAGGCATCCGGGCGGGCATCGGCCTCTTGTAGCAACCGCTACACAATGCTACAAGTCCATGTAGCAATCGCTACAATATTGTCGGAGATGTGCTCATGGACCTCGTCCTTACCCCCTACCTCGCGCTGTTTCTCGGCGGAATTGCCGCTATTCTGGTGGCAATCGGCTGGGTGCTGGCGCGGCGCGAGACGATCGGCAGTCCGGCCATCGCCGCCGCGTTGGCGGGCGGGTTTACGGCCTATTCGGGGGTCACCATCTGGGCCGAGGGGCTGATGCCGGTGCTTACCAATAACACCAGCAACCTGTGGGGCGTGCAGGTCTGGTGGGATCTACTGATCTCGGCCACCATCGCGCTGTTCCTGATCGCGCCGCGCGCCCGCGCGCAGGGAATGAGCCTGCCCTTGTGGGCCGCCCTCATCCTCGCCACCGCCAGCATCGGCCTGCTCGCCATGTGCGCGCGGCTGTTCTGGCTGGAGCGGGCTGCCGCGGCCAAGCCATAATCCCCCTTGCAGAGGCACCTACCCCTCCCTAATCGCCGCGGCCATGTCCCAGGCGCACGCCCCGTCCCCGCTCGATAGCGCTCCGCCGGTTCACCCGCGTGATCCGCTGGCGTGGTGTCTGTTGCTGACCGGGGTTTACGCGCTGCTGGCGGGCTGGCGGCTGGCGATCCCGTCGCAGCCGTTCTTCGACGAGGTGCATTATCTGCCCGCCGCACGTTCGCTGCTGGCGCTCATGCAAGGCGGGCATGGCGAATATCTCAACCGCGAACACCCCTTGCTGGGCAAGGAGCTGATCGCGGCCGGCATGATGCTCTTCGGCGATACGCCGCTCGGCTGGCGGATCATGTCGTGGCTGTTCGGCACGCTGGCGCTGTTCGCCAGCATGCGCGCGCTGTGGCACGCCAGCCTTGATCGCTTCGCCACGCTCGCCTTCGGGGTGCTGCTCGCGACCGGCTTTCACCTGTTCATCCAGACGCGCATCGCCATGCTCGACATCTTCATGGCGGCGTTTCTGGCGGTGGCGGCGTGGCAATTTGCCGGCGCCGTGCGCGAGCCCGAGACGGGCCGCTGGCGGCTGGCGCTGACAGGCGTTGCACTGGGCCTGGCGATGGGGTCCAAATGGAACGCGATCCCGCTCGCGATGCTGCCGGGCCTCGCCTTTTTCGCGGCCCGGCTCGGAGCCGGACGCCGCCGCCTGTTCCTCAGCCGCCGCGGCGCGCCGGTGCCGGGGGTGACGCTGGTCGAGGCCTTCTTGTGGCTCGGGGTCGTGCCGCTCGTCGCCTATGCGCTGACCTTCTTGCCGGGCTATTGGCTGGCGGAATATCTGCGCCCCTCGCCGCTCGCCCAGCAAGGCCTGATCGGCTTCCACGGCGAGATTCTGAGCCTGCAGCAGCAAGTGCTCACGCCCCACCAATACCAGAGCACCTGGCCGCAATGGGTGCTGAACACCCGCGCGATCTGGTATCTTTACGAGATGATCGACGGGGCGCAGCGCGGGGTGCTGCTGATCGGCAACCCGCTGGCGATGCTGATCGGTCTGCCCGCGCTGGTGTGGTGCCTGGTGAGCGGGGTGTGGCGTAGCAATTGGGCCAAGCTGGCGGTGGTGATCGGCTATGGAGCGAGCCTCGGCCTGTGGCTGAGCGCGCCCAAGCCGGTGCAGTTCTATTACCACTATTTCGTGCCGCACTTCTTCCTGCTCGCCGCGCTGGCGCTGGCCTGCAGCGACTTGCGGCGCGTTGGCTGGGGCTGGTGGGCCTGGGGGACGCTGGCCGCCTCGGCCGGGGTGTTCGCGGTGTTCTACCGGATTCTGTCGGCCGCCCAGCTGCTGGGGGCTGCGAGCTATGCGAAGTGGATGTGGTTCGACGGGTGGAGGTAATGGAGGTGGGCCAGAGGGGAGCCCCAGACGGCGGCACAGCCGCCGCAAGGCCGACCGTCCGCCCGCAGCGATGCGGCCTTCAGGCCGCGTGAGCGAGGATTTCGCACGCCGGAGGACGTGCGGAAAACAAAGACCTTAAAACCTACCCCACACGAAGCGGCTCGACAGGGCGTAGTTCCACACCGAACCCACCACGATCCCCGCAAGCGCCGCGAGCGCCCAGAATACGCCTCGTCCTTCAAGGAAGGTCGCAATCTCGACATTGGCGAAGGCACCCACCGCGCAGGTCGCGATGAAGCCGAGCCAGCCGCGCAGCAAGGCACTCCAGCCGGTCAGCCGTTTGTCGCGGTAGGTCAGCCAGTTGTTGAGCCAGAAGTTGAAGCTCATCGCCACCAGCACCGCCGCGGTCTGCGCTAGCGCGAACCGCTCGCCGAACGCGAACAGCAGCACGGCGAGCACCGCAAAGTGCACGCCAACGCCGAGGACGCCGACGGTGCCGAACAGGGCAAAGCGGGTCGGGATCACCCAGCCGAGCGTCTTGTCGTAAAGCCCAGCGAGGAAATCGAACAGAATGGCGCGGTCCAACTTGCTTGTCCCTTCCCGGCGGGCGGCGAAATTGAGGGGGAATTCCTTGACCCGCATCGGCGTATCCGCCGTCGCCAAGAGATCGAGGAGGATCTTGAAACCGATGCCCGACAGGCGCGGCACCAGCGCGCGCGCGGCGGCGGCGGGCAGCATGAAATAGCCGCTCATCGGGTCGGTTAGCTCCACGCCGGTGAGCCGCCGCGCAAGGCCATTGGCGAAGGCCGAGAGCCGCTCGCGCTCGGGCGCGGCCCAGTCGGCGGTGCTCGCCCCTTCGGCAAAGCGGCTGGCGACGCAGATGTCCGCCTCGCCCGCCTTGAGGCTCGCCAGCATCGCCGGAAGCAGCGCCGGATCGTGCTGGTGATCGGCGTCCATCACGGCCACATAGGGCGCGGCGGTGGCGCAGAAGCCCTCGATTGCCGCGCTCGCGAGGCCGCGCCGGCCGATGCGCTGGATCACCCGCACGCGGGCATCGCTGAGCGCCAGGGCGCGCGCCTCGTCCGCGGTGCCGTCGCGGCTGTCATCATCGACGATGATCACTTCCCAGCCGGCGCTCGCGCCCATGGCAGCCGCAATCCGCTCGACCAACGAGGCAAGATTGCCGCGCTCGTTGAGAG
>JBKDUW010000114.1:0-2537 GCA_046339235.1 Erythrobacteraceae bacterium | reverse complement strand
GCGGCGATCCCGGCATGGATGGACGGGCTGTTCGAAGGTCTCGACGAACAGCCTGCCGCGCGCCACCTCGTCGCCGCCACGGTCGCTGCCGAACTCTGCCGCCGCCTGTATGCAGGCGGGGTGCGCGATTTCCACTTCTATACCCTCAATCGCCCCGAGCTCGCCTATGCGATCTGCCATCTGCTCGGGAAGCGGCCTGTCTCGGAGCTTGCCCAATGAGTGCCCGCCAGCAATTGCTCGACGCCGCCGCAAAGCGCGTGCTGATCTTCGACGGCGCCTTCGGGACGCAGATCCAGACCCGCAAGCTGACCGAGGAAGACTACGCCGGCGAGCTCGGCCTGCCCGCCGATCAGAAGGGCAATAACGACATCCTTGCGCTGACATGCCCCGACGTGATCGGCGATATCACCCGCGCCTATCTCGATGCCGGATCGGATGTCATTTCGACCAACACCTTCTCGGCCAACCGCATCAGCCAGGCCGATTACGCCGCCGAAGCGTTGGTTGCCGATATCAACATCGCTTCGGGCAAGATCGCGCGCGCGCTGGCCGATGAATATGCCGCCAAGGATGGCCGCCCGCGCTTTGTCGCAGGCGCGATCGGGCCGACCAACAAGACGCTGTCCTTGAGCCCCGATGTCGAAGACCCGGGCTACCGCGAGATCGACTTTGACGAGCTGGTCGCGGTCTACAAGGAACAGGCCGCCGCGCTGATTGCAGGCGGGGTGGACTTCATCCTGATCGAGACGGTGTTCGATACCCTGAACGCCAAGGCCGGGATCATGGCGGTCAAGCAATTGGAGCGCGACTTGGGCCGCGAAGTACCGGTGATGGTCTCGATGACGCTCACGGACCTGTCGGGCCGCAACCTGTCGGGGCACACGGTCGAGGCCTTCTGGTATGCCGTGCGCCACGCCAATCCGGTCACAATCGGGCTGAATTGCAGCTTCGGCGCGGAGCAATTGCGCCCGCATGTCAAAGTGCTCTCCCAGATCGCCGATACGCTGCTGATGATCTATCCCAATGCCGGCCTGCCCAACGAGCTGGGCGAATATGACGAGGCGCCCGAGACCACTGCCGGGCTGGTCGCCGACTGGGCCGATCATGGTCAAGTCAACATTCTGGGCGGGTGTTGCGGCTCGTCGCCGGCGCACATCGCCGCCATTGCGCGCGCAGTCGCCACCTCGACCCCGCGCGCGGTGCCGCATCCCGAACCGGCGATGCGGCTGGCGGGGCTTGAGGCGTTTGTGACGGCTTGAACCGAACTGAGAGATTGCACGTGACCCAGACCCCCTCCTCCTCGCGCTTCATCAATCTCGGCGAGCGCACCAACGTCACCGGCTCGGCCGCGTTCAAGAAGCTGATCATGGCGGGCGACTATCCCGCCGCGGTCGAAGTCGCGCGCCAGCAGGTCGAAAACGGCGCACAGGTGATCGACGTCAACATGGACGAAGGCCTGCTCGACGCGGTCCACGCGATGACGACCTTCCTCAAGCTGATCGCCGCCGAGCCCGATATCGCGCGCGTGCCGGTGATGATCGACAGCTCGAAATTCCATGTGATCGAAGCCGGGCTCAAATGCGTCAGCGGCAAGCCGATCGTCAATTCGATCAGCATGAAGGAAGGCGAGGAAGCCTTCCTTGAACAGGCGCGGATCTGCATGGATTACGGTGCGGCGGTGGTGGTCATGGCGTTCGACGAAGTCGGGCAGGCCGATACCCGAGAGCGCAAGATCGAAATCTGCAAGCGTGCCTATGATCTGCTGGTGGCCGAGGGCTTCCCGGCCGAAGACATTATCTTCGATCCCAATATCTTCGCCGTGGCGACGGGGATCGAAGAGCATGACCGCTACGGCCTCGATTTCCTTGAGGCGGTGAAGGAAATCAAGGCGCAGTGCCCCTATGCCAAAACCTCGGGCGGCCTGTCGAACCTCTCCTTCAGTTTCCGCGGCAACGAAACCGTGCGCCGCGCCATGCATTCGGTGTTCCTCTACCACGCGATCCCCGCCGGGCTCGACATGGCGATCGTCAATGCCGGGCAGCTCGACGTCTATGATCAGATCGATCCGGCCTTGCGCGAGGCTTGCGAGGACGTGATCCTCGCCCGCCGATCAGACGCCACCGAGCGCCTGATCGACCTTGCCGAAAGCTACAAGGGCGTCTCCGTCGCCGACGAAAAGGCCGCCGAGGAATGGCGCGGCTGGCCGGTTGAGCGGCGGCTCGAACACGCGCTGGTCAAGGGTATCGACGCCTATGTGGTCGAGGATACCGAGGAAGCCCGCGCCGCGCGCGCGGCCAATGGCGGGCGCCCGATCGCAGTGATCGAAGGCCCGCTGATGGACGGGATGAACGTGGTCGGCGACCTGTTCGGCTCGGGCAAGATGTTCCTCCCCCAGGTAGTCAAATCCGCGCGCGTGATGAAGAAGGCGGTCGCACACCTCATTCCCTTCATCGAGGCCGAGAAGGATCTGCTCCCCGAGGATGAGCGCAAAGCCAATGGCACGATCAGCATGGCGACGGTGAAGGGCGAGGGGGACG
>JBKDUW010000113.1:0-6445 GCA_046339235.1 Erythrobacteraceae bacterium | reverse complement strand
GTGATGTAGCCGTCGTTGTAGGCAGCGTTACCCGACAGGAACAGCTCAAGGCTATCGGAGAGCGGGATCGCCCAGTCGACCGCAACGTTGCCGGCCCATTCCGGCGCCTGGCTGCCGCGACGGCCATCAAGGTCGACCGTGGAAATGCCAAGCGGCTGGATGAAGGTGTCGGTGTATTGGGCATCGAGGTAGGACAGGTTGGCCGACAGGTTGAGGCCGGTCACCGGCGTATTCCAGCGGGTTTCCAGATCGACACCCTTGGTGGTCAGCTCGCCCGCGTTGCTGGTCGCGAACTGCACGGTAACCGCGTTAAAGTTCTGCACCTGCAGATCGGTGAAGACGTAGTAGAACGCAGTGGCGTTAAGGGTGAAGCTACGATCGGCCCACTGTGACTTGAAGCCGATTTCACCACCTTCCGCTTCTTCCGAAGCAAAGATCAACGAACTGAAGTTGCCCGACGCGGCGGCCTGGCTGAGGCTGTTCGACGGCAACGCCGAGTTGTCGATCCCGCCCGACTTGAAGCCCGTCTTGTACGAGGCGAAGAAGTTGAGATCGTCGGTCGCCTGATACCGCAGGGTGACTTCGGGCGAGATATTGTCGTCCTGGAAGTTGATCGGACCCGAGAAGAACCCGCTCTGCAGGAACGCCGGGCTGGGACGGAACAGACCGCCACCGGCCGGGATGTAGGCGAGCGAGTTGTGGACGTAGGGCACCGAGATTGTCTGAACCTTCTTTTCATCGGTCCAGCGCACACCGCCCGACAGTTCGAGCTTGTCGGTGATGTCGAACATCACGCTGCCGAAGAACGAGAGCGCCTCGGTCTTGGTGATGTGGGTCTTGTCCCAGTCATAGGTGAAGCCCGTGCCGGGAGCGGTGCCGCCGCCGACCAGTGGACGCGCCGAGTCAGCCCCGAAGAACGAGATGTTCACACCCTGCTGTGCGGTGTCGAAGGTGAAGGTACGGTCTTCGTAGAACCCGCCGAGCATGAAGTTGAACGCGCCGTCGAAATCCGAAGTGAGGCGCAATTCCTGAGTGTACTGCTCGAGTTTGTTGATCGGGTCTGATCCCCCGGCACCACCTGGCAGAATGGTTCCGTTGGGGCCGGGAAAGACGCCGCCATAGGAATAGGAATCGAAATCGACCGCATCCATGTTGAGGAAGCCGGTGACAGAAGTCAGGGTCAGCGCGTCGGACACATCGAGATCGAACTGCAGGCGACCGAACCAAACCTCGGTTTCGCCAAAAGGCACGCCGTTGCGGCCCGCTGCTTTCGAAGGGGTCGGAACGCTCGTGGCAAGCTGCCGCGCAGCATCGGGCAGGAAGTAACGCTGGTCGTTGGTATCGCAGTTATAGCCCGCCGGGATCTGCACCGCGCCGCTGAGCAGGAACACTGAGTCCGCCCGGCCATTGGCACCGCAGTTGATTTCGGCGGTGCCGATCGCGCCGTCGTTCTCGTTCTTGGTGTATTGCACCTTGAGGTTGGCGCGGAACCGGTCGAGCGGGTTCCAGTCGAGCGTGACACGGCCGATGAAGTCGGTCAGCCCGCGCTCCTGATTAACCGCCGGGGTGCCCGCCTGAAGGATCTGGAACTCTTCGATGTCGTTGAACTGGGCGGCCACGCGGATGCCGAGCGTATCGGTCACCGGGCCGGAGATAAAGCCCGAGAGCAGGTAGCCCTTTTCCTCGAATTCATAGGAACCGCGCATCCCGACTTCCCAGTCGGAGGTCGGGTTGGCCGAGCGCAACGAGAGTACGCCGGCGGTGGCCGACTTGCCGAAGAACAGCGACTGCGGACCGCGCAGCACGTCGATCTGCTCGACGTCGAAGAAGCCGGCCTGCACGAGGCGCATGGTCGAGACGACGACGCCGTCATATTCGAACGCCACCGCGGAATCGAAGGCTGCCGAGATGTTCGACGAACCGACACCGCGAAGCGAGAGCTGGCCGCCCGAACCCGAACCGCCGACCTGCACGTTGAGGGTCGGCACGCGGCTGGTGATGTCGGCGACCTGATCGATATTGTAGCGCGTCAGCGTTTCGCCGCCGATCGCGGTGACGGTGACGGGCACTTCCTGCAGGCTTTCGTTCTGGCGGCGGGCCTGAACGATGATCACCCGCTCTTCAGGCGCGGTTTCCGCCGTCTCGGCATCCTGCGCGTAGGCGACGCTGGGCATAACGGCGAAGCCGCCCAAGGCGGCACCGCACAACAGTGCTGTGCGCAATCCACCTGCACGGGCGTCGGATGCATTTCGGGCACGAAGTGTATTCATGGCTCTCTCTCCCATTCGGGCCGCATCGCCTGCGCGCCCTGGTTACCCAACCCCGTGACGCGATTTTGCTGCGTCTATCGGTATGCCGGTCAGGTGTATGGCACGCGCACGAACACGCTATCAGCAAAAGCGATAGTGAAAGCGCCAATGTGCGACAAAAAGGTCACATGGCCCAGCGAAAGCACTATTCCGTAACGTCATTCTGCCGCTTCGGCAGCCGCGGCGCGCTCACGGTTCATCTGCGCCAGACGCGGCTCGTTGGGCCACATCCAGTCCGCGCCGATCACCGGTTCGACCCTGAGATGCGCGGGCACATTGTCGATGCCGATCATCCGGTCGAGGCTCTGGTGGAAGGAATAGATCCGCGCCTCCTGATAAGACAATGGCACCGAGCGGAACGCCGAGCCTTGCATCGAATGCTGGATTGCCTCGCCGAACTGGGTGTCCTCAAGGATGATCGGGCTCATCTGCCGCCCGTTCGGTTGGGCAGCGTCGGGCACGGTCCAAAGATCGGGCGCGGGCGCGTCGCCCCAATCGAGCGCCATCGTCACCAGTTCAAGCCGGGTGGTGGTGAGCGAGGTCGGCCAGAACACCAGCGGCGGCACGAAGTAGTTGCTCAAGGGGCTGACCCAGTTGGGAAACAAGGTGTAGCTCTGGGTGCAGGTGCGCCCCAATTCGCCGACGCTTGCGATCTGCTGCCAGCCCGGCGGGCTGTCGATCGCGCGCACATGCTCGCGATCGGTAGTGCGCGGCGGCGGGGCAAGCATCCGCGCGTGGCCATTGGGGTACATGGTGTTGAGATTGCGTGCCGGATCGACCAGCGGCGCGACCGTGTTGGGGTGGATGAAGGGCACATGGTAGACCTCCATGTTGGCCTCCATTGCGACCTTCCAGTTGCACTTCAATTCGAAGCTATGCCGCGCGGCGAGGCGGATGCGGCCAAACGCGAACTCCTCCCATTCGCGCGCGATCGGCCCGAGCCAGTCGATCAGCGGCATCGCCTCCATATCGAAGTTGACGTAGATGATCTTGCCGAACAGCTCGCACCGAACCGGCAGCAAGCCGCGGCAGCTCATGTCGAAATCGGCCGGGAAATCGCGCCGTTCGGGCACGCCCACAAGGCTGCCGTCGGTCTTGTAGGTCCAGTTGTGATAGCCGCACATGAGGCGGCTGGACTTGCCACGATCCTCGGTCACCACCGGCGCGCCGCGGTGGCGGCAGGTGTTGTGGAAGGCGCGCACCACGCCGTCCATGCCGTGCACGATCACGATCGGATCGCCGGCATTGTGCCAGCGCATGTAGCACCCGGGGTCGGGGATCTCGTCCATGTGCCCTGCGAACAGCCAGCTCTTGCGGAATACGTGGCTCTGCTCGAGCGCGAAATATTCCGCGCTGGTATAGCGCCCGGCGGGCATGTCGGGCAGGCGCGGGAAGCCTTCGGGCGGCGCGGTCCGCGAGCCTTCCCATTCCATCAGCGCTTTCAGCTGCGCGACTTCGGCTGGATCCATCATGCCCGTCTCTCCCTCGGGGTGCGAGAATACATCGCGCGTGTTCCGCGGCGTCCTCGCGCTTTCGACAGTGGTTTGGCTCGGCTCCTCCGATAGGCTGCCCCCAGAAAACAAGCTTTTGGGAGAGAGCAGATGGCGGGACGGGTAGCGGGCAGGGTTGCGCTCGTGACAGGCGGGGCGATGGGTCTGGGCAAGGCCGATTGCGAGGCCCTCGCGCGCGAAGGGGCGACTGTGATCGTCACCGACCGCGAGGTGGAATTGGCGCACAAGGTCGCAGCCGAAATCGGCGGCGATGCCATGGCCTTGGACGTCACCAGCGAAGACCAGTGGATCGAGGTGATGCGCGCGGTCGAGGAACGCCACGGCGGGCTCGACATCCTCGTCAACAACGCCGGCAATGTGATCTTCGAGAGCATCGAGGATTGCAGCCTCGCCCATTTCCGGCTGCACCTCGATATTCACGTGGTTGGCACCTTCCTCGGATGCAAATATGCCGTCCCGCTGATGAAGCACCGCCACGAGAGGGTCGGCGGGGGCGGCTCGTCGATCATCAACATGGCCTCGACCGCGGCGCTGATGGGCTATGGCAACATTCCCGCCTATGCCGCGTGCAAGGCCGGGATCGCCGGGATCACCCGCAGCTTGGCGGTCGATTTCCAGGACAAGGGCTACGGCATCCGCGTCAACGCGCTCGCACCGGGCGGGATCGAGACACCGATGGTGATGGGCATTTCGGGGCGCGGCGGCGAAAAGCCGATGGACATCCCCGAAGGCCCGCTGGCGATGGATGCGCTTGGCCATCCGCGCGACGTGGCGGGCTGCGTGCTGTTCCTCGCTTCGGACGAGGCGCGGTTTCTGAATGGCCTGACGATCCCGGTGGATAATGGCCTCTACGCGCGTCCCCATCATTAAGGGGCACACCACTGATACCGACGCGCGCCCGGGCGCATATCGTTGGTATGTGCTTGGCCTGCTAACGCTCACGAGCGCCTTCAGCGTCGCTGACCGGCTGGTGTTCGGCATTCTGGTCGAGGACATCAAGGCCGAGTTTGCGCTGTCGGACTTCGAGCTTGGCCTGCTGGGCGGAGCGGCGTTTTCGCTGGTCTATGTGCTCGCCGGCTTTCCGGCGGCGCGGCTGGCTGACCGCTCGACCCGCAAGAATATCGTGGCCAGCGCGATCAGCTTCTGGAGCCTGATGACCGCCGCCTGCGGCATGGCCACCGGGTTCTGGACCCTGTTCGCCGCGCGCACCGGGGTGGGCGTGGGGGAGGGCTGTTCAGGGCCGTCCTCACAAAGCCTCGTCGCCGATTTCTTCGCACGCCAAGAACTGGCCAAGGCAATGGGCTACCTGACGTTGGGATCGACGGTCGGCACGGCGGCAGGGCTGGTGTTCGGCGGGCAGCTGGCGGAGATTTTCAACTGGCGCTGGGCCTTTATCCTGATGGGCCTGCCGGGGCTGCTGCTCGGCCTCGTGATTTACCTCACCGTGCGCGAGCCGCCCCGCGGACGCTATGCCCCGGCGGGCACCGACATGGCGCAATTGCCGCTCGGGCGCACGATCATGAGCCTCATTACCAACCGGGTGTTCATGGGGCTGGCGCTGGGCTGGGCGGTGCAGATTATGATCGGCTATGCGCTCGCCTTCTGGATGGCGGCGGTGATGCTGCGCCAGTTCCCGATCTCGACCGGCGATGTCGGGCTCTATCTCGGCCTGACCTTCTTCCTCGGCGGTATTCCCGGGCCGATCCTGGGCGGATACCTCACCCATTGGCTGACCCTGCGCGACGAACGCTGGCGCGCGTGGTTGCCGGGGCTCGTCAGTCTGGGCTGCGTGGTACCGCTGGCCTTGAGCCTGTCATCGGACAGTTTCTATGTGTTTCTCGGTTGGTTCGGGGTGGCTTATGGCATCTACGTTGCCAGTCAGGCCGGGATCATGTCGGGCATTCAGGCGGCGGTTGAACCCGCGAGCCGCGGCTTTGCGGTGGCGATCGCGCTGTTCTTCAACAATCTTGTCGGGCAGGCGCTGGGCCTTGCGGTGATCGGCGCGGTCAGCGACGCACTGGTGCCTACCCAAGGCGATAGCTCGCTGGCCGTGGCGGTGTTCGGCGTGTGCCCTGTCTCGGGCCTCGCCAGCCTTGCGATCTTCGTGTGGACTGCGGCGCAAATGGGGCCGACCGGCTATCTGGAGAAGATGCGGGGGGGCTGATCCTGTGTCAGACCCCCCGCCCTGCGGTTCGCGTCAGCGAACCTCAAGATCAAAACCCCGGATGGATCGACAGCGCCCCGCCATCCACCAGCATCTCCGCGCCGGTCATGAACGGGCATTCGTCGCTGGCGAGGAAGGCGATGGCCGCCGCCGTTTCCGAAGGATCGGCCAGACGGTTCAGCGGTGACGTTGCCGCCACGGCGGCGATCAGGCCCGGAATGCGGCGTTCGGCATTGGCGATCATGCCGGTCTGGGTCGCGCCCGGGATGACGGTATTGCAGCGGATCGCGAGCCCGGCCTTGGCGCACCACGTCGCGACCGACTTGGACAGCACCCTGACCGCGCCCTTGCTCGCCGAATAGCCGACATCGGTCGGCAGCGGCGCAATCGCGGTGGTCGAGGCGATGTTGACGATCGCGCCTTTGGGCCCGCCCGGGTTCTCCCGCATCGCCGCAATCGCA
>JBKDUW010000112.1:0-9741 GCA_046339235.1 Erythrobacteraceae bacterium | reverse complement strand
ATCCTCGACCGACAAGGTGGTGCCCGGAGCAAGCATGTAACGGGCCGCTTCGGTTTCCCCGCTGCCCTCGGCCAGAAGGGTCATGCGCGGACGCAAGTCTTCCTTCTTCTTGCGGCCGGTGGCGCGGTTCTCGGTCACCACACGCTGTGCGATGCCGGTGGCATCATCCATCTGCTCTTCGAGCGTGATGCCCTCGATCAGATCCTGATACTTCACCACACCCGATTGTTCGGTGATGATCGGCAGAGTGAACGGATCCCACTCGGCCAGACGATCGCCGATCTTGACGTGATCGCCGTCCTTGAACTTGATCACCGTCCCATAAGGCACCTTGTGCATTTCGCGCTCGCGCCCTTCGGCATCGATCACGGCGATTTCGCCGCTGCGCGACAGGCTCAGGATGCGGCCCATCTTGTCCGAAATGGTCTGCATCTCGCGATACTCGACGCGGCCTTCCGAAATCGCCTCGAGATGCGAAGTTTCGTTGAGCTGCGCCGCGCCGCCGATGTGGAAGGTCCGCATCGTCAGCTGGGTACCGGGCTCGCCGATCGACTGCGCCGCGATGACGCCCACGGCCTCGCCGATGTTAACCGGAGTCCCGCGCGCCAGATCACGGCCATAGCAGGTGCCGCACACGCCCTGTTCGGCTTCGCAGATCAGCGGCGAGCGGATCCGGGCCGATTGCACCTCGGCCGCCTCGATCGCCTTGACCATTGCTTCGTCGAGCAGCGTGCCCGCCGGAACGATGACTTCGCCGGTCGCCGCGTTGAGGATGTCCTCGGCCACGGTGCGGCCCAGAATACGCTCGCCGAGCGAGGCAATAACCGAACCGCCCTGCACGATGGCACGCATTTCGAGCGCGTTCTGGGTGCCGCAATCTTCCTCGACGATGACGCAATCCTGCGACACGTCGACCAGACGGCGGGTGAGGTAACCCGAGTTCGCGGTCTTCAGCGCGGTATCCGCGAGGCCCTTGCGGGCGCCGTGGGTCGAGTTGAAGTATTCAAGAACGGTCAGACCTTCCTTGAAGTTCGAGATGATCGGGGTCTCGATGATCTCGCCCGAAGGCTTGGCCATCAGCCCGCGCATCCCGGCGAGCTGCTTCATCTGCGCCGGGCTACCACGTGCGCCCGAGTGGCTCATCATGTAGATCGAGTTGATCTGGGCTTCCTTGCCCGTTTCCGGATCGATCGGGGTCGCCTTGATCTCGGCCATCATCGCGTCGGCGACCATGTCACCGCACTTCGACCAGGCGTCGATCACCTTGTTGTACTTTTCCTGCTGCGTGATCAGACCGTCCTGATACTGCTGCTCGTAGCCGGCGACGAGATCCTTGGTCTCTTCGACCAGCTTCTCCTTGGCATCGGGGATGATCATGTCATCCTTGCCGAAGCTGATGCCCGCCTTGAACGCGTGGCGGAAGCCCAGCGCCATGATGGCGTCGGCGAACAGCACCGTGTCCTTCTGGCCGGTGTGACGATAGACCTGATCGATCACGTCGCCGATTTCACGCTTGGTGAGCAGGCGGTTGATGATGTCGAACGGAACCTTGTGGTTCTTGGGCAGGCATTCGCCGATCAGCATCCGGCCCGGGGTGGTTTCGAAGCGCTTCATCGACACCTTGCCGCTTTCATCGGCCTGCGGAACGCGGGCGAGAATGCGGGTGTGGAGCGTGACCGCCTTGACCTCGAGCGCTTGGTGTACTTCGGCCATGTCGGAGAAGCGCGGCAGGCGCTCGACCTTGGTGCCATCGGCATTGTCGAGGAACTCGGGGGTCTTTTCTTGCCGCTCCATCGAGAGGTAGTAGATCCCCAGCACCATGTCCTGCGAAGGCACGATGATCGGCTTGCCGTTGGCGGGCGAGAGGATGTTGTTGGTCGACATCATCAGCACGCGCGCTTCAAGCTGGGCTTCCAGCGACAGCGGCACGTGGACCGCCATCTGGTCACCGTCGAAGTCGGCGTTGAAGGCCGAGCAGACCAGCGGGTGCAGCTGGATCGCCTTGCCTTCGATCAGCACGGGCTCGAACGCCTGGATGCCCAAGCGGTGCAGCGTCGGCGCGCGGTTAAGCAGCACCGGGTGTTCGCGGATCACCTCGTCGAGGATGTCCCAGACTTCCTTGCGCTCCTTCTCGACCCACTTCTTGGCCTGCTTCAGGGTCATCGAGAGACCATTGGCATCCAGGCTCGCGTAGATGAACGGCTTGAACAACTCGAGCGCCATCTTCTTGGGCAGGCCGCACTGGTGCAGCTTGAGTTCGGGACCGGTCACGATCACCGAACGGCCCGAATAGTCGACGCGCTTGCCGAGCAGGTTCTGACGGAAGCGGCCCTGCTTGCCCTTGAGCATGTCGGACAGCGACTTCAGCGGACGCTTGTTGGCGCCGGTGATCACACGGCCGCGGCGGCCATTGTCGAACAGCGCGTCAACGGCTTCCTGCAGCATGCGCTTTTCGTTGCGCACGATAATGTCAGGCGCGCGCAGCTCGATCAGGCGCTTGAGGCGGTTGTTGCGGTTGATCACGCGGCGATAGAGATCGTTGAGATCCGAGGTCGCGAAGCGGCCGCCATCGAGCGGCACCAGCGGGCGCAGTTCGGGCGGAATCACCGGGATGACTTCGAGGATCATCCATTCCGGGCGGTTGCCCGAATCGATGAAGCTTTCGACGACCTTGAGTCGCTTGATGATCTTCTTGGGCTTGAGCGCCGACTTGGTCGTCGCGAGCTCGTCCATCAGCGCTTCACGCTCGGCTTCGAGATCGAGTTCGGCGAGCATGACCTGCACCGCTTCAGCGCCGATATTGGCGGTGAAGGCGTCCTCGCCATATTCGTCCTGCGCTTCGAGCAGCTCGTCCTCGGTCAGCAGCTGGTACTTCTCGAGCGGGGTCAGGCCCGGCTCGATCACGACGTAGCTTTCGAAGTAGAGGATGCGCTCGAGCTGCTTCAGCTGCATGTCAAGTAGCAGGCCGATGCGCGAGGGCAGCGACTTCAGGAACCAGATGTGCGCGACGGGCGCTGCCAGTTCGATGTGGCCCATGCGCTCGCGGCGTACCTTGGTGACGGTGACTTCGACGCCGCACTTTTCGCAGACGACGCCCTTGTACTTCATACGCTTGTACTTGCCGCAGAGGCACTCGTAGTCCTTCACGGGGCCGAAGATGCGCGCGCAGAACAACCCGTCACGCTCGGGCTTGAAGGTGCGGTAGTTGATGGTCTCGGGCTTCTTGATCTCGCCATAGGACCACGAGCGGATGCGCTCGGGCGAGGCGATGCCGATCTGGATCTGGTCGAAGGTTTCGGGCTTCGCCAGCTGGTTGGTGAATTTGCTGAGTTCGTTCATGACTTGGTTCCCTTAGGGGGATGAAACTCGAAGGCGGAGTGAGTGGGGGCCAGAGCGCGATCGTCTGGCTCCGCGCCCCTATTCCGCTGCAATCGCGCTGTAATCGGTCTGGTCGGCGTCGTCCTCGTCAAGGATCGACTTGAGTTCGACGTTCAGACCAAGCGAGCGCATTTCCTTGACGAGCACGTTGAAGCTCTCGGGAATGCCGGCCTCGAAGGTGTCGTCACCCTTGACGATCGCTTCGTAAACCTTGGTGCGGCCGACCACGTCGTCGGACTTCACCGTAAGCATTTCCTGCAAGGTGTAAGCGGCGCCGTAGGCCTGCAGCGCCCAGACTTCCATTTCGCCGAAGCGCTGGCCGCCGAACTGCGCCTTACCGCCCAGCGGCTGCTGGGTTACGAGGCTGTACGGACCGATCGAACGCGCGTGGATCTTGTCGTCGACCAAGTGGTGCAGCTTAAGCATGTAAATGATGCCGACGGTGACCTTGCGGTCAAACGCTTCGCCGGTGCGGCCGTCATAGAGCGTGGACTGACCCGAAGAGTCGATCCCGGCCTTGATCAGCATTTCCGACACGTCAGGCTCGCGCGCCCCGTCGAACACCGGGGTGCCCATCGGCACACCAGCCGAAAGGTTGCCCGCCAGTTCGACGATATCGGCCGTGGTGCGGCTGTTGAGATCCTCGAAATACTGGTCGCCGTAGATGTCCTTGAGACGATCAACCACGGCGGCGGGGGGGGTGATGCCGGCGAAATCTTCGGCCGCGTTGGGGTGCTGGGTGCGCCAGTCATCCAGCTTGGCCTTGATCTCGTGGCCCAGCGCACGGGCCGCAAAGCCGAGGTGCGTTTCGAAGATCTGCCCGACGTTCATGCGCGAAGGCACGCCCAGCGGGTTAAGCACGAGGTCGACCGGAGTCCCGTCTTCGAGGAACGGCATGTCCTCAGCCGGCAGGATGCGACTGATCACGCCCTTGTTCCCGTGGCGACCGGCCATCTTGTCGCCCGGCTGCAGCTTGCGCTTGACCGCTACGAACACCTTGACCATCTTGAGCACGCCCGGAGCGAGTTCATCGCCGCGTTCGAGCTTTTCCTTGCGGTCGTGGAACTTGGCATCGATCACCGCGACGGCTTCGTCGTACTGCGTCTTCACAGCTTCGATCTGCGCCTGACGGCTGTCATCCGCGACCGCGAACTTGAACCATTCGAAGCGTTCGAGTTCGTCAAGCATCTCACCGGTGATTTCCGCGCCCTTCTTCGCACCCTTGGGAGCAGCCGAAGCGGTCTGCCCGATCAGCATGTCACGCAGGCGGTTGTAGGTCGCACGGTTGAGGATGTTGCGTTCGTCCGCCGCGTCCTTGCGCAGGCGCTCGATTTCCTCGTTCTGGATCGCGCGGGTACGGTCATCGATCTCGATCCCGTGGCGGTTGAACACCCGGACCTCGACGATCGTGCCCGCAACGCCCGGCGGCAGCCGCAGCGAGGTGTCACGCACATCGCTCGCCTTTTCGCCGAAGATCGCGCGCAGTAGCTTTTCTTCCGGGGTCATCGGGGATTCGCCCTTGGGCGTGATCTTGCCGACCAGAATGTCACCGGGGTGCACTTCAGCGCCGATATAGACTATGCCCGCCTCGTCGAGGTTGCGCAGGGCTTCCTCGCCGACGTTGGGAATGTCACGGGTGATGTCTTCCGGCCCAAGCTTGGTGTCGCGCGCCATGACTTCGAACTCCTCGATGTGGATCGAGGTGAAGACGTCGTCCTTAACGATGCGTTCGCTGATCAGGATCGAGTCTTCGTAGTTATAGCCATTCCACGGCATGAACGCGACGAGGCTGTTCTTGCCGAGCGCCAGCTCGCCCAGATCGGTCGAGGGACCATCGGCGATGATGTCGCCCTGTTCGATCACATCGCCCACCTTCACCAGCGGACGCTGGTTGATGCAGGTGTTCTGGTTCGAACGCTGGAACTTCTGCAGCGTGTAGATGTCGACGCCCGACTGGCCGGGTTCGACATCACCGATCGCGCGGATCACGATGCGGGTGGCGTCGACCTGGTCGACGATCCCGCCGCGCTTGGCCGCAATCGCCGCGCCGCTGTCACGCGCCACGGTTTCTTCCATGCCGGTGCCGACCCACGGAGCTTCGGCCTTCACAAGCGGCACCGCCTGGCGCTGCATGTTCGAGCCCATCAGCGCGCGGTTGGCGTCATCGTTTTCGAGGAACGGGATCAGCGAGGCAGCGACCGAAACCAGCTGCTTGGGGCTGACGTCCATCAGCGTGACGTGCTCGCGCATCGCCATCAGGTTGTCGCCATTGTGGCGTGCCGAGACCAGTTCTTCGACGAACGCGCCGTCTTCGTTGAGCTCAGCCGAAGCCTGCGCCACCGTATGCTTCTGCTCTTCCATTGCGGAGAGATAGATCACGTCGGCGCTCACCTTGCCGTCGATGACCTTGCGGTACGGGGTTTCGATGAATCCGTACTTGTTGACGCGGCTGAACGAGGCGAGGCTGTTGATCAGACCGATGTTCGGGCCTTCCGGCGTTTCGATCGGGCAGATGCGGCCATAGTGGGTCGGGTGAACGTCGCGGACTTCGAAGCCTGCACGCTCGCGGGTCAGACCGCCCGGTCCGAGCGCCGAAACGCGGCGCTTGTGGGTGACTTCCGACAGCGGGTTGGTCTGGTCCATGAACTGCGAGAGCTGCGAGGAACCGAAGAACTCGCGCACCGCAGCCACAGCGGGCTTGGCGTTGATGAGGTCGTTCGGCATCACCGTGCTCACGTCGACCGAGCTCATGCGCTCCTTCACCGCGCGCTCCATGCGCAGCAGGCCGACGCGGTACTGGTTTTCCAGCAGCTCGCCGACCGAACGCACGCGGCGGTTGCCGAGGTTGTCGATGTCGTCGACTTCGCCCTTGCCGTCCTTCAAGCCGACGAGTTCCTTGACCACGGCAAGGATGTCTTCCTTGCGCAGCGTGGTCACGGTGTCTTCGGCATCAAGGCCCAGACGCATATTGAGCTTCACCCGGCCGACGGCCGAGAGGTCATAGCGTTCAGCATCGAAAAACAGGCCTTCGAACAGGGCTTCGGCGGTTTCCTTCGTCGGCGGTTCGCCCGGGCGCATCACCTTGTAGATCGCCTCGAGGCCCTCGTCGCGGTTCTCGGCCTTGTCAGCCTTGAGCGTATTGCGGATCCACGGGCCGGTGTTGATCTCGTCGATGTCGAGCAGCGGCAGAATGTCGATCCCGGCCTTGTCGAGCGTCTCGATATGCTCGAGCGTCACTTCGTCACCGGCTTCGATGTAGATGCGCCCCGTGGCCTCGTCGATCATGTCACCCGCGGCATAGCGGCTGACGACTTCCTCGGACGGGAGCAGCAGATCAACGAGGCCATCCTTGGCAGCCTTGTTGGCGGCGCGCGGCGAGATCTTCTGGCCGGCGGGGAAGATTTCCTCGCCGGTGGCCGCATCGATCAACGGGAAAGTCGGCTTGGACCCGCGCCACTGCTCAGGCACGAACGGGATCCTCCACCCATCCTTCGCGCGCTCCCAGGTCACGGTGTTGTAGAAATATTCGAGAATGCCCTCGGCATCGAGGCCGAGCGCATAAAGCAGCGCGGTGACCGGCAGCTTGCGCTTGCGGTCGATCCGGACGTTGACGATGTCCTTGGCGTCGAATTCGAAATCGAGCCACGAGCCGCGGTACGGGATCACGCGGGCAGCGAACAGCAGCTTGCCCGAGGAGTGAGTCTTGCCGCGATCGTGATCGAACAGCACGCCGGGCGAACGGTGCATCTGCGAGACGATGACGCGCTCGGTGCCGTTGATGATAAAGGTGCCGTTATCGGTCATGAGCGGCATGTCGCCCATGTAAACATCCTGCTCCTTGATATCGAGCACGGAGCGGGTTTCGGTTTCCTGATCCACCTCGAACACGATGAGGCGCAGCGTGACCTTCATCGGGGCGGCATAGGTGATGCCGCGCTGACGGCACTCGGTGGTGTCGTACTTGGGCTCTTCGAGTTCGTAATGCACGAAATCAAGCTCGGCGGTGCCGGCGAAATCGCGGATCGGGAACACCGAACGCAGGGTCTTCTCGAGGCCCGAGACATAGCCCGTGGTCTTGTCCGAACGCAGGAACTGCTCGTAGCTTTCGCGCTGAACCTCGATCAAGTTCGGCATCTGCACCACTTCGTGGATGTCGCCGAAGATTTTGCGGATGCGTTTCTTAGCGGTGCCCTGCGCCTTGCGGCTGCGGGTGACGGGCGGCTTCGCCTTGGTTGCCATGGAGGAGTGTGCCTCTTTGATTGGGCCACGCGGAGAAAGCCGCGCGGACGGGGAAACTCTGCATCGTGCCGCGCGAAAATCTGCCGTCCATCAACGCACAGAAGCCGCATAGCCAATCCCGCCTGTTTGGCAGGGGCTGGCAGCAGCAATCTGTTTGTGCGTCGCGAAACTGGCAGGCGTAGCTTCCATCCCGGACCGATCCACCGCGCATGAATCAGTCATTCTCGAAGCCATCGCGAGGAGCGCATGTAGGATTGCCCCTGCCCGGTGTCAATCACCGCCCCGCCCAGACCCGAGCGAAATCATCGAATTAGCGAAAAACGACATTAACAATATTGTTTTTCAATATTATTGATTGACGATAAGTCGCGCATCGGATTAGAAGATACTTATTGAATGACAATACGATTCATCAAGGAGATCAATATGAACCACGTCCTCAACCACTCGCTCGCCGCCATCGCGGCTTTCGTCATCGCCATCAGCTCGATCGGTGCAATCGTGACGGTGCCTCCGGCCCAGGCCGCAGTGCCGGTCACCTTCGAACTGCCCCCGGTCGCCTGACCGCAGGACCAAGGAGAAGCATCATGAGCCCCCGCAACGATCTGCTGTTGCTCTCCGGCAAGATCCTCACCCTGCTGATGCAGATCTTCATGGCGATCGGCGCGGCGGCGCTGGTTGTCACCCTGCCCTTCGTCACGCTGTTCAGCGGCGACCTGGCCAAAGGCCTTGCCGATGCCAGCGAGATCCCGATCCAGGACATTCCGACCCTCCCGCTTGCGGGCGTGCTGCTGATCGGCCTCGCGATCGTGTCCGCGCTGTTCCTGTTCTTCGGCCGCTTGCGGGCGATCATCAACACCGTCAGCGAAGGCGATCCCTTCGCCCCGGCCAATTCGGAGCGGCTCAGCCAGATGGCGTGGTTGCTGGTGGCCGTGCAGATGCTGGTTCTGCCCGCCATTCCGCTCGCCATCCAGCTGGCGGAGTTTGCCAAGCAGTTCGGCGAGGACGCGAACATCGAGGTCAACAGCGGGTTCGATCTCAGCGGGATCCTGATGATTATCATCCTCTTCATCCTCGCCCGGGTGTTCCGCCACGGCGCCGCGATGCGCGAAGACCTGGAAGGAACCGTGTGATGCCCCCTATCAATGACGACCTCGCAGGAACCCGCATCATGGTCAGGCTCGATGACCTGCTCTACGCCCGCCGCATGACGCTTACCGAACTGGCCGAGCGTGTGGGCCTCACCCTCGCCAACCTGTCGATCCTCAAGACCGGCAAGGCCAAGGCGATCCGCTTCTCCACCCTCGCCGCGATCTGCCGCGAACTGGAGTGCCAGCCGGGCGATCTGCTTGCCTACGAAGGGGAGTGACGAGGGCGCGGCCCGCCTCAAATTGCTTGACTCTTCCGCCCAACCCCCTAGAGGCCTGCCTCGACCGGCGGGCCTCGTGCTTTGTCCGGTCATCCGTCCGAGACAGTTGGTGACCGAAATTTGCCGGTCTTAATGTCCAGCCTAGACGGGGAAACGAGATTTTGGCGGCTCTGCGTAAGCAGCCGCCCGGCGTGCATGCCATGATAGCGGTGCACACCCTCATTCCCTTTCGACGGATTCGCCCGTGTTCGGAGCCGCATGGCTCTGTGCGCGGACAAAACGTAGCCGATCGTGCGGGAGGCATCCTGCACGTTCAATTGTGAAGGAGTATGGCATGGATCGTTCGCAGAAAGCCGACGCGGTTGCCCAGCTCAATGCGGTCTTTAACGAGGTCAGTGTGGTGGTAGTCACCCGCAACCTCGGCATGACGGTGGCCCAGTCCACCGACCTGCGGAACAAGATGCGCGATGTTGGTGCCAACTACAAGGTTGCGAAAAACCGTCTCGCCAAGCTCGCCATTGATAACACCGACTATTTCGGGCTGGATGACATGCTCACCGGCCCGGGCGGGCTGGCCTGGTCGACTGTCCCGGTCGCGGCGGCGAAGTCCGCTGTCGAATTCGCCAAGACCACCGACAAGATCGAGATCGTGGGTGGCTCGATGGGCGCGCAGCTGCTCACCGCCGATGGGGTCAAGGCGCTTGCCTCGCTCCCGTCGCTCGATGAACTGCGCGCGAAGCTCATCGGCCTCATCC
>JBKDUW010000111.1:0-2589 GCA_046339235.1 Erythrobacteraceae bacterium | reverse complement strand
GGGGTCGCGCCAGGGGAAGCGGTCGAAATCCTCACGGTAGTTCTGCGAGGCATAGGCGGGGAATTGCAGGATCGCGTTCTGCGAATAGTCGCGCCAGATCAGCTCGCCCTCGAAGATAAACCAGCCTTTGGATTTGTGGCCCTTCAGGGCGTGCCAGATCTGGATTGGCGAGATTTCACCAAAGTGCAGATGAGGCGAGAGGCGCGAGACCTTGTCGACGCTCGGAAAATTGCGCTTGTCCGCGTAGTCGTCGACATCGGCTTCCCATACGGCGAGACGGGCGTGCGCGGCCTCCTCGCCCCCCTGCCAGAAATCGCGCATCACTGCTGACCAATCGGGTGTGGTCGGGAGCAGGTTCCACGAGGCGAGGTCATCACTCCCGGGCCAGTTGGCCGGCGCGGTGATGCTCTCGGGCGCAGGCAGTTCATCACGCGGCGGGAATGCGGCGCGGACGGCGCGGCTGAACGGGGTGTAGATCTTGTATTGCCCGCCGGTGCCGGTGGTGATGCTGCCCGGCGGCATCAGGTAGTTGCCGTCGTGCAGGTGCAGGTCGAGCTTCTCCGCGAGCTTGCCCTGCGCCTTGCGCCACCATGGTTCGTAGTGCCGGTTAGCATGGATGGTTACCGCGCCGACCTCCGCCGCCAGCTTGGCGAGTTCCTCGACCGCATCGCCGCGCCGCAGGATCAGCTTGGAGCCGCGCGATTCGAGGCTCTGCGCGAGGCTCGCTAGCGAGTGATACAGCCACCAGCGCGACGCGCCGCCATAGGCGTGGTGCCTGGGGCTTTCGTCGTCGAGCACATAGACGGGGATGACTGGCCCAGCCTTGGCCGCGTGATAGAGCGCAGGATTGTCAGCCAGCCGCAGATCGCGCCGCAGCCATACGAGTTGGGTCATTCTATTCCTCGGATCATTCGTCATTGCGAGGCGACGCAGTCGCCGCTGCAATCCACGGCGGAACCGTGAGTGCCATGGATTGCTTGGTGGCTTTGCCCAGCTACGCTTCCGCTTTCAGCTCCCTGCAATGACGAATCAGAGGCGCGGAAGTTCCTCACACTTCACATCGGGCAGAGGGAGACTGAACCTGTCCCCCACGCGCGGGTCGGTGAAGCGCGCGTCGCGCAGGATCACCGAGCCATCCGCCGCGCGGGTGAGGAAGGGCGCGCGCGACCAGAACAGGAAGGCGTCGAGCTGGGAGTTGGTGCGGCGCGCCTTGGTGAGGCTGGGCAGCGCACATTGTGCAGCTTCGGAATTGGCGTAGCCGTAACCGAAATCAGACCCCGGCCAATCGCTCGAAATCCAGCGACTGTCGTGAAGCTGCGCCACCTGCTCGCGGCGCCAGAACGCCAGCGGCACCGGCGAGGCAATGAACGCTTGCGGATAGGGCTCGGTCGTCGTCCCGCGCGTGTGCTGGTCGAGCCAGGTCATCGTCCCATTCAACCCGACATAGGCCAGCCCAACCGCAATCCCAACCCGAGCAGGCCGCGTCGACGCCCCGCCCGCCTTCTCCCGCCGCCGCGAAACCCACACCGCCGCGATCAACATCGCCCACAGCCACGGGTCGATGATGAACAGCGTGTCGCCGTAGAACCAATGCGAGGAGAACGGCTCGAGCAGCCGGATGCCGTACACGTTGAGCCAGTCCATCGCCGGGTGCGTCAGGCACCCGATAAAGGCCATCGCATAGAGCCGCTCAAACCGCACCGGCAGCCGCGCCTCGGGCCTTGTGCCGCGCTTCGTCTGCCAGCGGTCCCAGCCCCACAACAGCCCCGCCAGCACCAAGGGCAGCAGCACCAGCGCGGGCGGGCCGTGGGTGATGCCTCTGCGGAAGGCGAGATGCTCCAGCCCCTCCAGCCAGAAAAAGCACGCCGCGTCCACATCGGGCAGGTTCGCGCCGATGATCAGCGCGGGCATCGCAAGGCCCGTGGTGCGCTTCAGCCCCGCCTGCCCCAGCACCGCGCCGACAAGGCTATGTGTCAGATTGTCCATGACTTCGCTGGCTAGCGCGGCGCTTTGCCCAAGTGAACCGCAAATGCGCTTGGCACATGCGCCCGCCCTCGCCTATCGCAGCGCCAGAGACACCGGAGAGACAACAGCAATGACCGACGCGCCCTATATCCGCCCCGACATGAAGGGCTTCCTCGACATGATGGCGGCCGCGGCGGCGTCCGGCCCCAAGCTTGCCGACATGACGCTGGAAGAGGCGCGCCAGTCCTATATCGTGATGCACGGCATCGCCGACCGCCCGGCCCGCGCGCTGCCCGTGATCCGCAACCTCGCCTGCCCCGGCCCCGCCGGCGACATTCCGCTGCGCCTCTACGACGCGCGCGAGACCCGCGACGAGGCCACGCAGGTGGTGATGTTCTACCACGGCGGCGGCTTCGTGATCGGCGATCTCGAGACGCACCATGCGCTCTGCAGCGAGATTGCCGCGGCTGTAGATCTGCCGCTGGTCGCGGTGCACTACGCCCGCGCGCCCGAAGCGCCCTTCCCCGCCGCAATCCTCGATTGCGAAGCGGCGACGCGGTGGGTGGCTTCCTCGCCCGCCGAACTCGGCCGCACGGCCTCCGGGATCATCACCATCGGTGACAG
>JBKDUW010000110.1:0-5180 GCA_046339235.1 Erythrobacteraceae bacterium | reverse complement strand
CGCTTGCAGGGAGTGAAATCCCCGTTGCACGCCAAGGCTTTGCCAACAACTCGCCGCAAATTCGGCTCAGCTCATGCCTCGGCGGCACCTCTGCAGCGACGACTCGTTGTCGTGGTTTGCCTTTCTTGAGGCTCTTTTTCTAAACGCTTCGGCATGCAGACGGGAAAGCCCATCTCCGCCCTTATGGCACGCAGGCTGCGCGCGATGCTGGTGGTCGCCACGCTCGGCATGGCGCCGCTGGCAGCCTCGACCGCAGCGACGCCGGCCGATGGTGCGCTTCCGCTTGAAGCAAGCGCCGAAATTGCCGCCACGGCGGAGATTGTGCCGCTTGTCGAAGCGCCGATCGCTGCTCCCGCCGCCGAAAGCACACCGGTTGGAGGGCCCGCCACGACCCGTCTGGGCAGCGGCGCCGCCTCCTATTACGCCAACAAGTTCCACGGCCGCCGGACCGCCAACGGCGAATCTTTCGACAATGGCGCGATGACGGCGGCGCACCGCACCCTGCCCTTCGGCAGCATCGTGCGTGTCACCAACCCCGCCAATGGCCGCAGCGTCGTTGTGCGGATCAATGATCGCGGCCCATTCATCCGCGGCCGGATGATTGATGTCAGCCGCGCCGCCGCCGAGGAACTAGGCCTGATTACCCGCGGGCACGCCACGGTCGATCTCGAGCTGATCAAGGGCTGAGACCTGCCGCGCGGCTCAGCGCCGGGCAGATAAAGGTTGTCTGAGTAGCTCATCCCCAAGGCCGAAGTATCGCCGCTGATTGTCAGCTTCAGCGTCGCCATGCGCTCCGACGAGGTGTTGCGCAGCAGCGGCATCTCGCCTGCCGCAAAGCGGGCGTCGACCGCCGTGCCCGGAGCGACAGTCCTGCGCACCACGGCCGCCCCGCCTTCGGGCTTGCCCAGCACCTCGACCGCGACCGGCCCGGTGTTGCGCCCGGTGACAATGAAAGCGCCTTCCTGCCCGCCGCCGAGTTCAAAGGTCTTGCCGGCCTCGATCTGGAGGTTGGAATTGATCGTGCCGGCTGCGACCGGCACAGCACCCGCAATGGCAAACGGCAAAAGGCCTGCCGCCACCGGCAACGTGGTGAGGCGCGATAGCAAGGATCTGTGCTGCATCTGAAACCTCCGTAACCAGAACCTCTATAAGGAGTTACGCGTGTCGCAACCCGAGGGATGCACGCCCGCAAATCCGCTCCCGGCATCCGATATTTGCTATCCTGTGCAAAGGGTTGGCGCGCCTCATCCGTTAACCTTCGGTCAGGCAGGCCTGAGGATTGCTCCGGATAGGATGCATCCCGGCTTGCCGCTAACCGGGGCGGCAGACAGACATGCGCCTCGCATTGCGCAGCTGCGGGGAGAGACGATGTTCTATCTGCACATTCCCAAGACCGGCGGGCAGACACTCGCGCGCGGGCTGGCTTCGGCCTTTCCCCCCGGCTGCGCGCATCTGCAAGTCGGACAATTCACCTGTCCCGCCGATTGCGAGAGCTTGTCGCAATGCCTCATGACACACGATTTCGTCGAGGCGCATGTCACCGGCGAGCTGCTGGGCCAGCGCAACCTCACTGATATGCTGGTCACCGTGCGCGAGCCGGTGGCGCAGATTATGTCGAACTTCCACCACATCCGGCGCGAACCCGAGCGCCGCCTCAGCCGCGCCGCGCGCGAGCTCGATCCGGGCACCTTCTTCGATCACTTCGGAGACTTCTTCACCGATTTCCAGAGCCGCTATCTGCTCGCCGCCTTCCTCCCGCTCGCAATCGAGGAACAGCGCCGCGGCTTCTGGGCCTGCGCCATGCAACACCTGCCGCGCGTGCTCGACCGGATCCGCTGGCTGGGTGCCGACCGATCGGATCGATGACTTCGTGCCCTTGTGGGAGGGCGAGACTGGTCATCGCGCGGCCGAGCGGGCCTATGCCACCAACCACGCTCCGGCTGACGGGGTCGATCTGCCCGCGCTCGAGGCCGCGATCCGCGCGCGCCCGGCGCTGTTCGCGCTCGACAACGTGCTCTACCAATATGCCCGCACCCGCTTTGGCGCATGAGCGAACGGCGTCCAGCAGAGCTGCTCCCCGTGGGCCTATCCCGCCAATGCCAGCCGCGTGTTCCGCGTCGATGGCGGCGGCGTGTGGCTGCGGCGCGGGTGGTATCCGTCAGAGCCCACCAGCCACGGCCCCGGCAACTGGGCCGGCCCTGCCACCCGCAGCGACGTCGCGGTCAAGCGCGGCCCGAACCAGCGCGAGCTCGCGTTCGACGTCATCGTCATCAACGGCATCACCCACACGGACATCACCCCGTTCGATGCGCGCAGCTTCATCGAACTGCCGGTCAGGCGCGAGGCGATCACGCATGACCGCTGGCGCTACCAGATCAACCTCGCCGCCCTGCGCGAGGCATGCGAGGTCGCGCTGATGGTCCCCGATTGCTACGCCGCGATCAACGTCTTCCCCGAAGGCGACAATGGCGGCCTCGAACGGCGCAGCTTCCTCGCGACCGGCTGGGCCCTGAGCGCCGCGCCGGTGGCCAAACCGCGCCGAAGCCCCGCCCGCCAGCCGGTGCGCGCGGCCCGTGCGGCGCGGGCGCAGGCGCCCGAAGCCCTGCCGGCAGGGTGAGGTGCGAGTGGCGCCAGTGCCTCACCGCCCCAACAACCCCGCCAGATACTGCCCCGTAAAGCTCCGCGGCTCCTTCACCACCTGCTCGGGCGTGCCTTCCGCGACAATCTCCCCGCCGCGCACCCCGCCCTCCGGCCCGAGGTCAATGATCCAGTCCGCGGTCTTGATCACGTCGAGGTTGTGCTCGATCACGACAACCGAATTGCCGCCCTCCACCAGCCGGTGCAGCACTTCGAGCAGTTTGCGCACATCCTCGAAATGCAGGCCGGTGGTCGGCTCGTCGAGGATGTAGAGTGTCTGTCCGGTCGAGCGGCGGGCGAGTTCCTTGGCGAGTTTCACCCGCTGTGCCTCGCCGCCCGATAGAGTCGTCGCCTGCTGGCCGACCTTGACGTAGCCCAGCCCCACCTCGTTCAGCATCCGCATCTTCTCGCGGATCGAGGGGACGGCCTTGAAGAACGCCTCGGCGTCCTCGATCGTCATGTCGAGCACGTCGGCGATCGAAAGGCCCTTGAACTTCACCTCGAGCGTTTCGCGGTTGTAGCGCTTGCCGTGGCATTCCTCGCAGGTGACGTAGACGTCCGGGAGGAAGTGCATCTCGATCTTGATGAGGCCGTCGCCCTGGCACTTCTCGCAGCGGCCGCCCTTGACGTTGAAGGAGAAGCGCCCGGGCTTGTAACCGCGCGCGAGGCTTTCGGGCAGGCCCGCGAACCAGTCGCGGATCTGGGTGAAGGCGCCGGTGTAGGTGGCAGGGTTGGAGCGCGGGGTGCGGCCGATCGGCGACTGGTCGATCTCGATCACCTTGTCGCAATATTCGAGGCCGGTGATGGCGTCATGCGCGCCCGCGATCACCCGCGCGCCGTTGAGCGCCCGCGCCGCGCCCGCCTGCAGCGTGTCGATGGTGAGCGAGGACTTGCCCGAGCCGGACACGCCGGTGATGCAGGTGAAGGTGCCGAGCGGGATCTTGGCGGTGACACCCTTCAGGTTGTTGGCGCGCGCGTTCTTGACCACGATCTTGTGTCCATTGCCCTTGCGGCGCTTGGCCGGCACCTCGATCTTGCGGCGGCCGGTGAGGTAATCGGCGGTGAGGCTGCCCTTGGCCTTGAGGATGTCCTCGAGCGTCCCTTGCGCGACGATCTCGCCGCCATGCACCCCCGCGCCCGGGCCGAGGTCGACGCTATGGTCGGCAGCGCGGATCGCGTCCTCGTCATGCTCGACCACGATCACCGTGTTGCCGAGATCGCGCAGACGCTTGAGGGTTTCGAGCAGGCGGTCATTGTCGCGCTGGTGGAGGCCGATGCTGGGCTCGTCGAGGACGTAGAGCACGCCTGACAGGCCGGAGCCGATCTGCGAGGCCAAGCGGATGCGCTGGCTCTCGCCGCCGGACAGGGTGCCGGAGGTGCGATCAAGGTTGAGATAGTCGAGCCCGACATTGTCGAGGAAGCCCAGCCGCTCGTTGATCTCTTTCAGGATCGCCTTGGCAATCTGGCTCTGCTGCGGGGTGAGCTGCGCGTCGAGGCCAAGGAACCACGCCTTGGCATCGGCCACGCTCATGGCGACGGGGGTAGCGATATCGGTGCCGATAATCTTCACCGACAGCGCCTTTTCATTGAGCCGCTTGCCGCCGCAGGTCTCGCAGGGCTGGGCTGTCTGATACTTCGACAGCTCCTCGCGCATCCACGCGCTTTCGGTCTGCAGCAGGCGGCGGTTCAAGTTGCCGATCACGCCTTCGAAGGCCTTGTTGACGGTGTATTCGCGGCGGCCATCCTTGAAGGTCAGCGGCACCGGCATCCCGCCTGTGCCGTGGAGGATGATGAACTTCTGGTCGGGCGCGAGATCCTTCCACGGCGTGGTCAGATCAAAGCCATAGGCTTTGGCGAGGCTGGCGAGCACCTGCATGTAATAGGGCGAAGGCGGGTTCGACTTGGCCCAGGGCACCACCGCGCCTTGCTTCAGCGTCAGCGCCTCGTTGGGCACCACCAGCTGCGGATCGAACAATTGCTTCTCGCCAATCCCGTCACACGCCGGGCAGGCGCCTTGCGGGGCGTTGAAGCTGAACAGGCGCGGTTCGATTTCCTCGATGGTGAAGCCGGAGACCGGACAGGCGAATTTCTCGGAAAACACGATGCGGTTGGGCGGGAGGCCTGCGCCTTTCATGGCTCCGGCACCCTTGCCCTCATCCTCGCGGCCCGGCACCACGCCGTCCGCCAGATCGACATAGGCCAGCCCCTCGGCAAGCTTGAGCGCCTGTTCGAAGCTTTCAGCGAGCCGCGTCTCGATGCCCTCTTTCACCGCGAGGCGATCAACCACCACTTCGATGTCGTGCTTGAACTTCTTGTCGAGCGCAGGCGCGTCTTCGATGGCGTAGATTTCGCCGTCGATCCGCACCCGTGTGAAGCCCACGCGCTGCCATTCGGCCAGCTCCTTGCGGTATTCGCCCTTGCGCCCGCGCACCACCGGCGCGAGCAGATAGGCGCGCGTGCCTTCGGGCAGCGCCATCACCCGGTCGACCATCTGGCTTACGGTCTTCGCCGAGATCGGTAGGCCCGTGGCGGGCGAATAGGGG
>JBKDUW010000109.1:0-3325 GCA_046339235.1 Erythrobacteraceae bacterium | reverse complement strand
GTCCTTGGCGATCGGCAGCCAGGCCTTGGGCTTGAACGGCACGTTGTCCTTGCTGAAAGCGGCCGAGGAGCCATCGGGCGCGACGTAAGCGCGGTAGAACGAGAAGTCGCCGGTGTGGCGCGGCCACATCCAGTTATCCTTTTCGCCGCCAAAATTGCCGACCCCGCCCGCGGGGGCATAGACCAGGCGCACGTCCTTGATTTCGAGCTGCTGCTGGAGCCAGTATTGCTGCCCGCCGAAATAGGCGCGCACATCGCAGCGGCGGTTGGCCTGCTTTTCGCAGGCCTCGATCAGCGCGGTGCGATTGGCCTGCAACCGGTCAAACCGGGCGCGGCCTTCAAGCTTGTCTGCCCCCTTCAGCACGGCGGCGGTGACATCGCGCAGGTCCTCGATCACATAGACCCGGCTACCCGGCGCGGCGGGGAGTTCATCGGCCAGCGTCGCGGCCAGAAAGCCGTTGGTGAGATAGTCCTTCTCAGGCGAGGAATTATACTGCAGCGAACCGGCGACGCAGTGGTGGTTGGTCGCCACCAGGCCCTCGGGCGAGAGGAACGCGGCCGAACAGCCCCCCAGCGAGGCAATCGCGGTCAGCGGTGGGCGTTGCAGATCGCCCAGCGTCTTGGCGTCAAGCTCGAGGCCTGCTGCCTTCATCTGGTCGGCAATCGCGCCGGTCTGGCTCGGCAGCCACATGCCCTCGTCGGCGAGCAGCGCAGCGGGAGAGGACAGCATCAGCGCGCTGGCCCCGGCGAGCAGGAACTTTGTCTTCATAAGCATCACCCCGTCATGGCGCTGGCCCCGGCGGTGTCGCGGGGCACGGCGCGCGTGTGGTCGCCCAAGAGCGGGCGGAAGCGGCGGTGTTAGGCTACTTGGATGCCTCGTGAAAAGGGCAAATCTTGGCGGATCGCTGCAAGAAAGTTACTTGCGAATGATTATCAATTCCGCCATAGCCGGCGGTCCCTCGACTCATGCAAAGGATTACCTTCCCGATGAACAGCACGCTCAAGCTCTGGACCCAACTCGGCCTCGGCACAGCGCTTGCGGGCGGGATGCTTGCGGCGTGCGGCGGGGAAGCGGGCGGTGAGGCGGGCGGCGAAGCGGCTGCGGTTGCTTCGGGCGAAAGCGGCGCGGCTGGCGGCGAGGGCGAAGGCGGCACCGGCCCCGGTGAAGGCGGCGCAACCCCGGCGGGCGGCGAGGGCGAAGGCGGCGTTGCGGTCGCCGATGCAGCAACCGATCCGGTCGCCTATGGCATCGCGCTGGCGGTCACCGAAGCCCATGTCGTCGCCGCGCGCGATGCCTTTGCGGCCGGCAAGAATGATGCGGCTGCCGAAATGTTCGCGCACCCCGCTTCCGAGGTGTTGGTCGAAATGGATCCGGTGTTCGCCAAGCTCGGGGTCAAGGATTTCAAGCCGCTGCTGACCGATGCCTCGGTCGCGGTGAGCGATGGCAAGAGCGCTGCCGCGGTCGCCAAGCGTTACGATGCAATCATCGCCGCGCTGCGCGCTGCCGCCACCAAGGCTCCCGCCGGTAACGCCAGCGAAGCCAAGGTTGCCGCCGGGATCATCGCCGACCAGATCGAGCGGGCGAGCGCCATGTACCGCCTGATCGCCAAGGATGCGTCCTACGAGCCCTATCTCGACGGCTACGGCTTTGCCAGAGTCGCCGAGAGCGCCTTTGCCCGCAACGCCAAGGCGATCAAGGCCGACAACCCCGATCTTCATGCCCGCATGAACGAGGCGCTGGTGGTGCTGAAACAGGCCTATCCTGCTGCCACCCGTCCGGCCAAGCTGGCATTGGAGCAGGGTGCGGTTTCGGCGGCCTCATCCAAGGTGATGCTCGCCGCCGGCAATTGAGCCAGTCTGCGGCCCGCCCCGGCCGGATTTCCTTGTGATTTGTGCAAATGCGACAAAGTGCGGACCGCGCGCTCTACCTCCGTTTGCGTGCTTGTGTTTGCCACCTGTGTCTGTAGGTTTGCAACAATCATAAAGGAGTGGTTCAGGCTCGGGTTTAACCTCGCGAAACAGCGGGGATGGTCCTTGGCCTAGGATCATCAAGGGGCTGCGGCGGCGGGCATAGGTTGTCCGGTTCGCGGCTAAGTGGTTTGGGGGGGAACATTGTCAGCTACGCAGCGCAACCCGCAAGGTGAGGTCCACCCAGATTCCTTCCGATTGCGCCGCCCGGTTTTGGTCCGATTGGCCCGCACCTCGGTTGCGGTTTGCGCGCTGGCGCTCGGCGGTGTTCTTGTGCCGGTATCCTCTGTCGCGGCGCAGGCGTTGATCACGCCGCCCAACCGCAGCGATCTCATCCCGCCCGAATTGCGCCGCGACGAGCAGGCTCCCACGCTCACCATCGACGGCGATTTCGAGCGTCCGCCCTGCGCGCTCGACCGGCCCGAATTCGCCAGTATCCGCTTCACGGTTGCCGGCGCGCAGTTCAACGGGCTTGACCGCGTGCCCGGACTTAGCCTCGAAGATGCGGTGGCGGGCTACAAGGGGCGCGAGGTGCCGGTTTCGGTGCTGTGCGACATCCGCGCTGAGGCCAATGCCATCCTGCGCCGGCAAGGCTATCTCGCCACGGTCGAGATTCCCGAGCAGACCCTCGCTGACGGCATGCCCGATTTCAACGTCATCTTCGGGCGGCTGACCTCGGTGCGCGTGCGCGGCGATGCTGGCCCTTCGGAAAAGGTGGTGGCGGGCTATCTGGAAAAGCTCACCGCGCAGGACGTGTTCAACACCAACCAGGCCGAGCGGTATCTGCTGCTGGCTGACGATCTGCCCGGCATGGATGTGCGCCTGTCGCTGCGTCCGGCGGCGGGCGGCGCGCCCGGTGATCTGGTCGGCGAGATCGCGGTGATCCGTCAGCGCGGGATGCTCGATCTCAACCTCCAGACAGTCGGGTGGCTGGCGATCGGCCGGTTCGGCGGGGTATTGCGCGGCGAGCTTTATGATCTGACCGGTCTTGGTGATCGCACCTCGGTGGCGTTGTTCAGCACACTCGATTTCGCCGAGCAGCAGACGGTGCAGGTGGCGCATGATTTCCGCGTCGGCAGCGAGGGCCTGCGGTTTGGCGGCCAGTTCACCTGGAGCACCGTCAACCCATCGGTCGGCCTTGCCGGGTTCGAGGTTGATTCGGAGACCTATTTTGCCGGCGTCTTCGCCAGCTATCCGCTGGTTCGCACGCGCCGTTCGAGCCTCTTTGCCGATGCCGGGTTCGACTATGTCGATCAGGATGTCACGGTCAATGGTGTCGGCCTCACACGCGACCGGGTGCGGATGGCCTATGCCCGGCTGTCGGGCGATGTCACCGATCAGCAATCGGTGCTGCGCGC
>JBKDUW010000108.1:0-4934 GCA_046339235.1 Erythrobacteraceae bacterium | reverse complement strand
GGCCCGATGTCGAGCTGTTCGGCCCGGTGCTGCAAGTCATCCGCGTGCCCGATCTTGATGCCGGGATCACCGAGGCGAACAACACCCGCTTCGGCCTCTCGGCCTCGCTGATCGGCGGGACGCCCGAGGATTACGGGCGGTACTGGGCCAATATCCGCGCCTGGATCATCAACTGGAACAGTCCCACCAACGGCGCTTCATCCAGTGCCCCGTTCGGCGGGATCGGCCTGTCGGGCAATCATCGTCCGGCGGCCTATTACGCAGCGGATTACTGCGCCTATCCGGTTGCCAGCACCGAGATGGACCAGCCGCACGCGACCATCGGCTTGGGAATGCAGCCCTAGGGCAGGACGTCAGGGCGCGCGGTAGAGCAGATCGACTTCGGTCAGACCGCTCGCTGTCTTGCGGACCGCTAAGGCCCAGGCCTCGCCTCCGGCGGCGCGGGCAGCGAGGCCCTCTCCGCCCTCGGCATAGCGCAGCGGCCGCAATCCGGCGCGCAGTGCGCGGGTGAAGTGATATTCGAGCACGGCCTCGCCAGCTGCCGGCGTGTGGTAGCGGATGATCCGCAGCTTGCACGCCGCCGTATCCGCCCCGCCTGCGCGCACCACCATGCCCTGCGGCATGATCGCGGCAGCTGGCGGAAGCGTTGCGGCCCAGACAAAACCCTGCTCCAGCACCGGCACGCAGCTTTCCGGCGCGCCAAGCGCAGCCAGCAGATCTGCCGCCGACGCATCGCGCGCGGGCATCGGGCCGATCCCGGTCACCGGAGAGGGTAGCGGCGCGATCGCGCCGGAATCGAGCAGTTCGAGCCGCCCCGCCTCGCGCGCGGCTTGCGCGACCTCAGGCGTGGCGGGCATCACCGGCAGCGCGCTGTCGCCGGCAAAACCGAGGACGGCATTGGCCTCGTTCAGGGCGGAAAGATCGGGATCGCTCATCAAGGGATCAAGGAGCGCGCGCGCCACCAGCGGATCGCCCGCCAACGGCTTGGCGGTGGTGCCATCACCCTCGCCCGCCGAACAGGCCGAAAAGACGCACAGCAGGGCAAGGACAAGGGCGCAGCGCATCCTGTGGCCATGCCATAAGGTGGTTAAGATTCAGCCAGCAAACCCCCAGTGCGAAAGCGCCTCCGGACCCATAGGAGATCCGGAGACACTTTCCGCGAACCGGTTGGCCCGCGCCGGCGACCGCTTGGTGGGAGCGGCCGCAAGGTGGGAAAGCCGTGCAAGCGCCCGGTCGGACCAAGGCAGGCTTTTCGAGATCTTGTTCATTTCTACCGCGTTCAGTCTGAACGAATCGGCATCAGCGCTTGCTGCCGCCATTCATTCGCGGCGCCCGCTTGCACCGCGCTGCCGCGCCGCCTAACGCCGCCCGGCCCATGAACACCCCCGCCCCCGCTGCCGGCCCCACGCCCGCCCAATCCTCCAAAAGCGTTTTCGCCTCGGGGCTCGCGCCTGCCTTGGGGGCTTATCTGGTCTGGGGGTTCCTGCCGCTCTATCTGCTGCTGGTGAAAAGCGTCCCGCCGTTCGAATTTGTCGGCTGGCGGATCATCTGGACCCTGCCGCTGTGCCTGCTGATCGTCGCCTATCGGCGCCAGTTCCCCGAGCTGCTCGCCGCGCTGCGCTCGCCGCGCAGCCTGCTGGCACTGCTGGCGAGCGCGGTGCTGATCGCGATCAACTGGTTCGTCTATATCTGGGCGATCATGGCGGGCGAGGTCTACGCGACCTCGATCGGCTACTATCTCAACCCGCTGCTCAACGTTCTGCTCGGCACCTTGGTGCTGGGCGAGCGCCTGTCGCGCCGCCAGTGGCTGGCCGTTGCCATCGCCGCTGTGGCGGTGGCGTTGCTGGCTGCGGGTGCGGTGACGAGCCTGTGGATCAGCCTCACACTCGGCTTCAGCTTTGCACTCTATGGCCTTGTTCGTAAACAGGTCGCCGTCGGATCACTCCCCGGCCTCACGATCGAGAGCGCGATCCTGCTAATGCCCGCTGCCGCCATTGCAGGCTGGTATAGCATGAGCCCGCAAGGCTCGTCCTTCGGGCAAGGCTGGCAGATGAGCGGGCTGATCATCTTTTCGGGCGTTGTCACCGCGGTGCCGCTACTGCTGTTCGCGCTGGCGGCACGACGGATGGATTACTCCACGCTCGGCTTCATCCAGTATCTCTCGCCGACGATCGTGTTCTTCCTCGGCCTGTTCGTGTTCGAACAGCCGCTCGCGCCCGCAAAGCTAGCGAGTTTCATGCTGATCTGGGTGGCTGTAGCAATCTTCGTGTGGGACCTGTGGGCGAAGCGCAGGGCGGCTTCAGCCTAGGAACGTCCAGCCCAGCGTGGTCCCGCCGTGCCACGGCACGATCTCCTCGCCCGTCACGTGCAGGCAAGCGGGCACCGCTACTTCGGCGCGTTCCAGCGTTACCGTCTCTTGGTTGACGGGCAGCTTGTAGAACGCCGGACCGTGGAGCGAGGCAAAGCCCTCGAAGTGCTCCAGCGCCCCCTCCTCGTCGAACACGGTGATGTAGCTTTCGAGCGCAAAGGGCGCGCCAAAGATGCCCGCACATCCGCAGGCGCTTTCCTTGTCGCTGCGCAGGTGCGGGGCAGAATCGGTGCCGAGGAAAAACTTCGGCGATCCGCTCGTTGCCGCCGCGCGCAGCGCCAACCGGTGGCTCTCGCGCTTGGCGACTGGGAGACAGTAATTGTGCGGCTGGATTCCGCCCACCAGCATCGCGTTGCGATTGATGTGGAGGTGCTGCGGCGTGATCGTCGCGGCGACCTGCGGGCCGGCCGCTTTCACAAAGTCGACAGCGTCCGAGGTGGTGATGTGTTCAAACACCACCCGCAGCTTCGGGAAGGCAGCAACAATCGCCCGCAAGTGCCTGTCTATAAATTCTTTTTCACGGTCGAACACGTCGACATCATGATCGGTGACCTCGCCGTGGATACACAGTACGATGGCCTCGGCCTCCATCCGCGCGAGCACGGGGTAGAGGTTTTCGATGTTCGACACACCCGCCGCAGAATTGGTGGTGGCGTTGGCGGGATACATCTTGGCCGCGGTGAACACCCCCTCGGCCGCGCCGCGCGCGAGATCATCGGCATCGGTGGTGTCGGTGAGGTAGCAGGTCATCAGCGGGGTAAAGCTCACGCCTTCGGGCACAGCGGCCAGAATCCGGTCCCGGTAGGCCGCGCCCAGCGCCGTGGTCGTCACCGGCGGGGTGAGATTGGGCATTACGATGGCACGCGCAAACTGGCGCGCAGTGTAGGGCACCACCTCGCGCATGATGTCGCCATCGCGGAAATGCAGGTGCCAGTCATCGGGGCGGCGGATCGTGAGGCGGTCGGTCATGTCTTCCCCTTAGCGATGTCCGATCCTATCTGTCACGCATGAGTGCAACCCATCTTGCTGCCCGCGCGATTATCCGCTTGTCCCCGCTGGAAGACGGGGAGGATGTGGCCGATTTCCTGCAGGGCCTCGTCACCAATGATGTGACCGGCCCGCTACCCTGCTATGCCGCGCTGCTATCGGCGCAGGGCAAGCACCTGTTCGATTTTCTGGTGTGGGGTGACGGGGCCGACCTGCTGCTCGATTGCGAAGCCGCCCATGCCGATGAGCTGGCCAAGCGCCTGACGATGTATCGGTTGCGGCGCAAAATTGCCATTGCGCGTGACGATTCGCTCGGCGTGAACTGGAGCACGCAGCCGCACGAAGGCGCGGTGTCCGATCCGCGCCTTGCCGCGCTCGGCTCACGCTGGCTCGCTCCGGCTGGCGACAGCGCCGCCGGTGCCGACGAGGCATGGCTCGCCCACCGCCTGTCTCTGGGCGTGCCGGAGGGCCGCGCAGAGCTGGGCGATATCCTGTGGCTCGAAACCAACGCGGTCGAACTCGGCGGCGTCAGTTTCACCAAGGGCTGCTACGTGGGGCAGGAGAACACCGCGCGGATGAACTGGCGGCAGAAGGTCAACCGGAGGCTGGTGGTGGTGCCGCAGGCGGCGTCAGACGAGGCGCGCCGGGTGGCCGCCTATCCCGAACTCGGCCTCGCGGTCGATCATCAGCGGGTGGACAGCCTTGATCCTGCCACCCTGCCCGCCTGGCAGCGCGCCGGGGTGGTGGCAGCCGAAACCTAGGCCTGCTGGTAATCGGCGAGGCTCGCTTCCAGCATCGCTGCCGCGCGTTCGCGCGCCGTATCGCGCGGCAGGCCGAGCGACTTGGCCAGCGCCCCGCCGATCAGCGCATCGCCCAGCGCCATCAACACCAGCGTCATCGTGTCGCGGTGGATGCGTCCGGCTTGGGGCCCATGGCTGGCTTCCTCGGGCGCAATCTCGTCGACCAGATCGTGGATCGTCGAGATGATCGGATCGAGCGCGTCCTCGTTGCCGGTCAGCAGCATCCAGCTGGTCAGCGCGCCTGCACCCTCGCGGTCGAAGGCGTCAAACGCGAGATCGACCACCTCGCGCGCCGAACCGAGGCCAGCGCGGCTCGCACGCACGGCATCGATGATCGTTTCGCACACCGAGCGTGCGAGATGCTCGGCCAGCGCCTTCTGCAGGCCCGAGGCCGAGCCGAAATGGTGCAGCAGATTGGCATGGGTGCGCCCGATCCGCGCCGCCACCGCCTTGAGCGTGACCGCTTGCGGCCCTGTTTCGATCAGCAGCGCACGCGCGGCGGCAAGTGCGGTGCTGCGCGATTCCTCGGGTGTGAGACGCTTGCGAGTGTTCATAGGTGACGAGGGAGCTAGTCGCTTTTGCGGCTGCGAGCAAGGCGGGGGCTGAGACTGCCCCCGTGCGTGTTCAGGCCGCGCGCTTTACCGGCACCGGATCAGCCTCGGCATCGAAGTCGAGCGCATATTCGACCGAATCGACCGGCCCGCCGCGGGCGCAGCTATGGCGCGCGGCGATCCGCCCGGTCGGCTCGAAGCCGATCTTGCGAAGAACCTTGCCCGAGG
>JBKDUW010000107.1:0-15328 GCA_046339235.1 Erythrobacteraceae bacterium | reverse complement strand
CAGGGTGGCGAGGATCCGCGACAACTCGTCGGGCAGGAAATCGCCCGCATCCAGGCTGATCATCTGACCCATCTTCATCGCCGCGCCGCGCAGGTGCGAGAGGCGGTCGGTCAGGCGCTGGACATTGCCGGGGGTGAGGATCAGGTCGCGCGCCGAGATATTCTCGCCGCTCGCCAGCCGCCGCGCCCCTTCAGCCACCATTCCGCCCGCGACCCCGCCGACGAGCCTGCCGAAGGTGCCGAACCGCGCCACTCGGCCCGCGGGAACGGCGCGCTGGCGGCTACGGTCTTCCGGCAAGTCATCGAACTGGGGAATCTGATCGTCGGCCAAGGGGAGGGGGCTTCCTGTGCGAGAGGCTCTGCGGTGCAACGGCTCGACTGCGCCTGCGTTCCTTTGGAAATGGGGCGCGTCAGCTGATACTCAAGCCGCCATCGACAGGCAGGCATTGTCCGGTGATGTAATCGCTATGCGGCGAGGCGAAGAACACCGCCAGCCCTTCCAGCCCCGCATGATCGCCTGGACGGCGCAGCGGGATGCGGCGGCTCATCCATTCGCCGAATTTGGGATCAGCCTTGGCGGTGATATCGGTCTCGTAATAGCCGAAAAGCAGCGCATTGGCGGTGATCTGGTAGCGCGCCAGTTCGAAGGCGGCGGCGCGGGTGAGGCCGTTCACCGCGGCCTTGGATGCAGCGTAATCCGACGAGCGGTTAACCCCCATGATAGACTGGCCCGAGGAGGTCGCGACCAGCTTGCCGCCCGCGTGCCCATCCTTGGCGCGGGCGACCATGTGGCGGGTCACATGCTTGTAGACCAGCGCTGCGCCGCGGGTGTTGACCGCCATGGTGTGATCCCAGCCAGCGGCGGTAATATCAGGGATCGCCGTGCCCGCACCCGAAATCCCGGCATTGGCAAAGCATACATCGACCCGCCCGAATGTGCCGAGCGTCTGCGCCATCGCGGTCTCGATCGCCGCGTCCTCGGCGACATCGCAGGTCAGCGCGAGGACATCGCCTCGTCCGAGGGCGCGCAGTTCTTCGACCGCCGCGGCGTTCTTGTCCGCATTGCGCGCCCAGATCGCGACATTGGCGCCCGCCTTGGCGAGTCCGCGCGCCATCGCAAGGCCAAGCCCGCCATTGCCGCCGGTGATGATGGCCGTGCGGCCCGATAGATCGAACAATTCCATGGCTTTGCCGAGTGGCGCAAAGCGGGGCTTGCTGCAAGCATTCGGGAACCGCTGTGCGCGGCATGCTTTGAGGCGCCATGGACGGACAAACTTCGCTCTCGCCCGCAGCCCGCGCGTTGGGATACGCCGGGCTGCTGCCCCAGATCATCTGCATTGGCATGGTGCTGACGGGCCATGAATGGCGCTTTGCCGCGCTGGCGGGCGGGTTTGCCTATGCCGCGGCGATCTTCAGCTTCCTTGGCGGGGTGTGGTGGGGGCAGGCGGTGCAAAGCGCCCGCGCGAATGGCCCTGCGACCACCGGCGCCTATCTGGTGGCGGTGCTGCCGAGCCTGATCGTGGTGGCGCTGTTCCTGCCGTGGAGCTTCGGATGGGAATGGCCCGGCCCGGCCTTGCTCTATCTTGGCGCATTTATCGCGCTCTCGCCGCTGATCGACCGCAAGCTGGGCTATGCGCCAAGCGATTTCCTGCGGCTGCGCTGGCACCTCTCGCTCGGTCTCGGCAGCCTGACGATCGCGCTCGGCCTGCTCGCTGGTCGGGTCATGGCGGTTTAGACGCGGCGGATTAATCGGTCATCGTTGGCGATGAATTAACCACTGCACGTTAAGCAAATGCTCGGTTTTCAAGGACGGATCCGGGTATCTGATGATTGAAACATTGCCATCACTGACAGCGCTGCTGCGCCGCAGCCGCGGACGTCCCGACCTCGAGGAGCCGCCGCTTGGCGAGGATAACGCGCTGAAATCAGGCGAGGCGCTGCTCAAGCGCAAGCGCATGAAGGTGGCGATTTTCGCGATCCTGTTCGGCCTGATCTCGGCCGCGATCGAACTTCCGCTGCCTGCCGAAGACGCCTTCCGGCTGGCACGCTCGCAAATCCGGACGCGGGTGGTGCCGCAGGATGTCGTGATGATCGCGATCGACGACGATACACTCAATGAACTCGGGGTGGCGCTCCCGACCCGCAAGCATGAAAGCGAACTGATTGACCGGCTCCTCGAAGCGGGGGTCAGAAAAGTCGTGTTCGATCGCGCCCATGCCGATCCCGAGACTCCAGAGGCCGACGTGCTGTTTGCCCGCACGCTCGAGCGACACAGGGGCAGGGTCTGGCTCGGCATGGCACCCGATCTCGAATTCAGTTTCCAGAAGGTCGACGCGATCGTCCCGCAGAAAATGTTCCGGGACCAATCCAATCAGGCTGCGATGGTCGGCTTTTCGGCGCCCTTCAACCTATCGCTGATGCTCCCGACCGAGGTGGATCTGGCCGGAACTGCCTATCCCTCGATCTCGGCCGTGCTGGCCGATTATGATGGGCCGGCGCTGCGCTATCGGCCCGATACTGCGTTTAGTCCCAAGGATGTCCCGACCTATCGCTATGTCGACGTGCTTCACGGTCGGGTCGGGGCGAAAGAGCTCGACGGGAAGAATGTCATCGTCGGCGCGACTTTCATTGAATCGACCGACGTTGTCCGTCACCCCCTGTTCGGCAAGGTCGCCGGACCCTATTTCCATGTTCTTGGCGCCCAGACACTCAAGCGTGGCATTCCGGTCGATCTGATGTGGTATCCTGCGCTCCTGCTGGCGGGGATTGCGATCCTCGTTCAGGCCTGGCGTCAATCGCGTTCCTACAAGCCGCTCTGGGCGGTTGCGCTCGGCCTGCCGGCGATCACCCTCGTGTTCGATGAGTCGAGCATTAATCTCGATATCTTTTCGGCCCTGATCGCGGTGATTGCTGCCGCTTACGGGTTCCGCCGGATTTCGCGCAAATATTACAGCAGCGAAGTCGATGCGATGACGACCACCGCGCTCGGCCTCGAAAAGACCGGCGCAGAGCTTGACGTTTATTCCCTCAAGATTGCCAATCTTGCCGAGATGTCGGAAGAATGGGGCGAGCGCGAGTTGGGCGAATTCGTCAACACCCTGATCACCTACGTCAAGGGCTCGGGCGAGGCCGGCGATGTCGCCTTCGAGCGCAACAGTCTCGTCTGGCTCGCCCCGCGCATGGACACCGCGAGCCTTGAACGGCACGCCGACGGGCTGGCGATGATGCTCAAGACCGCGATCAGCCACGACTGGCAATCAGCCAGCAGTTCGCCGGCGATCGGGATTGACACCAACCATGACCTGCCGCTCGCACAGCGTATCAAGAAGGCAATACAGGCCGCCGACGAGGCCGCCTCGCGCGGGGTGCGCTTCGTGCTCAACGATGCCGCCTATGTCGAGGCGCGCAACCACCGGCTAGAAATCATCCGCGTGCTCGAAAAGGGCCTGCGCGATCGCAGCATCGGGGTGGCCTACCAACCCAAGATCGATCTGGCGACCGGACGGATCGTCGGCGCCGAGACGTTGATCCGCTGGCGGCCCGACGGGCTGAATTATGTCAATCCGCAGGAACTGGTGCTGGCCGCCGAGGCCAATGACCGGATCAACGAGCTGACCCTGATCGTGATGGAAGCTGCGCTTGCCGACGGACGCAAGGCGATCGCGCTTGATCCGGCCTTCAAGCTGGCGGTCAATATGTCGGTCAAGAGCCTGAGCGACACGCACTTGCTATTCGACATGATGACGATGCTGGGCCGGATCGGTTTCCCGGCTGAGAACCTGACGCTCGAACTCACCGAGACCGCCAAACTCGAGGACAAGCTGATCGCCCCGCAGATCGAGGCGCTCAAGCACCGCGGGATCGGCCTTTCGATCGATGATTTCGGCACCGGTCAGTCGAACCTCGAATATCTCGAGAAGCTGCCCAGCGACGAGCTCAAGATCGACAAGAAGTTCGTCCAGCACATGGCGAGCTCTGAAGAAAGCCGGGCGGTTGTGCGCGCCACGATCGAAATTGCCCACTCGCTGGGCAAGGTGGTGGTGGCCGAAGGTGTCGAGAGCCAGGCCGTCGCCGCAACGTTGCGCGCGATGGGCTGCGATCAGGCCCAAGGCTACCTTTACTCGCGGGCGATCGTCATGCCCGATCTGCTCGTGATGATGGGCGGCGGGAGAAACGCAGTTAACGGTTGATTAAGGTTAATTATGTGTTAAAACACCTATGGGCTAGTGTGAGCTTATAGGAGGCAATTATGTGGGAATGGATTTGCGATCTGCTCGGCCGCCGGTAAGCTGCCGACAACAAGATCAACGAATAAGCCTCGGGAAACCGAGGCTTTTTTTTGTCTGGGCGCGGCGAAAGCGGCGTTTCCCCTCGGTAGGGGGCGCACCGCTGCAATGCCTCGCCGCTCAGGGTTGCGCGCGCGAATCCTGACAAGCCTTAACCATTTCCCTCGCTGAACGGCCGTTCGATATAGCGGTGTGCATCGTGCCGGACGGCCGCGAATCGCCCCTTCGTGGTGATTCGCCTCGGTCAGCGGCTCTGCTGCGACCAGGCGAAGGCATAGAGGTCAGCCGCCTCCGAGCGGCGCACATCCTCCGCGCTCCCGACCCCGTGGCCGGCATCGCCATCCCCGCGCAGGTAGATCGGCGCATCGGGCCATTTGGCGCGCGCCCGGGCGACCCACTTGGCTGTCATCCATGGCACGACCCGGCGGTCGTTGAGACCGATTACCATCATGGTCGGCACCGGCGGAGCGGCGGAGGGGATCATCTGGTAGGCGTCCATCGCCACCAGATCGCGGAACTGCTGCGGATCGTCGGGATTGCCGATCTCTGCGAACTGGTTCGCGCCGTTCTCCGCAGCGCCGATGCGGGTGGGATTGAGGATCCCCACCTGGGTGATCATCGCGCCGAACGCCCCCGGATCGGAGAGCGCCGCGGTGGGCACCAGCTTTCCGCCCATGCTGCCGCCGATGATGAGCGGACCCTTGGCAGGGGCAATGCCCATCGCGGTCAACTGCCGGGCGCAGGCGGCGAGATCCTCCATCCCGCGCGGCTTGTTCGCCCCGCGCCCGCCTTCGTGCCAGTCGCGCCCGCGCTCGCCGCCACCGCGCGTGCCGCAGAAGGCAAAGGCGCCGCCCTTGTCGAGCCAGGCCATTTCATTTCGCCCGTAATAGGGGGCGACAGTATCGATGCCGTAGCCGCCATAGGCCTCGATGATGGTCGGCGTGCGGCCCGTCGCGCCCTTGCGCCGCATTACCACCATCGGCACTCTGGTGCCGTCCTTGCTGATCGCTTCGGTGCGCATCGCTGCCATGCCTTGCGCGCCGCCCCATACTTGCGAGCCGATGCCGGGGGCGGTGAGCTTGCCGCCTGCGACGTGGAAGGCGGTCAGTCCCTGCGCCCAGCCGGTCAGGGCAAAGCTGATCCCGCCGCCATCCGCATCCGGCGCGAGCCCGTAAATCGAGCCTTCGAAGGGTAGCGCGATCTCATTGGCTGCGCCGCGCCCGTCCGGCAGGAAGAACAGGCGCGCTGCCCCGTCCGTGGTGACATGGATATAGACCCCGTCATGGGTCACCAGAAAGGCGCGCACCAGCCGGTCGGGCGCGCCTGCGAAGGCCGTTTCGGCGGCGCCCGGTGTGCCATCGGCGGCGAGCGCGCGGCGCAGAATTGTTCCTGCGGGATTGTCTTTCGTGGACAGTACGAAAAGCTCGCGGCCGCGCGGTATCGCCAGCCCTACCTTGTCTTCAAGGCTGACTACCTTGCGCCATGCCGGCGTGCCCGAACGCAGGCTGGCCGAAGGCGCGATGAAGAATTCATTATCGGCCCGCGCGCCGCCGGCGATCCCGATCGCAAAGGGCTCGCCCTCGAGCGCGACCACGAACGGAAAGTTTTCCGGCGCGACCAGCATGCCGTTGCCGAGCACTTGTACAGGCCTGCCGCCTTCGATCGGCGCGATGTAGCTTGTCATCCCCAGCATCGGATCATTGGCGCCGGGGTCTGCGGCCATCTGGGTGTAGAGAATCTTGTCATGGCCCACGAAGCTGGTCGAGAACTCGCCCCAGATCCGCTCGACCGGCTGGCCGATCTGTTTGCCACTGGCGATGTCGAACAGCAGCACCCGCCCGGCCTCTGCCCCGCCGCTTGAGACCTGCACCGAGACCCGGCGGCAGTCCGGCGCAAATTCGACCGCGCCGAAGCTCGCAAGTTCGTCGCCTGCGACCACCGCCGGATCGAGAAACAGCCGCTCGCCCTGCGCATCGCGCAGATAGAGCTTGGCGAGCCGGTCACCGGCGCCGGTGCGCGAGAGCAGGGCGATATCGCCGCACCGCATGTAGTTGCCGATCCGGTCGAGGTTCGAGGATATCTCGCCCAGCCGCTGTTCGAACCACGCGCGTTCGGGCAGGGCATCAAGCATCGTCCGGGTGCGTGCGTTTTCCTGCGCGATGAAGGCGATCATGGCGTCGCGGTTGGCCGGATCTTCCATCCAGCGATATTCGTCCGCAAGCGTGATCCCGTGCACGGTTTCAGTGAGCGGCTCTGCGCGCGGGGGAGCGGCGATCGGCGCATCTTCCGCCTGCGCCGCAAAGGCACAGGTTGCAGCAGCCGCCAGCAACACTGCGCGGCACGAAAACATCGTCATTGTCATCGCAAGTCGCCCCAAGGATTAGAGGGGGGCAATAGCAGCATGACCGCCAAATTCTAAGCCGGATTGGTTGCGGTCCCTCAGCGGGGAAGGGCATGATAGTCTGTCAACTAAGGCGCGATGCGCAAAGTATTGGTCGGGGAGAGAGGATTCGAACCTCCGGCCCCTGCCTCCCGAAGACAGTGCTCTACCAGGCTGAGCTACTCCCCGACCGTGTCGGTCCCGCATGGGCAAATGCCCCACGCGGGTCGAGGCAAGGCGCGCCCTATAGGTGTGGATTAGCACAGTGGCAAGCGGGCAATTGCAGCTTATAGTCGCCCCTATGGCCAGCGCTGCGATTCCCCTTCCCACCGGCGATCTGCCGCATCCCGAACAGCAATATCTCGATCTGATGCGCGCCATCTGGGAGGGTGGGAGCGAACGGATCGACCGCACCGGCGTGGGCACGCGCTCGATCTGCGGGGCGATGCTGCGATTCGATCTGGCCGGCGGCGCGATGCCGCTGCTCACCACCAAGCGGGTCTATTGGAAGACCGCGACGCGCGAGTTGCTGTGGTTCCTCACCGGCTCCACCAATATCCGCCCGCTGGTGCTGCAGGGCGTGAAGATCTGGAACGAGTGGCCGCACGCCCATTATGTGCGCGAAACCGGCGAGGACATCAGCCTTGATGATTTCGTCGCCCGGATCGCGGCGGACGAGGCGTTCGCGCAGCGCTGGGGCGATCTCGGGCCGGTCTATGGCAAGCAGTGGGTCGACTGGCCGACCTACCGCTACCGTGCCGACGGCCTGTACGAGAAGGGCGAGGGCATCAACCAGGTCGCGGCGGTGATCGAAAGCCTGCGCGCCAGCCCGGGTAGCCGCCGCCACATCATCGAAGGCTGGAACGTTGCGGAGCTGGACCGCATGGCACTGCCTCCGTGCCACAAGACCTACCAGTTCTATGTCGCGGGCGAAGGCGCTGGTGCGCGGCTCAACTGTCTGCTCTACCAGCGCAGCTGCGACGTTGCGCTGGGGCTGCCGTTCAACCTGTGGTCGGCCGCGCTGCTGACCCGGATGATCGCGCAGCAGGTCGGGATGGAGCCGGGTGAGCTGGTGTGGATGGGCGGGGACGTGCACCTCTATCTCAATCACGCGCACCTGATCGAGGAACAGCTCACGCGTGCGCCGCAGGGCCACCCCCGGCTCGAAATCACCCGCTCCCCGGAAACAATATTCGATTACGCAATCGAGGATTTCGTGGTGCATGATTACGCGCCGCTGCCCCCGATCAGCGCGCCTGTTGCGGTGTGACTCCAGACCGTGCGGCGCGCTTGACCGCACCGCGGCGTTGAAATAAAAATACGCAATCAAGCAATTATTGCACCAGTGCCGCCGGGTCTGCGGCGCGGTGTCAAGCGAGGGGGAGAGCATCGGCAATGGCTGAACCTGTAAAAATGGCTGAACCTGTAAAGACGTCAGACAGCAATCGTCCCGCGCTCGCGCTGCACGTTCCCGAGCCGAAATACCGGCCGGGCGACACCGCCGATTTCTCGCATATCGACATCGGCGCTGCCGGTGCTTCGCCGCGGCCCGATGAAGCCACGCATCCCGCGCAAATGGGCGATCTGGCCTATGGCCTGATCCGCGTGCTGGGCGAGGACAATCAGGCGCACGGGGCCTGGAACCCGCGGCTCGATGCCGATACCTTGCGCGTCATGCTCGGCCACATGGCGATGGTGCGTGCGTTTGATGAACGCATGTTCCGCGGCCAGCGCCAGGGCAAGACCAGCTTCTACATGAAGTGCACCGGCGAGGAAGCGACCTCGATCGCGCCCGCCATGGCGCTCGCCAGCGACGACATGATCTTTCCCTCCTACCGCCAGCAGGGCATCCTGATCGCGCGCGGCTATCCGCTGCTCGAGATGATCAACCAGATCTACTCGAACAAGGCCGACAAGCTGAAGGGCCGCCAGCTGCCGATCATGTATTCGAGCCGCGAACACAGCTTCTTCTCGATCTCGGGCAACCTTGCCACGCAATGCCCGCAGGCGGTCGGCTGGGCGATGGCGAGCGCGGCCAAGGGCGACAGCCGGATTGCCGCAACCTGGGTGGGCGAGGGCAGCACCGCAGAGGGCGATTTCCACAGCGCCTGCACCTTTGCGGCGGTGTATAATGCACCGGTTATCCTCAATGTTGTCAACAACCAGTGGGCCATTTCGAGCTTCAGCGGATTTGCCGGAGCCGAACGCACCACCTTCGCTGCGCGCGGCCTGGGCTATGGCATCGCCGCGCTCAGGGTCGACGGCAATGACGCGCTGGCATGTTATGCCGCGGCCGAATGGGCCGCCAACCGCGCCCGCGCCAACCACGGGCCGACAATGATCGAATATTTTACATATCGCGCGGAAGGGCATTCTACCTCGGATGACCCCTCGGGCTACCGCTCGGCGCAGGAGCGCGAGGAATGGCCGCTGGGTGATCCGGTCACGCGGCTCAAGAACCATCTCATCGCGATTGGCGAATGGGACGAGAAACGCCACGCGGCGATGGATCTGGAGTGCGCTGAACTGGTCAAGGCAACCACCAAGGAAGCCGAGAAGAACGGCATCTTGGGCCACGGTCTCCACCACCCGTTCCACACCATGTTCGAGGATGTCTACGAGGAGCTGCCCTGGCACCTTGAAGAACAGGCCGAACAGGCGATTCGTGAACGCATCACCAAGTTCGGCACCGAAAGGCCCTTCGGATGAGCGACGTTATCGACACTGTCAATGAAGCGGGCACCGAACGCCGCCTCAACATGATCGAGGCGATCAACGAAGCGCTCGACATCATGCTGACCCGTGATCCCGATGTGATCATCATGGGCGAGGATGTCGGCTATTTCGGCGGGGTGTTCCGCGCCACTGCCGGGCTTCAGGCCAAGCACGGCAAGAACCGTGTGTTCGATACCCCGATTTCGGAATGCGGGATCATCGGTGCAGCGGTAGGGATGGGGGCTTACGGCCTGCGCCCCGTGCCGGAAATCCAGTTTGCCGATTATATCTATCCTGGGCTCGATCAGCTGATCAGCGAGGCCGCGCGGCTGCGCTACCGTTCGGCGGGCGACTATATCGCGCCGCTCACAGTGCGCTCGCCCTTCGGCGGGGGCATCTTCGGCGGCCAGACCCACAGCCAGAGCCCCGAAGCCTTGTTCACCCATGTTGCGGGCCTGAAAACCGTGATCCCGGCCACCCCGCACGATGCCAAGGGCCTGCTGATCGCCGCCATCGAAGACAATGATCCGGTGATCTTCTTTGAGCCCAAGCGCATCTATAACGGGCCGTTCTCGGGCTACTACGACAAGCCGGTCGAGCCGTGGAAGAAACATCCTGATTCTTTGGTGCCCGAAGGCTACTACAAGATCCCGCTCGGCAAGGCGCGGCATGTGCGCGAAGGCGAGGCGCTGACCGTGCTCGCCTATGGCACGATGGTGCACGTTGCGCAGGCGGTGTGCGAGGCTAAGGGGGTGGACGCAGACATCCTCGACCTGCGCACGCTGGTGCCGCTTGATATCAAGGCGATCGAGGCCTCGGTCGAGAAGACCGGGCGCTGCATGATCGCCCACGAGGCGACCCGCACCAGCGGCTTTGGCGCAGAGCTTTCGGCGCTCGTCACCGAGCGCTGTTTCTACCACCTCGAAGCCCCCGTGGAACGCGTCACCGGGTTCGACACGCCCTATCCCCACAGCCTCGAATGGGCCTATTTCCCCGGCCCTGTCCGCATCGGCGAGGCCATCGACAAGCTTCTGAAGGACTGATCGCACCATGGCGAAGTTCACATTCAACATGCCCGATGTGGGCGAAGGCGTGGCCGAGGCGGAAGTCGTCGAATGGCACGTGAAGGTTGGCGACAGGGTCGAGGAAGACCAGCACCTCGTCGATGTGATGACCGACAAGGCGACGATCGACATCGAGAGCCCGGTCACCGGCACGGTGGTCGCGGTGGCGGGCGAGGTCGGCGATGTCATCGCGATCGGCGCGATGCTGCTGGTAATCGAGGTTGAAGGCGAGGACAACGCGGCAGAGGAAGCCGAAGCCGCTGCCGAGCAGATCGACGACGAGATGACCGACGCCGACGCGGCGGATCTGGCGCCGGCGCCCGAACCGGTCGCGGCGTCCGCGCCGGTTGAGACCGCACCGGAAGCGCCCGCTCCGGCCGCAGCCGCGCACAAGGTCCTCGCCAGCCCCGCCGTGCGCCAGCGTGCGCGCGATCTCGGGATTGATCTGACGCAGGTGAAGCCGGCAGAGGATGGGCGCGTGCGCCACGGCGATCTTGTTGCCTTCCTGGCCTACACCGCGGGCAGCGGATTTGGCGCGGCGGGCAAGCCGCGCGCCGACGAGGCGATCAAGGTGATCGGCCTCAGGAAGCGCATCGCCCAGAACATGGCCGCCGCCAAGCGCCACATTCCGCACTTCACTTACGTCGAGGAATGCGACGTCACCGATCTCGAGGTGCTGCGCGCCCAGCTCAACGAGGGCCGGGGCGCCGGAGAAGGGGGGCGCCCCAAGCTCACTATGTTGCCGCTGCTGATTGCCGCGATCTGCAAGACGATCCCGGCCTTTCCGATGATCAACGCGCGCTATGATGACGAGGCGGGCGTGGTGACGCGCTATGGCTCTGTCCATCTCGGGATGGCGGCGCAGACGACAAGCGGGCTGATGGTGCCGGTGATCCGCGATGCGCAGAGCCGCAACCTGTGGCAGCTCGCGCGCGAGATCGGGCATCTGGCGGAAGCCGCGCGCACCGGCAAGGCGAGTTCGGAGGAGCTTTCAGGTTCGACCCTGACGGTGACCTCGCTTGGCCCGCTCGGCGGGGTGGCGACGACGCCGGTGATCAACCGGCCCGAGGTGGCGATCATCGGCCCCAACCGCATCGTCGAGCGTCCGATGTTCATCTCCGACGGCATGGGCGGCGAGTGAATCGCCAAGCGCAAGCTGATGAATATCTCGATTTCCTGCGATCACCGCGTGGTCGACGGGCATGATGCGGCGAGCTTTGTGCAGGGGCTAAAGCGGCTGATCGAAACCCCGGCGCTGCTGCTGGTGGACTGACTGTCGCGCGACAACTGACGAAAAATATTGCGTCAGGAGGGGTGTGGAGGGCGTTGACAGCCCTCGCTCGCGAGCCTAATGGCGCTGCTCCAACGAACGGGGTGGCAACGCCACCATGCTCGATCCGGAAACAATGCGCGGGTGTAGCTCAGTTGGTTAGAGCGTCGGCCTGTCACGCCGAAGGTCGCGGGTTCGAGCCCCGTCACTCGCGCCACTTTCCTTTTGGGAAGTGGCCCCCATCCTAGACGCATTGATCCTTGAAGCCGCCGCAGGTTACTCCTGCGCGTCAGTCGCGGCGGGCGCGCTCCAGCGGCCGGTCTCCATCCAGATCAGGAAGCGCTTCAAGGGCACCAGCCAGATCAGGCCGAGCACAAGATAGACCACGGTCTGCGCCAAGCCCGGCCAGCTGCCGATCAACCCCGGCGCATAGCGGGCGATCACCACGCCATAGATCATCAGCGCGGCAAACAGGCCGAATATGCCGACAGGGATTCGCCAGGTGGGGGTTTCGCGCATCAGATCAGGCCATACATCCGTGTGGGGGTGATGACCGCGTCGAGCGGCACATCGTAGGGTTCGACAGGCAGCGCGGCGATCAGCTGCGCGTCCCATGCCAGACCAATCGCCAAAGCGGGCCGATGTTCCGCCAGCCAGCGATCATAATGCCCGCCACCTTGCCCGAGCCGCACGCAGGCATCGGTGAAGCCTACCAGCGGCACGAACAGCACATCAGGCACCATGGTCTCGGCGATGGGGTCAGGTTGCAGCATCCCGAAGGGGCCGACTGCAAGATCGCTCTCGTCATAGGGGTCGGTGTGATGCGCAAAGACCATCGCTGCATCGCGCGTGGCAAAGCGAGGCAGGGCGAGGGTGTGGCCGGCCTCGTGAAAGAACCGCGCATAGCCTGCCGCCGGGGCCTCGTAAGGGCCCGCATGATAGAGGCCGATGACGGCTTCATCGCCGATCCGCGCCAGCAGTGGTGTGAGCGGGCGATGGAACAACAGGCCGCGAATGGAATCCGGCAGGGCCTCGACATGCGCCTTGCGCGCGGCGCGCAAGGTGCGACGGAGTTCGGTTTTGGTCGGCACGCGCTTCTACTACCTCGATACAGAGCGGTGAAACGGCCCAGAGGGCCGCAAGGCCGACCGGCCGCCCGCAGCGACGCGACCGCTAGGTCGCATGAGCGAGGATTTCGCACGCCGGAGGGCGTGGGGAAAACAAAAATGTGACGGAACCACCATGGGTCGTTTGCGCTAGAAATCCTCTGACGCGTTTTACGTCAGGTGGGCGCCGTATGCCCAAGACTTCCGGACGAACCGGCAGGCAAGGGCAGGGACAGCTCCCATTTGGATTAATTATAGCCTCAGGGATTTTCAATCGGCTCGTTCCGGGCAGTCCCGCCACCTATATATCTAGGCGTTCGCTGCCGCAGCTTCAAGCGCTGCTGCGCGGGCTTCGGCCTGGGCAGCCAGCGCCTCGAGCCGGTCAGCCAGTGTGCCCGAGGCATCCGGGCCGCCGAAAAGGTCGGTTTGCGGAGCAGGCGCGGCCTGCTTTGCAGCGCTCAGTTCAGTCTCGAGCCGGGCGATCTCGGCGCGCAGCGAGTCGACCTCGCCGCTGTCCTGAGGGGACGCATTGGCCACCTTGCCGGGCTTGCCCTTGCGCGCTTCGGCGAGTTCGTCAGCGAGAAACAGCGCGGCAAATAGCAGGTTCTGCGCCTCCAGTGGTGCGCGCGATGCGCCCAGCAGCGCGTATTTCTCGGCAATCATCGCGCCCAGAGCTGAGATGTGCGCTTCCTCGCCATCGGCGCAGGCGACCGGATAATTTTTGGGTCCGATGGTGATTGTGACGGTGCTCATGAGGACTACGCTTCCAATTGGCCGATCAGATTGTCGAGTTCGCGAAGACTTTCAGCGACTTGTTCGCGCAGTTTCTCATGCGCATTGACCAGTTCGACCACCCGCGCCGAGCCGCCCGCCGGTTGACCGCCCTGCGCTTGCGCTGCCTCGCGCGCGGCGTCAATGCGGGCCATTGCGGCCTCGATACGCCCCAGCGCGCTGTCGATGCGGTCCTCGTGCATGGCTTGGGAAATACCAAGATAGGCGCGCCTGCGCAAAGCCTTGCGGCTGCCTGTTGATAAGTCGTTCGCGCCGCACCCTGCGCCAAGCTGCGTCCCAAGCCGGTAAGGAAGGTGCACGCAAGGTTGACCTCACCTGTCGCCTCGGCAATGGCACAGCCCGCAATCGAGGGATCGAATCGCCCGTCTGTGGCCATCGATCCGCCACCGGCCCGGGACCATCAGGAGACACGCGCGCCCATGACGATCGAATCCGCCCGCCTTCCTCTCATGGCCAATGCTATCCGCGCGCTGTCGATGGATGCGGTGGAAGCTGCCAATTCGGGCCACCCGGGGATGCCGATGGGAATGGCCGATGTCGCCACTGTGCTGTTCACCGGGCATCTCAAGTTCGATCCCGCCGCGCCGTGCTGGGCTGACCGCGACCGTTTCGTACTGAGCGCGGGCCACGGCTCGATGCTGATCTACAGCCTGCTCTATCTCACCGACTATGCCGCGCCGACGATCAACGACATCCGCAATTTCCGCCAGCTGACCAGCTCTTGCGCCGGGCACCCGGAGAATTTCCTGCTCGACGGGGTGGAGTGCACGACCGGTCCGCTCGGGCAGGGGATCGCGATGGCGGTCGGCATGGCAATGGCCGAGCGGCACCTCAACGCGGTGTTCGGCGACGATCTGGTCGATCACCGCACCTGGGTGGTCGCGGGCGATGGCTGCCTGATGGAAGGCATCAACCACGAGGCGATCGGGCTGGCGGGCCACCTCGGCCTCGGGCGCCTGAACGTGCTGTGGGACGACAACCGCATCACCATCGACGGCGCGACCGACCTCTCCACGTCGGAAGATATCAAGGCGCGCTATGCCGCCGCGGGCTGGCACGTCACCGAATCCGACGGGCATGATTTCGCCGATATCGAGCGCGCGCTGGCCGAGGCCAAGGCCGATCCGCGTCCCTCGCTGGTCGCCTGCCGCACGCTGATCGGCAAGGGCGCGCCCAACAAGCAGGGCACCAGCGGCGTCCACGGCGCGGCGCTGGGCGGAGCCGAGGTTGCCGCCGCCCGCGAGACGCTGGGCTGGACGTCCGAGCCCTTCGTGATCCCGTCGGACATCCTTGCCGATTGGCACAACGCCGCCGAACCCGGACGCCGCGCGCACGGCACCTGGGCCGGACGGCTCGCGGCTTCGGCGCACAAGGCCGAGTTCGAGCGCCGCATGGCAGGCGATCTTCCGCAGGGATTCAGCCTTGATGCCCATATCGCCGGCCTGATCGCCGCGCCGCAGAAGATCGCCACCCGCAAGGCCTCGGAAATCGCGCTCGCCAGCATCAACCCGGCGCTCCCCGATACCATCGGCGGCAGCGCCGACCTGACCGGCTCGAACAACACGCTCGCAGGCGGGATCGGCACCTTCAACCGCGACAATTACGCCGGACGCTATGTCTATTACGGCATCCGCGAGTTCGGCATGGCCGCCGCAATGAACGGGATGGCGCTGCACGGCGGCGTGATTCCCTATGGCGGCACCTTCCTGGTGTTCA
>JBKDUW010000106.1:0-20544 GCA_046339235.1 Erythrobacteraceae bacterium | reverse complement strand
TGCGGTGATCCGCAGCGAGACCTTCTGGCCCTATTTCTTCGGGCGCGAGGCGCTGCTGAAAGACCGGGTCGAAGCGAGCGGCGGCGTGTTGCTGATCGAGGAAGCGCCCTTGGCCGGCAAGAGCGGCATCCGGCGCGGGATCGAAGGCCTCGCCGATGCTGCGCTGAAGCTGATCGGGATATAGCCGGAGCGCGCTTGTCGGCGCGCCCATGTTCCTGTAATGTTCCATCATCAGCGAGTCGCGCTGGATGGGAGGAAATACAATGATCGGCTACGTCACTCTGGGCACCAATGATCTGCCGCGCGCTGCGGCCTTCTATGACGCGCTGGCCGCGCATTTCGGGGTCGGGCGGATGATGGATACCGAGGCCTTCATCGCCTGGGGCGAATGGGGCGGCGCGGCGGGGATCGCGGCGACAGTGCCCTTCGATGGTCAGAACGCCACGGTCGGCAACGGGGTGATGGTCGCCTTGCAGGTCGAAAGCCCGTCAGTGGTCGATGCGGTCCATGCCACCGCCTTGGCGCAGGGCGGCACCTGCGAAGGCGCGCCGGGCCCCCGCGGCGAGGATGGCTTCTACGCCGGCTATTTCCGCGATCCGGACGGCAACAAGCTGAACGCCTTCTGCATGGTCGCGAAAGACTGAACCGTGTCGCCACATCATTGCCTGGTCATTGCAGGGTCATTGCGGGCCGCCGTTTGGGGTCAGCGCATCAACCCGCCGATCAGGTTGCGCACAAACCGCCCCACAATCGGCCCGGCCAGATCGGTCGCGATCGATCCGGCCGCCGAGGTGACCCCCGAGGCGACCGGATTGGCGCGGCTTTTCTTGCCGGTAATCTTGCTCGCTGCCACCGCTGCCGCCCCGCCCAATGCGACCTTGGCTCCGCGCGACATGGCCTTGCCCCACAGGTCCGGACTCTTGCGCGCCTGACCCCGCACGGCCTCCTCGCCATCGGCTTCGACATGCTCGGCGGTGGCGGCGGCATCGGCGGCCTTGGCGTCGAGCACTTCGGCGGCGCTTTCGCGGTCGGCGCGGGTGTCATACTTGCCCTCGAGCGGGCTAATCGACTGAATAATCGCCCGCTCCTTGGGCGTCACCGGACCAAGGCGCGAACGCGGCGGCTTGATCAGCGTGCGCTCGACAATCGTCGGCGCACCGTCCTCGTCGAGCGTCGACACCAGCGCCTCGCCAACCTTCAATTCGGTGATTGCGGTCTCGACATCGAGCTTGGGATTGATCCGGAACGTCTCCGCCGCCGCCTTGATCGCCCGCTGGTCGCGCGGGGTGAAGGCGCGCAGCGCGTGCTGCACACGGTTGCCGAGCTGGCCCGCGACTTCCTCAGGAATATCAATCGGGTTCTGGGTGACGAAGAACACGCCCACGCCCTTTGATCGGATCAGCCGCACCACATTTTCGATCGTGTTCTGTAGCGCCTTGGGAGCGCCATCGAACAGGAGATGCGCCTCGTCAAAGAAGAACACCAGCTTGGGCTTTTCGGGATCGCCGACCTCGGGCAGGCTCTCGAACAGCTCGGCCAGCAGCCACAACAGGAAGGTGGCGTAAAGCTTGGGGCTGCGCATCAGCTTGTCGGCGGTGAGCACGTTGACATAGCCGCGGCCCTGATCGTCGACCTTGAGAAAATCGTCGATCTCCAGCGCCGGTTCGCCAAAGAAATTGTCGGCTCCCTGCGCTTCAAAGCTCAGCAATTGCCGCTGGATCGAGCCGACCGAAGGCTTTGTTACATTGCCATATTTGCCTGACAATTCAGCCGAATTCGCGTTCGCCCAGGCCAGCAAGGCCTGCAAGTCGGAAAAATCTAGCAGCAGCAAGCCGTTCTCGTCGGCATAGCGGAAGATGATCTGCAGCACGCCTTCCTGGGTCTCGTTCAAATCGAGCAGGCGCGAGAGCAGTAGCGGACCCATCTCGGACACCGTGGTGCGGATCGGGTGGCCCTGCTCGCCGTAGAGATCCCAGAAGATCACGGGATTATCGGCATAGGCATAGTCGGTGATGCCCAATTCCCTGGCGCGGCTTTCCATCTTGTCGGCGTTCTTGAAGGTGGGCGAGCCCGGCATGGCGATGCCCGACAGATCGCCTTTCACATCGGCCACGAACACCGGAACGCCGGCGGCCGAGAAGCTCTCGGCGATGCCCTGCAAGGTCACCGTCTTGCCGGTGCCGGTGGCGCCCGCGATCAGCCCGTGGCGGTTCGAGCGGCTCAATGCGAGCGCTTGGCGCGAGCCATCCGCACCAATGCCGAGAAAGATGTCGCTTGCCGTGTCCGTCATTGCTCGTCCCTGATCCTGAAGCCGTGAACCTGAAGATTGTCGCCAATGGTCTTTTTTGCCGATGTGCAGGGGGCGGGCGCGGCGGTCAAGTTCTCGACAGCGGCGTCAATTGGGCTATGGATCGCGCTATGGGCCTGCCACCGCCATTCATCCTGCTCGATGATGCCCGCGCCGGGGACACAGCGGCCGACGCGCTGCTGTATGAGGCGCCGCGCGCGCTGTTTGTCGCGCACCGGCCCGGTGAGGTTGAAGCCGTGCTCGCCGCCGGCGAATCCGCGCGGCTGGAAGGCGGCGGATCGCTGGCGGGCTATATCGCCTATGAGGCGGGCCTCGCGCTGGAACCGAAGCTGGCGGGGCTCGCGGCCGCGCGCAGCGGCGCGGCCGGGCCGCTGGTGTGGCTCGGGCTGTTTGACCCGCCGACGCGGATCGCGGCCGCTGAGGTTCCCGGCTGGCTGGCGACGCGCGCCGGAGGCTCCGGCACCCTCGGGCCGATGGAGCCGCAACTCTCGCCCGGCGGATACGCTGCGGCGTTCGAAGCCTTGCGCGAAGCGATCCAGGCCGGCGACATCTATCAGGCGAACCTCACCTATGCGCTGGCGGGCTCCTATCGCGGCGATCCGGTGGGGCTCTACGCGGCCCTGCGCGATGCGGCACGCGCCGGTTATGGCGGGCTGATCTTTGACGGCGCGCACTGGCTCTTGAGCTTCTCGCCCGAGCTGTTCGTGGCCCTCAATGGCGCCGAGGCCAAGGTCAAACCGATGAAGGGCACGCGCCCGCGGATGGTCGATCCGGCAGCAGATGCCGCGATGGCCGAGGATCTCGCCACCTCGGTCAAGGATCGCGCCGAGAACCTAATGATCGTCGATCTGATGCGCAATGATCTGTCGCGGGTTGCCGAGGCGGGCAGCGTGGTGGTCGATGCGCCGTTCGCGGTCGAAAGCTATCCCACGGTGCACCAAATGGTCTCGACCGTGCGCGCGCGGCTCAGCCCCGCCAAGGGCGCGATGGACCTGTTGCGCGCGCTGTTCCCCTGCGGCTCGATCACAGGCGCGCCCAAGATCCGCGCGATGGAACTGCTGGGCGATGTCGAGCGCGAGGCGCGCGGGCCCTATTGCGGCGCGATCGGCCGGATCGATGCTGACGGCCATTGCGCGTTCAACGTCGCGATCCGCACGCTCCGGCTGACCCCGATCGAGAACGCGCAAGGGTCGGCGGTGCTCGGCATCGGCTCGGCGATTGTAGCCGATAGCGATCCGCTGTCCGAACGGCGCGAGTGCGAGGTCAAGGCCGGCTTCCTGCGCCGCGCCGCCCCCGAGCTGACCGCGCCGGTGTGCGATCTGATCGAGACCATGCGGTTCGAGCCCAACAGCGGCATTGCCTTGCTCGAATTGCATCTGGCGCGGATGAAGGCGAGCGCGGAAAGCCTCGGCTTTGCGTTTGATCGCCACGCCCTGCGCAACCAGATCCAGGCGCTGTGCTTCGAACTCGATGCGCCCGCCAAAGTGCGGCTGCTGGTGGCGCGCAGCGGGGCGAGCGCGCTCGAGGCCGGGCCCCTGCCCGCAGCGCTGGGCGAACCGGTCAAGGTCGCGGCGCTCCCTAATCCGCTCGACCCTTCGGACTGGCGGCTGGCGCACAAGACCTCTGACCGCGGATTTTACGATGAGGCGCTGGTGGCAGCGCAGAGCTACGGCGCGGCCGAGGCTGTTCTGATGCACGCTGACGGGCTGGTGACCGAAGGCAGCTTTACCAGCATCTTCGTCGATGGCCCGGACGGCGTGCTGCTGACCCCGCCCGCCCATCTCGGCCTGCTGCCCGGCGTGCTGCGCGATCACCTGATCGCCGAAGGACGCGCGCGCGAAGCAGAATTGACCCTTGATGATCTTCAACACGGTTTCTGGCTAGGCAATGCCCTGCGCGGACTGATGCAGGCTGAACTGATATGAACCTGACCATCCTTTACGAAGACGGCGAAGCGCTCGTCATCGACAAGCCCGCCGGCCTGCCGGTCGATCGTCCGCGCAAGGGCGGACCCTGTCTTGATGACCACCTTGAGAGCCTGAAGTTCGGCTTCCATCGCCCGTCTGTTGCGGTGCACCGGCTTGATACCGACACTTCGGGCTGCCTGCTGCTGGCGCGCAACCCCAAGGCGCTCGCGCGGTTCAACAAGTCTTTCGAGGATCGGCTGGTGGGCAAGACCTATTTCGCAATCCTTGCCGGGCATCCGCCGGGGACCGAGGGCACGATCGCGCTTTCGCTCGCCAAGATCAGTTCGGCCGACAAGGGCTGGCGCATGATCGCGGCCAAGAAAGGCAAGCCGGCGGTGTCGCACTGGGAACTGGTGCAGGAGATGGGGCCGCACAGCCTGGTCCGTTTCCGTCCCGAGACCGGGCGCACCCACCAGCTGCGGATCCATGCGCTCAAAGGTCTGGGTGCGCCCTTGCTCGGCGATCCGGTCTATGGCGCGGGCGCGGTGGGTGGGGCGAAGCGCACCATGCTCCACGCCGAGAGCCTGACCGTCACCCGCCCCGGCAAGACACCGATCGAGGCCCGCGCAGCCTTGCCGGCCGATTTCCTTGCGCTCGGCGTCCGCGATGGATGACGAATCGCCAGAACCGCTGTTGAGCCGCGCGCTCCGGCTGGCGAGCGAAAGCTTCCTCGCCGGATCGGGGCCGGGCGGGCAGAACGCCAACAAGGTCGCCACCGAAGTGGAGCTGCGCGTCAATATCTACGCCCTGCGCCTCACGCCGCCGTTCTATGCGCGGCTGCGCACGCTGGCAGGCGCGAAGCTGGCGGGGAACGGCGATCTCATCATCACCTCCAAGGCGCACCGCACGCAGGAAGCTAACCGGCAGGATGCCCGCGTCAAGCTGACCGCGCTGCTCGAGGAGGCCCAGACCGAACCCAAGCGCCGCGCCAAGACCCGCCTCAACCGCATCGGCAAGACCGAGCGGCTGAAGGTCAAGAAGGCGCGCGGCGCGGTCAAGGCCGGGCGCTGCAGGCCGAGCGCCGACTGGTAGCCGCGCGCAACACCCCGCCTTGACTTTTCCCCGTGAATCGGCGAATGGCGCGCCCATGTGCGGTGTGCCGGGCGATCCGGGCGCGCCGCGTTTGTTTTTTTGACGCCCGCTTTCAGCTAGTCTTGCGGGCCAATCGTTTGACAGGAACCCGCCATGGCGAAGCCCACCACCGTGAAGATCCGCCTCGTCTCGAGCGAGGGCACCGGCTTCTTCTATGTGACCAAGAAGAACCCGCGCAACATCACCGAGAAGATGAGCTTCCGGAAGTATGATCCCGTGGCGCGCAAGCACGTTGAATTCAAGGAAGCCAAGATCAAGTAAGATTGGCTTTGCACGCCCCGCGGCTGCGTGGGGCGCGATAATTCATCGACAGTTCAAGCTTGCGCCATTAGTCGCACGGGCATGACCCAAAAGCGCATTTCCGCCCGCACCCTGTTACTCGGCCTTGGCGCCGGAACGCTGGCGCTTGGCTTTTCCCCGGCGCTGCCCGGCACGCTCGCCCCCGCGCTGTCCCCGGCGCCGCTCGCGGCACAATCCGGTGGGCAATCGGCCAGCCAGCTTGATGCGGCGGTGGGCGCCCTGCGCGCGATCTCGACCATGCGCGCCGACTTCGCCCAGACCGACCGCGCCGGCAATGTCGCCGCCGGGGTGATGACGCTGAAGCGCCCGGGCAAGATCCGCTTCGATTACGGCAAGAATGCCGATTTCCTCGTCATCTCCAACGGCAAGTCGCTCTATGTCGTCGATTACGAGGTCAATCAGGTCGAACGCTGGCCGATCAGCAACTCGCCGCTCGGCACGCTGTTCGATCCCGAGCGCGACGTGAAGCGCTATGGCAAGTTGGTCGCGACGGGCAACCCCGATGTCATCAGTGTCGAGGTGCGCGACCCCAATAAGCCCGAATTCGGGATGATCAACCTCATTTTCGTGCGCAAGCCCTCGGCTCCGGGCGGCTGGCAGCTGACCCACTGGGTCGCGCTCGATGCGCAGAATCACCGCACCCGCGTGCAGCTGACGAATCAGCGTTACGGCGAGCCCGTGGCCGACAGCACCTTCACCTTCAAGGACCCGCGCAGCACGGCCCGTCGCCCGGGATGAACGCCTGCGCGCCGAGTGGTTGTAAGGAAGCGACAGAATTCGCGCCCTGTTCATGCAGGTGAAAGGCTCGGCGGGCTAATTATTGTCAACAAGGCAGGTCGAAGGTCGGTTTCCCCCCTGTTGCCCACCCTTCGCAAGAAGCCCGCCTTGCACAAGCGTGACGAACGCTCAATGGAACCCTCGACCCAACGCCCCCGGGTCGAGGGTTTTTGTGTTTTTGTAGTCCACAGGCCCTCCGGGCTACAAAATGCTCGCTCATTCGGCCTAACGGCCGCGTCGCTGCGGGCGGGCGCCAGAGTGCTTTGGCGCCCTTGCGGCGGCTTTGCCGCCGTTACAGCGCCCGCTCTCAGAACGGCGGCGCAGCCGCCGCAAGCGCGAACGCGCGCCCGAGCTTATGCGAGGAAAGCCAAGCAGCGCGGACGCGCTGCGCCCGGCGCCAGAGGGCGCAAACAAAAAGGGCCTACTTTTCCCAACCCAGTGCCTTGCGGATGATCGTGTAGATCACGTTCTGCTCGATCACCCCGCGCGCGGCTTGCGCGCCGGGGCCGGTGGCGAACAGCGCGACATCCTCGCCGCCGTGGGTTTCCGCGCCGGTCGGCACCAGGGATTGCTGGCGGGCCGCGATGCCGGTTTGCGGCAAGGGCCGCTCGCCGCTTACCGCGCCCGGGCCGTTGGCATAGCCGAGCGTCGCATAGGGTTTGCCGTCGCTCGCCAGCGCCGGGGTGTTGCCATCGCCGCCATCCTCGCCGCGTCCCGCCGGCGGCACCACCAGCCCGAGAATGTCGTTCCCGCGCTTGGGGTAGCCCGCAATCGTCAGCACGTGGCTGTGATCGGCGGTGACCATGATCAGCGTCTCGTTGGGATCGGTGTGCTCGACCGCATATTGCACCGCGCGCGCGAACTCCGCCGCTTCCTCCAGCGCGAAACCGGCCTGCCCCGCATGGTGCGCGTGATCGATCCGCCCGCCTTCGACCATCAGGTAAAACCCGTCAGGATCAGCATTCAATCGTGCGATCGCGACTGCGGTCATGTCGGTCAGCGTCGGTTCGGTGCTGTCCGGCTTGCGCTCCGCCATGAAGTTCATGTGGCCGGGGTTGAACAGCCCGAGCACCGGCTTGTCCATCGGCGCGGTCCAAAGCGCAGCGGCATCCTTCACCACCACGCCGCCGTTCTTCACGGCCCAGGCGGCAGGCAAGTCGGCGGTCGCATCGGTGCGCCGCCCCCCGCTGTTCTTGCCGTAGAACATCGCTGTCCCGCCGCCCATGGCAACGTCAAACCGGCTTTCCGCCAGCTGCAGCGCGATATCCTTGCAGCCATGCTGCTGGTCGGCGGGGATGTTGCTGTCGGCCTCCCAGTCACGGTCGGCCGAGCGCGAATAGACGCTGGCGGGCGTGGCGTGCGTGATGCGGGTGGTGGTGACAATCCCCAAGGCGAGGCCGCGCCGCTTCACTTCCTCGCCCAGCAAGGGCAGCGGGTGCGCCAGCGCGTCCTTGCACACGCCCTTTTCCGCCTCCGGCCCGATCCCGAGCACCCCGATGCGGGTCTTCACGCCCGAATGCATTGCGGTCGCGGTGCCGGCACTGTCGGGCACCTGCGCATTGGTGTTGTAGGTCTTGACCAGTGCGACGTTTTCGAACTTTTCGAAGCTGAGCTGGAACTCCTCGCCGGTCTGGCCCTGCTTCTGCCCGGCATAGATGCGCGCGGCGGTGATGGTCGAGATGCCCATGCCGTCGCCGATGAACAGGATGACGTTTTTCGCCTTGGGCCCGGCGACCGGTTGCTGGGGCGCATCTTCGGCGAGGGCGGGCATTGCGGCACTGGAAAGCAGCAGGGCGGCGAGCAGGGTGCGGGTCAAGGTGCATATCTCCGGGACAGTTGTCTGCGCGTATCGCCCCCGCATGCGACAATAAAGTGAAAGAGTCTTGGTCGTCCTACCGCTTCGCTACTTGAGGACGTTCTTGCCAACCTACCGCTTAGCTACTTGAGGACGGGCCGATACCCCCCTAAGTCCGCGCGCATGATCTCTGTCGCGACCTGGAACATCAACTCGGCCCGCCTGCGCCTGGGCCTGATCGAAAAGCTACTCACCGATGCCGCGCCCGACATCCTGTGCCTGCAGGAGATCAAGTGCGAGAGCCATCTGTTCCCCGCCGAGGCGCTGGCGGCGCTGGGCTACACCCATCAGGCGGTGAGCGGACAGAAGGGCTATCACGGCGTCGCCACGGTCAGCCGCGTCCCGATCCGCGAAGTCACCCGCCACGACTGGCAGAACAATGGCGAGGCGCGGCATATCGGGGTCGAGGTGCTGGGCAAGGACGTGCTGATCGAGAACGTCTATGTTCCGGCAGGCGGCGACGTGGCGGACCGCGAAGCGAACCCCAAGTTCGGGCAGAAGCTCGACTTCCTCGGGCGGATGACGCAGTGGGCCGACAAGCTTGATCGCCCCACGCTGATCGTCGGCGATTTCAACATCGCTCCATTGGAAAGCGACGTCTGGAGCCACAAGCAGCTCCTCAAAGTCGTCAGCCACACGCCGATCGAGGTCGAGACGCTGGGCAGGTTCCGCGATGCGCACGGTTGGGTCGACATCGGCCGCGAGCACGTGCCGCACCCGGCGCGCTATTACTCCTGGTGGAGCTATCGCAATCCCGCATGGCAGGAGAACGACAAAGGCCGGCGGCTCGATCACATGTGGGCCTCGCCCGCACTCGCCAAGCAGGCGACGGCGCACCGCGTGCTCGAAGGTGCACGGGCCTGGGAGCAGCCGTCCGATCACGTTCCGCTGATCACGGAGTTCGATCTCTGACCTCCGGCCCATCCCCGTCGCGCCGCGCCGCGCAAGCGGTCGACGCGCTGCGCCACGGCTGGCCGCTGGCGTTCGAGGGCGGGCCTGTTCTGCTCCCGGTCGAGACCGCCATCGCGCAAGGCGCCTCCGGGCCGCAAATGCTGATCTCGGCCGCGCGCGCTGCGACGCTCAAGCTCGCCAACCAGCGCGAGGCTGCCATCCCCCACGCCCCTGTGCTGATCGCTGGCGGCGAGGAGTTCACCCTGCGCGAGGCTCTGCCCGTGGCCGATCCCGCGCTCGATCTCGGCAACCCGATGAAAGGCCCGTTCAAGGCGTTGAGCCTCGATTGGGCCGAAACCGCTGCCGCGGCGCTCGAACTGGCGCGGATTGCGGGGATCCTGCCGGCCTTTCTAGTCGATCCCGAAGGCGCGGGCGAGGCGGTGCCCGTCGCCGCGTCGGACCTTGCCGCCTATGCCGGTGCTGGCGCCCTCAGGATCGTCACCCGCGCGCGCCTGCCTGTCAGCGCCTGCGAAGAGGCCGAGATCGTGGCCTTTCGTTCCAATGCCGACCTGCGCGAACATGTCGCGCTGATCATCGGCAAGCAATCGGGCGATCGCCATCCGCTGGTGCGGCTCCATTCCGAATGCCTCACCGGCGACATCCTCGGCAGCCTCAAATGCGACTGCGGCCCGCAATTGGACGCCGCGCTCCATGCCATGGCGCACGAGGCGGCGGACTCGGGCGGCTGGGGCGTGCTGCTCTACATGCGGCAGGAGGGGCGCGGGATCGGGCTCGTCAACAAGCTGCGCGCCTACCGGTTGCAGGATCAGGGGTTCGACACGGTCGAGGCCAACCAGCGCCTCGGCCTGCCTGACGAGGCCCGCGATTTCCCGGTGGCGGCGCGGATGCTCGAACTGCTCGGGGCGGGCACGATCCGCCTGCTGACCAACAACCCGGCCAAGGTCGCGGCACTGCAAGCGGCGGGGATCACCGTCAGCGAGCGCGTCCCCCACCAGCTTCCCGAAAACCCGCACAATGCGAGGTATCTCGCGACCAAGCGCGACCGTTCAGGGCATTTGCTGCTGTGACTGGCATCACCATCTGGCCCGAACTGCCCGGCGATCAAGCCACCATCCACGACATTGTGCGCCGCGCCTTCATCGGCCGCCCCTATGCCGATGACGACGAGCAGGGCGTGATCGACCGGTTGCGCGCCGACGGCGATCTGCTGCTTTCGTTGGTGGCGGAAGCGGATGGCACGATCATCGGCCAATTCACCTTCTCGCCAGCGATCCTCGCCAAAGGCGAAAGCGACTGGGTGGTGCTCGGCCCGGTCGCGGTCGATCCGGCGCATCATGGCAAGGGGCTCGGACGGGCGCTCATCGCAGCGGGGTAGGCGGCGATGCGCGCCTCGACGGGCAAGGCCGAGGTCACCGTGCTGGGCGATCCGGCAATATATCGCCGCTTCGGCTATGCGACGGGCACCCCGATGTGGTTCGCACGCGAGTTGGGCTGGGCGTTTCAGGTCAAGAGCTTTGGTGGCCCTATCCCCGCGTGCGAACAGTGTTACGTGCGCGCTTTCGACCCGCCCGCGCTCTAGCGCTGCTCGTACTGCTTCAACCCCGCCGCCAGCTTGTTGCCCTGCATCATGATCTTCGAGCCGGTCCAGTCGGCGAGAAACACGCTGGTGCGGCTGAGGCCGGGGACGAAGCGGGCCTCGTTGTTTGCCACTTCGAGCCCGTCCGAGGAATGCAGCAGGTCTTCCGCGCCCAGCGCGATGAAGGCCGAGTAATTCTCCTTGTCGCGTCCCTGCACGAACCAGTTGTCGGCGATCCGGCCGACGCTGCCAGCGGGCAGATCGATCATGTAATTGGTGGCGACCCCGTTCGCGTCGTCGAAGCTGTTGCCCTCGATGATCGCCTCGGCGCTGCGAGCCTTGAGATAATGGCCGCCGGTGCCGCGCTCGAAGCGGCTTTCGCGCACCGTGAGCGAGCCGTAATTGCCGACATAGAGCGCATGCGCGCAGCCCGCGTCGTTCTCGCAGGTGCCCAGCCCGCTGAAGGTCGAGCGGGTGATGTAGATGCGGCTACCCGGATCATCCGCAGTCAGAATACCCTGCTGGCTGTTCTCGAAGCGCGCATAGACGACATTGAGCGCGCCTTTCTCGAGCCGGATGCCCGCGCCGTTGCCATCGGCGACGCGCAGGTTGGAGAAGGTCAGCCCGCGCACTTCCGCGCCGGTGCCGCGCAATACCAGCGCCGCCTTGCCCTCGCACGAGCGGCCCATGAAGATGACGCTGCCGGGCTCGGCGGCCTCGTAGATGATCACGCCCTGCTCCTGCACCGCGCATTGGCGATAGGTGCCGGGCGCGATGCGGATCGTGGCGCGGGCATTGCCGACCGCGTTGATCGCTTCCTGCAAGGTGGCAAAGCGCGCGCCGCTTTCAGTGACGGTGAAGGCGTCGGGCACCGGCTGGGCGCTGGCCATGACAACGGGCAGGCCAAGCGCCGCGAGCAGGGCAAGAAAGCGGGCGGGCGACAGCGGTGCGTTCTGAATCATGCGATGATGATACCACGCGCACGCCTTGCGACCACCGCTCGCGGCGAAGGTGTGCCCATTTGGCACTTGGCGTTGACGCGCTCGCTTGCTTATGGCCTTGAGGGCCAGATATAACACCCTCCGAGGAGAGACCCCGCGATGACCAAGATTGCCCCCTTGAGCGCCCTGAGCGCCGTGACTGCCGCCGCCCTGTTGCTGGCCGCTTGCGGCAGCGCCGATGACGCTTCGACCGAAGCGAGCGCCGATACTGTCGAGATGCCGGCCGATCAGGCACTGGCGCCGGTCAGCGAAGCGCCCGCTGCCGATCCCGAAGCCACCGCGACCGACGCGCCGGAAACCGAAGCCGCTGCCGAAGCGACCGCCGAGGTCGCCGCCGACGCGGCTGCCGATGTCGCGGCGGAAGCCGCTGCCGCCGCTGCTGACACGCCGAGCGAATAGGCCGCCCTCCGGTGCCGCGCCTGCTGCTGCTCGCCGCGCTCGTCCCCATGCTTGCCGCCTGCGATAGCGGTGGGGCCGACGCGCCCGGCGGCGTGAGCGCGGGCGAGGCCAAGGCGCTCGAGGAGGCGGCCGAGATGCTCGACGAGCGCCAGCTGCCGCCCGAAGCGCTGCCGCCAGAGGCCGCACCTGCCCAAATGACAGGCGACACTGCGCAGCCAAGCGGCGAGTAAGCGCAACACCCTGTCTCCCTGAGCAAGGACGATGACGACCATGAATGCCCCCACCACGCTTGCCGCCCGCAACCCCGGCATGGACGCCGACGTGTTCGAGCAGTTCGCCCAGCAACTCCAGCGCTATGTCCGCGAACGGCTGATCCCGGCCGAACCGCAGGTGATCGCCGAGGATCGCGTGCCTGCCGAAATCCTCGCCGAAATGCGCGAGATGGGCCTGTTCGGCCTCTCGGTGCCGGAGGAATATGGCGGTGCGGGCCTCAACATGACGCAATATGCGCGCGTGGTGAACATCATGAGCTACGCCGCGCCCGCCTATCGCTCGATCTTCTCGATCAATGTCGGGATGTTTGCGAGCGCGCTCAAGAACGGCGCGACCGAGGCCCAGCGCGCTGAGTGGTTCCCGCAGCTCACGGCAGGCAAGATCGCCTGTTTCGGCCTGACCGAGCCCGGCTCGGGCAGCGATTCGGCCGGACTTCAGACCACCGCAGTGCCCGATCCCGATGGCAATGGCTGGATCCTCAACGGCACCAAGCGTTACATCACCAACGCTCCCCACGCCGATGTCGCGCTGATCATGGCGCGCACCAGCAGGGAAGCTTTGCCCAAGAACGCGCATGTCAGCGCCTTTCTCGTGCCGATGAACGCTGCGGGGGTTTCGACCGGCAGCCCGGACAAGAAGATGGGCCAGAGCGGCTCGCATATCTCCGACATCATGCTCGATGATGTGCGCGTGCCCGGAGACGCCTTGCTCGGCGGGGAGACCGGCAAGGGCTTCGTCTTTGCGATGAAGAGCCTTGATAATGGCCGCATCTCGGTCGGCGCGGCGGCGACCGGCTATGCCCGCCGCGCGCTGGACTCGGCGCTGCGCTACGCCAACGAGCGCAAGGCCTTTGGCGAGCCGATCGCCAATTTCCAGCTGATCCAGCAGATGCTCGCCGATAGCGAGATCGAGATCTACGCGGCGGAAAGCATGATGCGCGATGTCACCGCGCGGGCCGATGCAGGCGAGAACATTCTGGTGAAAGCCGCCGCCTTCAAGGTCTTCGCCTCCGAAATGTGCGGCCGGGTGGTCGACCGGGTGGTGCAGATCTACGGCGGTGCGGGCTACTTGGCCGAATATGACGCCGAGCGGTTCTTCCGCGATGCGCGTATCTACCGCATCTACGAAGGCACCACGCAGATCCTCCAGCTCCAGATCGCCAAGCACATGCTGCGCGAATGGAGTGGGAATGTATAACCTCCTCAACGACCTCTCGATAATCGAAGTCTCCAGCTTCGTCGCCTCGCCCACCGCCGGGCTTTACTGCGCGCAGATGGGGGCCGAGGTGATCCGCATCGATCACAAGTCGGGCGGACTCGATTACAACCGCTATATGCTCACCGCCGAGGGCCGCTCGCTTTCGTGGGAGAACTTGAACCGCGCCAAGAAGTCGGTCGCGCTCGATCTGCAATCACCCGAAGGCCGCGAGCTGTGCGCCGAGCTCGCCGCGACCACCGGCCAGCTGATCACCAACCTGCCCGAGGCAAGCTTCCTCGCCCACGCCGCCATAGCGGCCAAGCGCGCAGACATGATCTCCCTGCGGATCATGGGCTGGCACGACGGACGCCAGGCGATGGACTTCACTGTCAACGCCGCCGCCGGCTATCCGCTGATGTGCGGGCCGGAAGACTGGGATCCGGACACAGCGCCGCCGGTTAACCAGGTGCTGCCCGCGTGGGACTTCATCACGGGCGCCTACAGCGCCTTTGCGATGCTCGCTGCGCTCCACCACCGGGGCCGCACCGGCGAGGGCAGCGAAGTGCGCGTGCCGCTGGGCGATGTAGCGATCGGCACGCTCGCCAATTCGGGGACGATGGCCGAAATGCTTTACCGCGGGTCTGACCGCGAACGGCTCGGCAATGCGATCTGGGGCGCCTTCGGGCGCGATTTTCGCAGCCGCGACGGCGCGCGCTTCATGGTCGCCGCGCTCACACCCAAGCAGTGGAGCGGGCTGGTCAAAGCCTTCGGGGTCGGCGAGGGCATGGCCGCACTGGAGGCCGAACTCGGCGTGCGCTTTGCCGACGGGGACACCCCGCGCTTCCAGCACCGCGCCCGCCTGTTCGCGCTGTTCCAGCAGGCTGCAGACGGGCTCGATTACGAGACCCTCGCAGCGCGCATGGCGGCAGAGGGCTGCACCTTCGAACGCTATCGCACCGCGCACGAGGCGGCCAATGATCCGGTGCTGGTGGCGGACAATCCGCTGTTCGGCCCCTCGCCCGCCAACCCCTCGGGCTTCGCCTATCCCGCGACCCGCAGCTTCGCCAACCTGCCTGGCCGCGATGTCGGCGATCCCCGGCCCGCGCCCTTTCTGGGCGAGCATTCCGAGGAGGTGCTCGCCGAAAGGCTCGGGCTGTCGTCGGGCGCTATCGGAAAGCTGGTCGATGCGGGGACGGTGGCGTTAAGCGACCAAGACAGGTAACCCTCACCCATTCGTGCTGAGCTTGTCGAAGCACCGCTCTTTTTTCGAGCACGGGTCAAAAGTGAAGTGCGGCCCTTCTACAAGCTCAGGGCGAACGGAGAGTTGATGAAATGACCAGACGCCCAGAATCTCGCAGGGCCGCTATCTGCACCCCGCTCCGCACCCCGGTGGGCAAGTTCCTCGGCGGGCTTGCCAGCATGAACGCCGGACAGCTGGGCGCTGTGATCCTCAAGGCCTTGATGGAGCGCTCGGGCATTGATCCGGCGCGGGTCGATGATGTCGTGTTCTCGCAAGGCTATGGCAATGGCGAGGCGCCCGCGATCGGCCACTGGGCATGGCTGGCAGCGGGACTGCCGCTTGAAGTGCCCGGCTTCCAGCTTGATCGCCGCTGCGGTTCGGGCGTGCAGGCGGTGGCGACTGCAGCGATGATGGTCGAGACCGGGATGGCCGATGTCGTGGTGGCGGGCGGCGTCGAATCGATGTCGAATGTCGAGCACTACACTCTTGCCGCGCGCGGGGGTGTGCGGATGGGCGACATGGTGCTGCATGACCGGCTCAGCCGCGGGCGGGTAATGAGCCAGCCGGTCGAGCGGTTCGGGGTGATCACCGGCATGATCGAGACCGCCGAAAACCTCGCAAAGGATTACGGCATCTCGCGCGAACAGGCCGATGCCTTTGCCGTGCACTCGCACCAGAACGCAGCGACCGCGTGGGCGGAAGGCAAGTTTGCCGAGCAGTTGGTACCGGTAGCGATCCCGCAGCGGAAGGATGATCCGGTGATCTTCGATCACGACGAAGGCTACCGCAAGGATGCCTCGATGGAGACGCTCGGCTCGCTCGCACCGATTGACGGTAAGCGCGATCCGCAAGCCATCGTCACCGCAGGCAATGCCAGCCAGCAGAACGACGCGGCGGCGGCCTGTCTGGTGGTCGCCGAGGACAAGCTCGAGGAATTGGGCCTCACGCCGATGCTGTGGTTCGGCGGCTGGGCGGCGGCGGGCTGCGATCCGTCGCGCATGGGCATCGGCCCGGTGCCGGCAGTCGAGCGCCTGTTCGAGCGGCGTGGCTACAACTGGGACGATATCGGTCTCGTCGAACTCAACGAAGCCTTCGCCCCGCAGGTGCTCGCGGTGCTCAAGGGCTGGGGCTGGTCGGACAGCGACAGCCGCCGCGATATCCTCAACGTTAACGGATCTGGCATCAGCCTCGGCCACCCTATCGGCGCGACCGGCGGGCGGATCCTCGCCGACATGGCGCACGAGATGCACCGCAGGGGCGTGCGCTACGGGCTTGAGACCATGTGCATCGGCGGCGGACAGGGCATCGCGGCGGTGTTCGAGCGGGCGGCATGAGCGACTTCGCGGCCTGGATCGGGCGCGAGCAGACCGGGCGAGATCGCCTGACCCCGCAGCACGCATTCCAGTGGTGCTCGACCTTCGATCTGGAATGGCCGGGCGACAGGATCATGCCGCAGGGTATCCACTTTGCGCTCTGCACCCCGCAGGCGCGCACCGATTGCCTCGGCGAGGATGGCCACCCGGCGCGCGACGACTCCCCCCAAAGCTTCCTCCCGCCCTTCCCCATGCCGCGCCGGATGTGGGCCTCGAGCAAGATGCAGTTTTACGCGCCCATCACCATCGATGCGGTGATTGAGCGGCGCAGCAAGGTCGTGGCAGTCAATCAGAAGGACGGCGGATCGGGCCGCCTCGCCTTCGTCGATGTCGAGCACATGACCCGCGCCAACGGCACCGTCGCTGTGATCGAGACACAGACGCTGGTCTATCGCGAGGCCGCCGCGCCTGATGCCCCGCTTTCGCCCCCGCCGCCGGGTGAGGGCGCGTTCGACCCCTCGGCGTGGGATGCGCACCGCCGCCTTGTGCCCTCGACGGCGCTGTTGTTCCGCTATTCGGCGCTGACCTTCAATACCCACCGCATCCATTACGATGCGCCCTATGCGCAACAGGTCGAGCGCTATCGCGGGCTTGTCGTCCACGGCCCGCTGACCGCGAGCCTGCTGCTGCAACTGGCGGCAAGCGAGCGCGGCGCAAACCGGTTGCGCAGCTTCGCCTTTCGCGGCCTATCCCCCGCCATCGCGGGCGAGCCGCTGCATCTGGTGATGCACAAGAGCGAGGTTGGGTATGACCTTGCCGCCTTCGCTGATGATGGCCGGCAGGTGACGCAGGCAAGCGCTAGCCTGTGAGCGGATAGTCCGCGATCGGCTCCAGCACGCTGTAAGTTTCCTTCACCGGCGCGCGGCCGAGCGGCGGAAAGTCGATCGCCTCGGGCTCTTCGTGCGTGTCGGGCACACGGGCGAGCAGATCGCGGATCAGCGTCAGCCGCCCGCGCCGCTGGTCATTGAAATCCACCAGAGTCCAGGGCGCGTAGTCCGTATGCGTCGCCGCCAGCATCGCCTCGCGCGCCGCCGTGTAATCGTCGTATTTCGCGCGCGCGGCGAGATCGATCGGGGAGAGTTTCCAGCGCTTCAGCGGGTCATCCAGCCGTTCGCGCAGCCGCGCCTCCTGCTCGTCCTGATCGGCGCCGAGCCAGTATTTGAACAAGTGGATGCCATCATCGACCAGCAGCTTTTCAAACGCGGGGACGGCCTTGAGGAAGGCTGTCACCTTCGCCTCTGACGCATAGCCCATCACCTTCTCGACGCCGGCGCGGTTGTACCATGACCGGTCGAACAGCACGATCTCGCCTGCGGCTGGCAGGTGCGCGACATAACGCTGGAAATACCACTGGGTCTGTTCGGTCTCGTCCGGCTTCGACAGCGCGACGGTGCGGAGCTGGCGCGGATTGAGCCCATGGCGAACCGCGCCGATCGCCCCGCCCTTGCCCGCGGTGTCGCGCCCTTCGAAGAGAATCACGATCCGCGCTCCTGTCGCCTTGGCCCAGCGCGTCATGCTGACCAACTCGCGCGTCAGCGGCTCCAGCGCCGCCTCGTAATCCTTCCGCTTCATCCCCATTGGCTGCTCCTTCGTTTGTGTGGGCCGCACAAAGCTAGTATCATCTGCAAGGAAATGGCCACGCTTGCAGACCCCCAGCCCGATTTTGCCACACTGCCAGACATGGCAGCGGATGTCTTCACTGCGCCGCTCGCCAAGCCTGCGCATGTCGGCGCAGACTGGCTCGAACCGGCGCAGACCGCCTACACCGCCGAGGATCACAGCGTGTGGGACGATCTCTTCGCCCGCCAGATGGAGGTGCTGCCCGGGCGCGCCTGCGCGGCCTTCCTGCACGGCCTCGAAAAGCTCGATCTCGGGTGCGGCGGCATCCCCGAATTCGGCAAGCTGTCCGAAGAACTCGGCGCGCTGACCGGGTGGAGCGTGGTGCCGGTGCCGATGCTGATCCCCGATCACGTGTTCTTCTGGCACCTCGCCAACCGCCGCTTTCCGGCAGGCAACTTCATCCGCACCCGCGAGACGTTCGATTACATCGAGGAACCCGACGTGTTCCACGACGTCTTCGGTCACGTCCCGATGCTGACAGATCCCACCTATGCCGATTACATGCAGGAATATGGCCGCGCCGGGTGGAAGGCGATGCGCTACAACCGGCTGAAGGCGCTGGGCGCGCTCTACTGGTACACGGTCGAATTCGGACTGATCGAGGACGCAGGGGCCGTGCGGGCTTACGGTGCCGGGATCCTGTCCGGCCCCACCGAGGCGCGCTTCGCGGTCGAGGCGCAGAGCCCGAACCGCATCATGCTCAATGTCGATCGGGTGATGCGCACCGATTACGTGATCAGCGATCTGCAGCCGACCTACTTTGTGATCGAGAGCTTCGCTGACCTGTATCGCCAGACGGTGGAGCGCGATTTCGACCGGCTCTATCGCAGCCTTCCGGCAGGCTTCACCTATGCCAATTCATCGGTGATCGATGTCGACAATGTGCTGCACCGGGGCACGCAGGAATATCACCTGCGCGGCGGGCGCGGCAGCGGGGCTGTTCCTGTCTAAGGGACCGACGCCGTAGGCGTCACAAGGGCGCCAAAAGGCTTTGGCGGCCGCCCGAGCTTATGCGAGGAAAGCCAAGCAGCGCGGATGCGCTGCGCCCGGCGTCTGAGGGCGAAACAGACTACGCTTTCACAATGCGGCGGGCGACTGCGTGGTAGAGCACAAGCGCGACCAGACAGGCGGCAAGCGCCACGCCCAGCCCGAGGAACGACAGGCTGCCGATCATCGTCCCGTCATTAGCGATTTCGCCCGCGACCACCGAGACTGCAAGGCCCAGCATGATCTGACGCCGGATTGCGCCCGGCGCTTCGCTGCGCGCGAGGATCGAGGCCAGCCAGCCCAGCGTTGCCCCCAACACGATCAGCACCAGTAAGGCCATTGAGAAATCGGTCTCCATCAGTTCCGGACCGGCACCGGACTGTCTCTCAAACCAGCGCGGCGGCGGCTGGTTCCAGCAATTGCGATTCTATCGCAGGCTGAGCCACGCCAGACCGGCCACCCCGACCACGATCCGGTACCAGGCAAAGGGCGCAAACCCGATCCGGGTGACGATTTCGACGAACAACTTGACCACCACCAGCGCGACCACGAAGCCCGAGAGCGAGCCGATCCCGATCAGCTGCAGATCATTGGCGGTAAGGGCCGCGCCGTTCTTCGCCAGCTGGTAGACCGTCGCCCCGCTCAAGGTAGGAACGGCGAGGAAGAAGCTGAATTCGGCGGCCGTCTTGCGGTCCACCCCGAAGGCCATCGCCCCGAGGATCGTCGCGCCCGAGCGGCTCACCCCCGGGATCATCGCGAGGCATTGCACCAGCCCGATCAGCACCGAGGTGCGCAAGGAGACGCCCGCCACACCCGGCCCGGTTGCGGGCGGATTGGCCCAGCGTTCGATCGCGAGGATCGCGATGCCGCCGATGATCAGCGTCCAGCACACCAGCACTGCATTGCCGAGCATGGTCTCGATCACATCGCCAAAAGCGAGGCCCAGCAGCACGGCGGGAAAGAAGGCGACCAGCAGATTGCGCACGAAGTTCAGCGCGCCCTTCTCGAGCCCGAACAATCCCTTGGCGACATCGAGGAAGGTGCGCCAGTAGAGAACCACGATCGCAAGAATCGCGGCCGGCTGGATCGCGATATTGAACACCTCCCACTCGCGCTGGTCAAAGCCGAGCAATTCAGTGGCGAGGATCAGGTGCCCGGTAGAGGAGACCGGCAGGAACTCGGTCAGCCCTTCAAGGATGCCGAGCAGGATCGCAGCAAGCGTTTCGTTCATGGCCCGCGCTCCATCACGGAAGCGCGGGCCATGTCAATCATTCCTCACCAGATGCGCACACGCTTTTCGGGCGGCAGATACATCGCATCGCCGGGCATCACGCCGAAGGCTGCGTACCATTCGTCGAGGTTCCGCACGACGCCGTTGACCCGGTATTCCTCGGGCGAGTGGCTGTCGGTGCGCAGGCGGTTGCGGTAGTTCTCCTCGCGCTGGGTCGAACGCCACACCTGCGCCCAGGCGAGGAAGAAGCGCTGGTCACCGGTCAACCCGTCGATCACCGGCACATCCTTGCCCTTGGTGGCGAGCTTGTAGGCGCGGTAGGCCATCGAAAGCCCGCCGACATCGCCGATATTCTCGCCCAGCGTCAGGCGCCCGTTGACACATGTTGCTCCCGCATCGAGCGGGCAGAAGGCGTTGTATTGCGCCACCAGCGCGT
>JBKDUW010000105.1:0-23341 GCA_046339235.1 Erythrobacteraceae bacterium | reverse complement strand
GTCACCTTCCCCGATGGAAAGTCGATCATCATCCTTGCCAAGGGCCGTCTGGTGAACCTCGGTTGCGCGACCGGCCACCCTAGCTTCGTGATGAGCGCGAGCTTCACCAACCAGACGCTGGCGCAGATCGAGCTGTTCACCAAGGCGGACGAATACGACAACGACGTTTATGTCCTACCCAAGCACCTCGACGAGAAGGTCGCCGCGCTGCACCTCGAGAAGCTGGGCGTGAAGCTGACCCAGCTGAGCCAGAAGCAGGCCGCCTATATCGGCGTGCCCGAAGCTGGCCCGTTCAAGCCCGATCATTACCGCTACTAATTGCCTTAAACCGCCCGCTCCGCTCCGTTTTTATACGGGGTTGGGGGCGGGCGGGTTCATCGCCGTTGCACTGGCGTGCGAGCGCGCATAGCGGTGACGTAATGGACACGTCTCCGATATCGCTTGTGCTGATCGCTCTGGTGCTTGCCGCATGGGCGGTGGGCGCGGCGATGGTGGTGCTGCGTGCAAGCCGGAGTATGAAGCGCGCCCGCGCGCTCAAAGCCACGCTCAAACGAATGCAGACCCTGCTCGACGTGGCGCCTGCGGTGCCGCTGCTGGTGCGGGTCGACGGGCGGATCGAAGCGCCGGACAAGCTCGCCCGGCTGCTCGGCCTTTCGGCCATGCCGCAATATCTCAGCGAACTGGCCGCCGCGCCAGGTAACGCCAAGGCCGGAGGGCTGGCGCAAGACCAGATCGATCAGCTGTGGGCACGGGTGCAGACCACCCAGAAATCGGCCGCGCCGTTCCGCATGGCGCTCAACCTGACCGGCTCGCAGCGCAGCCTAGCGCTCTATGGCACGCTGGCCGATCCGCAGGTCTCGCCCGGCGGAGCTGCGCTGGTGTGGGTGTTCGACTTTACCGAGAGTCATGCCGAAATGGCCCGCCTGCGCGCCGCCGCCGCGCGCGCGACCGGCGATTTTGCCGCGCTGGTGGGCCTGATCGAGGCGGCGCCCATGCCGATGTGGTTCCGCGGCAGCGACCTGTCGCTCCAACTCGTCAACCAGGCCTATGTCGATGCCGTCGGCGCCAGCAGCGCAGGCGAGGTGGTGCAGAGCCAGATCGAGCTGCTCGAGCCCGAAGACGGTCGCACCCCGGCCGAGATCGCGCGCGATACCTTGCAGCGCCAGACCAAGTCCGAACGCCCCGTCGCGGCGACGATGCACGGCGCGCGGCGTACCTTGCGGGTGAGCGATCTGCCGCTCGGGCACGAAGGCGTCGCGGGCTATGCCATCGACATCGAGGAGCAGCAGCAGGTCGCGCGCGAATTCCGCGCCTTCCGCGAGGCCCAGCGCGCACTTCTCGATCAGCTGTCGGTTGGCGTGGCGCAGTTCGATGCCGAGGAGCAGCTCGTCTTCGCCAACCGCCCGTTCCGGCGCTTGTTCAGCCTTACCGAGGAAGCGATCGAGGCGCGCACGCCGTTTGATCGCTTCATGGCCGAAGCGCGCGAGCGGGGCCGCACACCCGAAGTCCGCGACTTCCCGGAATGGCGACGCGAGCGGCAGGCGTGGTTCGGCATGCGCGAGGCAGGCGAGGAGGCCTGGCCGCTGCCGGGCGGCACGCATCTGCGCATCGTCGCCCAGCCGCTGCCCGACGGCGGGCTGGTGCTGATCGCCGAAGACCGCACCGAAAGCCTCGCGCTCTCGGCGGTGCGCGACACCTTGCTGCGCACCCGCACCGCGACGCTGGACAGCCTGTTCGAGGCGCTCGCGATCTTTGCTCCCGATGGCTCGGTACAGCTGTGGAACCGCAGTTTTGCGGGAACTTGGGGGCTGACCCCGGAACTGCTCGACGCGCACCCGAGCGCTGACGAATTGCTGAGCGCGATCGGGCGCAATCTGGTGCATCCGGCCGAGGCCGATCTGATCGGCGCGGCTGTACGTGCAGCCACGCTCGACCGGCGCGAGAAGGGCGGGCAGGTCGATCTGGCCGACGGCCGCACCTTGCGCTTTGCGGGGATTCCGCTGCCCGATGGCAATGGCCTTCTGACCGTGCTCGACATCACCGCGTCGCAGAAGGCCGAGCAAGCCCTGCGTGAGCGCGCCGAGGCGCTCGACGAGGCCAATTCGGTCAAGGCGCGCTTCCTTGCCAACATGTCCTATGAGTTCCGCACGCCGCTCACCACCATCGGCGGCTATGCCGAATTGCTCAAATCGGGCGCGGCGGCTGATCCGGCGGCGGCGGGCGAATATGTCGATGCGATCCTCTCTGCGGTCGAACGCCTGACCGAGCAGGTCGAGAACGTGCTCGATTTGTCGCAGAGCCAGGCGGGGCTGCTGCCGATCCGCAAGGAACGGCTCGATCTGTTCGAATTCCTGACCATGCTGGTGCGCGAGCGCGAGGTGGCGATTATCGCGGCGGGGCTGAGCCTCGATCTCAAGGGCCGGCGCGGGCGCGTGATCGAGGGCGATCCGCGCCAGCTGGGCCGCGCTTTCGGCAATCTGATCGACAATGCTATCGCCGGAACGCCCGATGGCGGGCGGATCGTGATCGAGATCAGGAAAGCGCCCGAGGGTGCCGAGTGGGGCATGGAGCTGAGCATCGCCGATAATGGCAGGGGCATGACCGCGCAGGAACTGGCGCGCGCGATGGGCGGGTTGAAACCGGGCAGCGAGAGCGAGCAAGAACGCCGCACCGGGCTCGGCATCCCGCTCGCGCGGCAGCTGATCGAGGGCCATGACGGCACGCTCGAGATCGTCAGCCGCAAGGGCGCTGGCACCACTGCGACGATCCGCCTGCCGTGACCGAAACGCGCGAAGCCTTGCCCGATCTGGCGGCGATGGCGGATTATGGCGCGCGAATCGCGGCGGCCTTGCGCGCGGGCGACGTGGTCGCGCTGTCGGGCGGATTGGGCACGGGCAAGACCACGCTGGCGCGCGCAATCCTCGCCGCGCTCGGGCATCCGGGCGAGGTGCCATCGCCGACCTTCACGATCATCGAAGCCTATGATGCGCCGCCGCTGCGCCTCGCGGTGGTTCACGCCGATTTCTACCGGCTCGAACATCCGTCCGAACTCGCTGAGATCGGCCTCGATGATTACCGCGAAGGTGCGGTGCTGCTGGCCGAGTGGCCCAATCACGCTGGTGGCTTTGCGCATGAGGCAGGGTGCCTCGAAATCCTGCTCGAACCGGCCGGAGAAAACGGGGAAGGTGGGCGGATTGCGATTGCCCGCGGCGGGGCGGATTGGGTAGGGCGGATGCCATGAGCCAGCTTCCCCAAGGTCTTGCCGAATTCACTGCCCACGCGGGCTGGGCCGACGCCGCTGTGGCCCCGCTGCCCGGTGATGCCTCGTTCCGGCGCTATTTCCGCCTGCTGCGCTCCAAAGAAGACGGGGTCGGCGAATCGGCAATGCTGATGCACGCCCCGCCGCCGCATGAAGACCCCGCGCCCTTCCTTGCCGTGGCGCGCTGGCTTGCGGATCAGGGCCTGCGCGCGCCCGCGATCCTCGCCGAGGATGCTGCAGCAGGCTGGGTGCTGACCGAGGATTTCGGCACTGACCGGATGCGCGACTGGCTCGAGCTGAACCCGGGGCACGAGCGCGCGGCCTATGAAGCCGCGGTCGAGTCGCTGGTGGTGCTCCACCGCACCGCGCCCGGGCCCTTTGCGCCTTACGACATGGCGGTTTATCACCGCGAGGCCGCGCTGCTGACCGAATGGTATTGTCCGGCGCAGGGGCTTGATGTCGACGTGGCGGGCTATTCCGCCGCTTGGGAGGAGGCGCTTGCCCCGATGCTGGCGCGCCAGAGCCCCGGGGTCACGGTGCTGCGCGACTATCACGCGGAAAACATCATGCTGCTCGGCGGCCAGCCCGGCGCGCCGCAAGGGTTGATCGACTTTCAGGACGCGCTGGTCGGCCATCCGGCCTATGACCTCGTCTCGCTGCTGCAGGACGCGCGGCGCGATGTCTCCGAAGATCTCGAAACCGCGATGCTGCTCCACTACGCGCATCATGCCGGGGTGGCGGACGAGGAATTTCTCGCCGATTATGCGCGGCTCGGCGCGCAACGGAACGCCAAGATCGTGGGCATCTTCACCAGGCTTGACCGGCGCGACGGCAAGCCGCGCTATCTCGAAATGATCCCGCGTGTTTGGGATGCGCTCGAACGCGATCTGGCGCATCCCGCGCTGGCTCCGGTGGCGCGCTGGTTCGATGCCAATATTCCCGACACCCTGCGCTTCACTCATGGAGCCTTTACGGCATGAACGGCGTCCCGCTTTCCTCCGACACCGCAATGGTGCTCGCCGCCGGGCTCGGCAAGCGGATGCGTCCGCTCACCGCAAGCCAGCCCAAGCCGCTGGTGCAGGTGGCAGGCAAGCCGCTGATCGACCATGCGCTTGACCGGCTGGCCGAAGCCGGCGTGGGGCGCGCGGTGGTCAATGTCCACTATCTTGCCGACGCGCTCGAAGCCCATGTCACCGCCCGCACCGCGCCGCAGGTGACCGTGTCAGACGAACGCGCGCTGCTGCTCGAAACCGGCGGCGGGATGGTGAAGGCCTTGCCGCATCTGCCCGATCCGTTTTTCGCGTTGAACGCCGATAATGTATGGCTTGACGGGCCCAACACCGCCTTTGCCGAGCTTTCACACCGCTGGAACCCGGCGGAAATGGACGCGCTGCTGCTGCTGGTGCCGCACGCACGCGCGGCCAATTTCAACGGTCCTGGCGATTTTCATATGGACCCGAACGGGCTCCTGTCGCGGCGCAAGGACGGGCGGATCGCGCCCTTCATCTATACCGGCATCCAGCTGGTCTCGCACCGTCTGCTGCGCGAGGCACCCGAAGGCGCGTTCTCGACCAACATCCTGTGGAACCGGGCGATCGAGGAGGGACGGCTCTATGGCCTCTCCTTCGGCGGGCTGTGGTTCGAGGTCGGCACCCCGCAGGCGATCCCCCCGACCGAGGAGGCGCTGCTGGGTGTCTGAGCCCCCCCGTGCCAGACCACGCGCCGGACCTCTGGTCTACTCTATCGCGGCGCATCGCGGCTTTGCCGATGCGCTGGTGGCAGGTCTGGTGCCGCGCTACCGCGAGCCCGGTTTCGGCCTTGCCCGGCTGACGCTGCTGGTGCCGTCGAGCCGGGCCGCGCGCACCTTTTCCGAAGCCTTCATCCGCCATGCAGGAAAGAACGGCGAGTGCGGGCTCTTGATGCCGCGCATGATCGCGGTGGGCGATCTTGATCTGGATGAGAAGCTCGGCGCGGCGCTCGATCCGCTGGGTGCGGCTGACATCCCCCCGGCTTGCGATCCCGTAGCGCGCTGGCTCACGCTTGACGGGCTGATTGCCGAGGAGCGCGCTGCCGAAGGCATGGAGCCGTTGCCGGGCCGCGCGCGACTCAATCTGGCGCGCGAGATGGCGCGGACGATGGACCGGCTGCTGGTCGAGGAAAAGTCGCCGGAAGACTTGTGGTCCGAACCGGTGCTCGATCAGCTCGGCGGGCTGGCGGTTCATTGGCAGCACGCGATCCGGCTGTTCGCGCGGGTCAATGTCCGCTGGCAGACGGAGCTGGCGATGCGCGGGCAAGTCGACGCTGCCACCCGCCGCAATATGCTGTTCGACCGTGCGGCGAGGCGCTGGAATGAGGCCCCGCCGCCGCAGCCGGAGGGCTCTGCGGGAGTCACCAGCGCCGCGCTTGCGCTGGCGCGGCTGCTGCGGGTGATCGCCGAACTGCCGCAAGGCGCGGTGGTGCTGCCCGATCTCGACCGCGACATGAGCGCGGAAGCCTGGGACGAACTCGGCCGTGCAGGCGCTGCAGACGAACCCGGCGGCCCGGTGTTGGGAGCCGAGGACGCGCTTACCCATCCGCAATATCACCTCAAGTTGCTGCTCGGCCGCATGGGCGTGGACCGCGAGGAGGTGCAGCCGTGGCACCGGCGCGGGATTGCGGCTGCCGAACCAGCCCGCAGCCGCGCGATTTCCTCGCTGTTCCTGCCCCCGCAGGCGAGCCGCGGCTGGGCGGTGCTGGAAGCGGCCAACCGGCGGCTTGCAGGCGTGCGGCTGCTGACCAGCGCGACAATCGAGGAAGAAGCGCAAGCCATCGCGCTCATGGTGCGCGAGGCGCTGGAGCAGCCTGAGAAGCGCATCGCGGTGATCACCGCCGATCGCGGGCTGGCGCGGCGCGTGGCGCAGCATCTGGAGCGCTGGAACATTACCGCCGATGACAGCGCCGGTCGCCCGCTGGCGCTGACCCCGGCAGGACGCCTGCTCGGGCTGCTGGCCGAGATCGCCGCGCATGGGCCTGACCCGGCCAATCTGGTCGCGGCTTTCGGCCATCCGCTGGTGCGCGGGTGGGATAGCGAGGCGCGCCGCGCGTGGCTGATCGGTCTGCGCGCCTTCGACCGAAAGCTTCGTGGCCCTTCGCCCGCGCCCGGCATGGCGCCGCTGCGCAAGGCAGCGGATGAGGCAAAGGTCGCCGCCTGGTGGGCCGAGTCCGAGGCGTTGATCGCCCCGCTTGCAGATTGGCCCGCGCAGATCGCGCTTGCCGATGCGCTCATGCGCGTATCTGCCGTGGCCGAGGACTTCGCCCGCACCGCGATGTGGGAGCGCGAGGACGGGCGGGCGCTTGGCACCATGATCGAGGAATTGCGCGGGCAGGCGCAGGCGATAGGGACGCTGGTGGAAACGGCTGACATCGCCGGCGTTCTGCGCGACGCGATGGAGGAGGTGGCGGTGCGCCCCGGCTATGGCGGCCATCCGCGCGTGGCGATCTACGGCCTGCTCGAAGCGCGCATGGCGCGGGCTGATCTGGTGATCTGCGGCGGCCTCAACGAAGGCAGCTGGCCGCAGCCGCCCGGTGCAGATGCGCTGCTGGCGCCTGCCATTCTGCGTGCGCTCGGCGTGCCGGGGGCGGAGTTCCGCATCGGCCTTGCCGCGCATGACCTGGCCGGCGCGATGGGCGCGCCTGAAGTGGTGTTGAGCCGGTCGCTGCGCGATGCCGAGGGGCCGACACTGCCCTCGCGCTTCCTGCTCAGGGTCGAGGCGCTGCTGGGCGAAGATCTGGCTCAGGATCACCGCGAGAGCGCGATCCCCGCACTACTCCCGCACCTCGACCGTCAGCGACCGCCAGCGGATGAATATCCGCGGCCTGCGCCCGATCCTGCGCCCGAACTGCGCAATGTGGTGATCCGGGTCACCGCACTCGACCGGCTGCTGGGCGATCCCTACCAGTTCTACGCCTCGGCCATTCTCGATCTCAAGCGGCTCGATCCGCTCGCCGCCGATCCGTTCAGCGATCCGGCGCTGCGCGGCACGCTGGTGCACAAGATTCTCGAACAATGGCACAAGGCGAAGGCGGTGGATTGCGGCCTTGCGCTCGCGCCCTTTGCGGCCGCGTATTTTGCCGCCGAGCGCGTCCACCCGCTGTTCCGCGCACTGTGGCAGCCGCGCCTGATCGCCGCGCTCGAACGTTTCGAGCAATGGATCGCCGAGGATGCGGTGGAAAAGGGCCGCACCGTGCTGGCGAGCGAGATCGACGGCGAAATGACCTTCGACGGGGTGAAGGTGAAGGGCCGCGCCGACCGGATCGACCGGCTGGCCGACGGGAGCCTTGTGATCGTCGATTACAAGACCGGCGTCCCGCCCACGAAGCCCCAGGTGATCGCAGGCTATGCTCTGCAACTTGGTCTGCTCGGGCTTATCGCGCAGCATGGCCGGTTTGCGGACAAGGACGGCGGACACGTGGTTACGGGTACTCCGACGCGGTTCGAATACTGGTCGCTCGGCAAGGCCGGGAAGGAAGAGGGCTTCGGCTACTGGGAGACCCCGATTAAGGAGGGCAACGCCAAGACCGGCCTGCTGCCCGAGGACTTCCTGCCGCACCACGCCGACAAGCTCGCCGAAGCGATCAGCCTGTTCCTCAAGGGCCGCAAGCCCTTCATCGCGCGCGAGAATCCCGACTACAAGGGCTATAACGAATATGACCAGCTAATGCGGCTGGAGGAATGGCTCGTGCGCCTCACCGACAAGGAGAGCGGAGCATGAGCGGCGGGAATGGTCTCGTTTTCCCGCTCAAGGACAACCAGCTGCTCGCCGCCGCGCCGGAGGACAATGTCTGGCTCTCGGCATCGGCGGGGACGGGCAAGACGCAGGTCTTGTCGGCGCGGGTGCTGCGCCTGCTGCTGCGCGAGGATGTCACGCCGGGGCAGATCCTGTGCCTGACCTTCACCAAAGCGGGCGCGGCGGAAATGGCAAACCGGATCAATGCGGTGCTGGCACGCTGGGTGCGGCTGCCTGAAACAAAACTGTTCGAGGAACTCGGCTATCTGGGGGCGCCCAACACGCCCGAAGTTCGTGAACGTGCGCGCAGCCTCTTCGCCAGCGTGCTCGATTGCCCCGGCGGCGGCCTCAGGATCGACACCATCCACGCCTTTGCGCAATTCCTGATCGGCAATTTCCCCGAGGAAGCCGGGCTCGCCCCGGGCACGCGCTTGCTCGACGATCGCAGCCGCGAATTGCTGAGCCGCGAGGTGCTCTCCGACATGGTCGAGGAGGCCGAGGCAAGCGATGATGTGCGGATTCTCGACGGCATCAGGCTGTTCACCATGCGCAAGGACCCCGCCGCGCTCCACAAGTGGCTGATGCGCGCGGCCGAGTCGCATGAGCTGTGGGAAGGGCCGGCAGGCTGGCAATCGCCGATGGCCGCAAGGGTGCGCCAGACGCTCGGCATCCCCGCCGATGCGCACGAGGCGTGGGCGGCCGAGACGCTGCACCCTCACATCTTCCCGGATGGCGAGTTACAGGCCATTCTTGCGGCGCTTCGACAATGGGGCACGACCTCGGCTGAAAAGGTAATCGCAGGGATTGAGCGCTGGCTGAGGCTTGAGCACCACGAGCGGCCGGACGCGCGCGACTGCCTGATTGGAGGCGTGGTCAATGCGAAGCTGCTGCCTAATGGCAACCTGCGCCACGCTGCCAAGTTCGAACCCGATTTCGTAGCGCTTCAGGAGACCGTGGGCGAATCCCTCGGAAAGTTCGAAGAGCGCCGCGCGCTGCTCGCCTGCGCCGAGATCGTCACCTCCGCGCTCGAGATCGGGCGTGCCTTCGCGGTCCGCTGGGAGGCTCGCAAGGCGCGCGAAGGCCTGCTCGATTTCTCCGACCTGATCCGCAAGGCCGCAATGCTGCTCGGCCAGTCCGAGGCCGCCGACTGGATTCGCTACAAGCTTGATCGCCACTTCGATCACATCCTGATCGACGAGGCGCAGGATACCAACCGCAGCCAGTGGGACATTGTCGAAGCGCTGATCGACGACTTCTTTGCCGGCGAAGGCGCGCGCGGGGACAAGCTGCGCACCATCTTCACCGTCGGCGATTACAAGCAGGCGATCTTCGGCTTTCAGGGCACCAGTCCGGAAAACTTCGCCCGCGCCAAGCACCGCATCAGCGCGCGCATCTTCGCCGCGCGCGACGGCATCCGCGCCTCGCGCATCAATCGCCGCGAGCCCGGCTGGCAGGATCTCGACCTCGGCCAGTCGTTCCGCACCGCCAATATCGTGCTGGGTTTCGTCAACCGCATGATCGCAATGCTCGGCTTTGCCGAATTCGGCCTTGACAAGGAACCGGCCAAGCATGTCGGGACGGAGCGCCCCGGACTGGTCACCCTTTGGCCGCCGGTCGTCCCCGAAAAGGCGACAGGCGAGGACGAGGAAGACAGCGAGGACAGCTGCGATGGTGAGAGCGCCGGCTGGGTGGCCAAGCACGACACGCTGCTCGCCGGGCAGATCGCTGATCAGGTGCACCGCTGGGTAAGCCTTGCCGAACCCTTCGTGCTGGAAAAGGGCACCCGCCGCCATGCGCAGGCGGGCGATATCATGGTGCTGGTGCGCCAGAGGAAGGAACTCGCCGCGCAGATCGTCGCCAAGCTGCATGCGCGCGGTGTTCCGGTGGCGGGGGTTGACCGGTTGCGGCTGGGCGCGCCGCTGGCAGTCAAGGATGTGCTGGCGGCGCTGCGCTTTGCCGCGCAGCCGCAGGACGATTTCAGCCTTGCCAACCTGCTCGCCTCGCCGCTGATCGGGTGGAGCCAGGACGATATCCTCGCCCATGTTCCGCGCGATGACGGTGTCAGGTTGTGGGAGCACCTGCGCCGCGAGGGTGCTCCGGCTTTCGTCGCTGCTACCACCCAGAAACTGCGCGAGTTGCTGCGCCGCGCCGATTACCAGACGCCGCAGGCGCTGATCGCATGGCTGCTAACCGGCCCGTGGGAGGCGCGTGCGCGGCTGGTGGAGCGGCTCGGCAGCGAGGCCAATGATCCGCTCGACGAGCTTCTCAATGCCGCCTTCGCCTATGAGGCCGAACATTGGCCGAGCCTCGCGGGCTTCATCACCTGGTTCGATGCCGGAACCAGCGACTTGAAGCGCGATTCGGACAGTGCCAGCGGGCAGGTGCGGGTGATGACGGTGCACGGCTCGAAGGGCCTGCAGGCGCCGATCGTGATCCTTGCCGATGCCACCGGCGCGCCGGGCGACCCGGGCGATCTGGCGCTGGAGGATGATCCTATCGGGCTTGGTCCGGATCGCTCACGCAACGTGCCGCTCCCGCCGCTGAACAAGGACGAACGCAAGGGGCCAATTGCAGAGGCCGCCGAGGCGAAGAAGGCCGCGGCGCTGCAGGAGCACTGGCGCTTGCTCTACGTCGCGCTGACGCGCGCCGAGGAGGCCTTGTTCATCGGGGGATCGCTGAACAAGAACGAGGCCAAGAACGGCGTGCCGCACGAGGTCAGCTGGTATGCACGCGTCGCGCCGCTGTTCGAAGGCGAGGAGATCACCGATCCGGTCTGGAGTTGGCGCAAGGAATGGGGCCACCGTGCCGACCCGCTGGTGCCCGATGACAGCGCGGGCACCCCCGACGCGCCGCCCGAACTGCCGCGCTGGATGGTGACGTCAATCGGCCCCGAACCCCGCCCTCCGCGCCCGCTTTCGCCGTCCAGCGCGGGCGAGGAAAGCGGGGCCGAGCCGCCGCTCGCTCCGCAAGCTGTGCGCCATGCCGCGCGGCGCGGGAGCCTGATCCACAAGCTTCTGGAACGCCTGCCCGATCTGCCCGCTCCCGAGCGCGAGGAAGCAGCGCAGGCCTGGCTTGAACGGCAGGCGGGGGATCTGGACGAGGCGATGCGCAGCGAGATGCTCGCCGCTGTGCTGGGCGTGCTCGATCACCCCGGGTTCGCCGCGATCTTCTCGGCGGCGGCGCTCGCCGAGGTTCCGCTCGCAGCGACAGTCGATGGCGTCGTGGTGGCGGGCACCGCTGACCGGCTGCTGATCGAGGAGACCGCCATCACCGTGGTCGACTTCAAGACCACCCGCCGACCGCCTGCCGATCCGGCCGCCATTCCGGTGGCAACCTTGCGGCAGATGGCTGCCTATGTCGCCGCGCTTGAAGCGATCTATCCCGAGCGAGAGGTGCGTGCCAGCCTGGTCTACACGCACGCGCCTGCGCTGTTCGAACTCGCGCCGGACACACTCGCGGCGCACAAGAACGCGTTGCAGGCGCCGCAGCAATCCTATCTGCCCCCGGATATTGAGTGAAAAGCAGGGCGCATTAGATTGCATTCCTGTGACCGGCCGCCTTATGTTGCCGACCAAAGGAGATTAGCAGTCATGGCCACCGTTAACGTAACCGATGCCAGCTTTCAGGCCGATGTGCTCGACAGCGATACCCCTGTGCTGGTCGATTTCTGGGCCGAGTGGTGCGGGCCGTGCAAGATGATTGCCCCGGCGCTGGAAGAGATTAGCGAGGAACTGGCCGGCAAGGTCACCATCGCCAAGGTCGACATCATGGAAAACACCGATGTCGCAGCGCAGATGGGCGTGCAGTCGATTCCGCTGATGGTGCTATTCAAGAACGGCGAAGCGGTCGCGCGCAAGCTGGGCGCGGCGCCCAAGAGCCAGTTGAAGGCGTGGCTCGAAGGCGAGCTTTAAGCCGTCCGGGACGACGTTGGCGGACTAAGCTAGAACCCGCGCCACAAACTCGTCCCAGATCGCCGGGCTGGATGCGCCCACAAGCCCCGGCTTGTCGGCCTCGTCCACCCGGTATTCGCTGCCATCGAGCCGCGCTGCCTTCCCGCCTGCCTCGTTGAGCCACAAGACCCCCGCGGCGTGATCCCAGGCGAGCGTGCGCTTGAAGCTCGAGACGTCGTTCTCGCCCAGCGCGAGCCGCGGATATTGTTCGGCGGCGCAGCGCGGGATGTCGACCAGCGTGTAATGCGGTGCGAGCTTGGCATCGACCATCGCCGATTGTTCGGGGGTAAGGAAGATGCGGCTGACCGCGGTGACCGGCTGCTGCTGTCCGGTGCTGCGCGCCGCAACCCGCTCGCCATTCACGAAAGCCCCTTCACCGGCGCGGGCGTGGCAGAAACGGTCGCGGATCGGATCATAGATCCACCCCGCCACGGCTCGGCCTGCGTCAGCCAGCGCGATGATGATCCCGAACGGCTCCTTGCCTTCTGCGAAATTGGCGGTGCCGTCCAAGGGATCGATGATCCAGCACTGGCCAGAGAGGTGGTCGAGCACCGATTTGTCGGCGTGCACGGCCTCCTCACCCACCACTGCCACGCCGGGCGCGAGTTTGGTCAGCGCTTCGGTGAGGAAGGCTTCAACCTCGCGGTCGACGATGGTGACGGGATCATCCGCGCCCTTCATCTCGACCTCGTGCGCGGCGAGTTGGCGGAAGCGCGGCAGCATCGAATGCTGCGCGGAAAAGCGCATCAGATCGCGGATTTCTTCGTCGAGGGCGGAGAGGCTCACGATCGGTAATCCGCGTTGATCGCGATGTAACCGTGGGTCAGATCGCAGGTCCACACGGCTGCGCGGCCATCCCTGAGGCCGAGATCGACCGCGATGTCGATTTCCTCGCCCTTGAGGTGCGCGGCGACCGGGACTTCGTCGTAATCTGCAACCGGCAGGCCGTTCTTCGCTGTCCAGATCCCGCCGAACGCGATCGAGAGCTTGTCGCGGTCGGCCGGTTCGCCCGCCTTGCCGACCGCCATGACGACGCGGCCCCAATTGGCATCCTCGCCCGCAATTGCGGTTTTCACCAAGGGCGAATTGGCGATGGCAAGGCCGATGGTGCGCGCGCTGTGATCACTCGCCGCGCCGCTGACTCGGATGGTGATGAATTTTTGCGCACCCTCGCCATCGCGCACAACCAGCTGCGCAAGATTGCGGCACACATCCGCCAGCGCCGCGGCAAAGGCATCCGCGCCGGGGCTGTCCCAGCCTTTAATCCGTGCATTGCCGGCCTTGCCTGTCGCAAACACCATCACCGTGTCGCTGGTCGAGGTGTCGCCATCGACCGTGACGCACGAGAAGGTCGCGGCATTGGCGCGCTCCAGAGCCTCTTGCAGGAAGGCTGGCGCGACATCGGCATCGGTGAAGATATAGCCGAGCATGGTTGCCATATCGGGCGCGATCATGCCGCTGCCCTTGATGATCCCGGCAAGCTCCACCCGTGTGTCGCCCAGCATCGCCGATGCGCCTGCGCCTTTGGCAAAGGTATCGGTGGTGCCGATCGCATTGGTCGCATCCTCCCAGCCGCAAGGTTCGGCGACCAGCGCGGCCTCGATCCCGGCGCGGGCCTTGTCCTTGGGCAGCGGCACGCCGATCACGCCGGTGGAGGAGACGAACACCTCATCCACGCCGCAGCCCAGCGCCGCGCTCACCTGCGCCTGGATCGCCTCCACCGCATCGCGCCCGCGATAGCCGGTGAAGGCATTGGAATTGCCCGCGTTGACGATCAGCGCCCGCGCGCGGCCGTGCTTCACCGCCTCGCGTCCGAGTTCGACTTCGGAGGAAGCGCAGGCGCTTTTGGTGAACACCCCGGCCACCGCCGTGCCTTGAGCGAGCTCGGCAAAGGTGAGATCGCAGCGGTCCCATTCCTTGTAACGCGCCCGGGCCACGCGCAGCGTCACGCCCGCAATCACAGGCATTTCGGGGAAGGGACGGGCGAGCGGCGAGCGGCTTAACTTCATGATTTGCGCCTCTAGGCGGGGGACGGCGCGCAGTAAATCAGCAAAGCTGGTGGACGAAGCTTGCGCGATTCCCTATCTGTGCGCGCGATGACCCGGCACTTCTTCGCCCTTCTGGCCCTGCTTACCGGCCTTGCTGCCGTTGGCAGTCCGGCGCAAGCGTCGTTGGCCGAGGCGCTGGCGTGCAATTCCAGCATTGCCGCTGCCGCCGGGGAAGAGACGTCGGGGAGCGAAAGTGTCGCAGCACAAGCAGTGCCTGCCACGCTTAGCGCCACGCGCGAAGTTGCGACCCCCGAACGCCGCCCGGCTGTGCCCGAAGCGCTGCGTTTGCCGGTGCTGATGGGGATCGAACGCGCGCACAAATAGGCGCGCTATCTCGCACATATCCCTGACGTTTTCCGGCACAGCGTCTCGCCGCGTGCCGGTAACCCCGCACAGATTCCGGCCCGCTCCGCAGCTCCGTTTGCTCAGGGCCACACAAGTTCAAAGGCACGGCCAAATCATGCTCAATACCATCATCAAATCGGTCTTCGGTTCGACCAATGATCGCTACGTCAAATCGCTCGGCAAGATCGTCGCCCAGATCAATGCGCTCGAGGCTGACATCAAGGCGCTCTCGGACGAGGAATTGAAGGGCCAGACCACCAAGCTGCGCGAGCTGATCGATAATGGCACCAAGCTCGACGACATCCTGCCCGAAGCCTTCGCCACCGTGCGCGAGGCGTCGACCCGGGTGTTCGGGATGCGCCACTTCGATGTGCAGCTGATCGGCGGTATCGTGCTCCACCGCGGCGAGATCGCCGAAATGCGCACCGGCGAGGGCAAGACCCTGATGGCGACGCTAGCGGTCTATCTCAACGCGATCGAGGGCAAGGGCGTCCACGTCGTCACCGTCAATGACTACCTTGCGCGGCGCGATGCGGCGGAGATGGGACGGCTCTACAACTGGCTCGGCCTCAGCGTCGGGGTGATTGTTCCGGGCATGCCCGAGGAAACCAAGCGCGACGCCTATCACTCGGATATCACCTACGGCACCAACAACGAGTTCGGCTTCGACTATCTGCGCGACAACATGAAGCACGAGCGCAGCCAGATGGCGCAGCGGCCGTTCAACTTCGCGATCGTCGATGAAGTCGACTCGATCCTGATCGACGAGGCGCGCACCCCGCTGATCATTTCCGGCCCGACCGAAGACAAGTCCGATCTGTATGTCGCGCTCGATCACGTCGCGCGCGAGATCCCGGTCGAATGGCTCGACATCGACGAGAAGGTGCGCCGCGTCCAGCTGACCGAGGAAGGCCTCGAGGAAATCGAGAAGATCTTGGCTGACAAGGGCTTGCTTGCCACCACCAATCTCTACGATGTCGAGAACACGCAGGTCGTGCACCATCTCGATCAGGCGCTGGTCGCCAACTTCGCCCGCAAGCGCGATACCGACTACATCGTCAAGGACGGCAAGATCATCATCATCGATGAATTCACCGGCCGCATGATGGACGGGCGGCGCTGGTCGAACGGCTTGCACCAGGCGGTCGAGGCCAAGGAGGGCGTCAAGATCGAGCCCGAGAACCAGACGATGGCTTCGATCACCTTCCAGAACTATTTCCGCATGTATCCCAAGCTTTCCGGCATGACCGGCACGGCCGCCACCGAAGCGGCCGAATTCTGGGACATCTACAAGGTCGGCGTGGTCGAAATCCCGACCAATCTGCCGGTCGCGCGGATCGACGAGGAAGACGAGTTCTACAAGAACACCGCCGACAAGTTCGGCGCCATCGCCAAGGCGATCAAGGAAAAGCAGGAAATCGGCCAGCCGGTGCTGGTCGGAACGGTGTCGATCGAGAAGTCGGAACTGCTCAGCCAGTATCTCGACAAGGAAGGCGTCGTCCACTCGGTGCTCAACGCCCGCTTCCACGAACAGGAAGCGCGGATCGTGGCGCAGGCCGGGCGCTACGGCGCGGTGACCATCGCCACAAACATGGCCGGGCGCGGCACCGACATCCAGCTGGGCGGCAATATCGAATACCGCATCCGCGACGAGCTGGCCGAACTGCCCGAAGGCCCCGAGCGTGATGCGGCCGTCGCCGGCATCCGCGCCGAAGTGGCCGAGGAAAAGCAGCGTGTGATCGCCGCGGGAGGCTTGTTCGTGCTCGGCACCGAACGCCACGAATCGCGCCGCATCGACAACCAGCTGCGCGGCCGTTCGGGTCGTCAGGGCGACCCCGGCCTCTCGCGCTTCTACCTGTGCCTCGAGGATGACCTGCTGCGTATCTTCGGCCCCGACACGCTGTTCTCCAAGATGATGAAGTCGAACCTCGCCGATGGCGAGGCGATCGGCTCCAAGTGGCTGTCAAAGGCGATCGAGACCGCGCAGAAGAAGGTGGAATCGCGCAACTACGATATGCGCAAGCAGGTGGTGCAATACGACGACGTGATGAACGACCAGCGCAAGGTGGTCTACGAACAGCGCGCCGAGATCATGGATTCAGAAGCCGTCGACGATGTCGTGGTCGATATGCGCCACGATACCATCAACACCATGGTCGGCACCGCCTGCCCGCCGGGATGCTATCCCGAACAATGGGACATCGCCGGGCTGCGCGCCAAGGTCGAGGATATTTTCGGGCTCCAGCCGCCGTTCGAGGACTGGTTGGCCGAGGAGCAGGTCGAGCCCGAGCTGCTCGAAGAACGCCTGCGCGAACTGACCGACGCGATGATGGACGCCACGATGAGCGAGTCCGAGCCGTCGATCTGGCGGATGGTCGAAAAGGACGTGCTGCTGCGCCAGCTCGAGTTCCACTGGAAGGAACACTTGGCCACGCTCGACGCGCTGCGGCAGGTGTTCTGGAGGCGCTCGAGCGCGCAGAAGCAGCGGATCAACGTCGACAAGCAGGAAGCCTTCGGTCTGTTCGAGAGCATGCTCGATACGCTGCGCGAGGAAGTCACCCGGATCCTGTTCCGTGCCGAGCTGCGGATCGAGCCGCCGCAACCGCAATCGCTGCCCGATCTGCCCGCGTTCCTGACCGGGCATATCGATCCACTGACCGGCCTTGACGACACCTTTGATGGCGACGGGTCGGAACTGCGGCCAAACATCTTCGCCGCGCTCGGTGGAAACCCGCCTGTCATCGACGGTGACAATCGCTTTGCTAATCTCGAGATCAGCCGCAATGCGCCGTGCCCCTGCGGCAGCGGCAACAAGTACAAGCATTGCCACGGCGCGGTGAGCGAGCGTCAGATCGTCTGACGGCTGGCTGAGGGCAAGGGGCAGGGGCGATGATGATCGGGGCGGTGCCTGCGCTGCTGGCGCTGGCGTTCCTTGTCACCGCGCTGCTCTATGCCAGCGTCGGGTTCGGCGGCGGATCGACCTATTCGGCGCTGCTGGCGCTTTCGGGGCTCGATTACCGGCTGCTGCCGCTCATCAGCCTCGCCTGCAACATCGTGGTGGTGACGGGATCGAGCATCCGCTTTGCGCGCGCCCGACTGACCCCGTGGCGCAAGGCGGCGGTGATCGTGATGCTGGGCGCACCGCTGAGCTTTCTGGGCGGGCTGACCCCGATCAGGGAGGCGATGTTTCTCACCCTGCTCGGCGCCAGTCTGGTACTGACCAGCCTCACCATGCTGATCCCGGTGCGCGAGAATGCCGAGGGCACGCCCACCCAAGCGGCCAAGTGGATGCCGCTGGCCGCCGCGCCGCTCGGCTATTTCGCCGGACTGGTCGGCATTGGCGGCGGGATTTTCCTTAGCCCGCTGCTGCATCTGGCGCGCTGGCACGAGGCACGGGGCATCGCGGCGACCGCGAGCCTGTTCATCCTCGTCAACTCTCTGTTCGGGCTGGCGGGGCAGATGGTGAAAAACGGCCCCGGCCTGTTCGGGCAGGCACTGGGCGCAGCCTTGCCCTTGCTGGTGGCAGTGGTAATCGGCGGCCAGATCGGCAGCCTGCTCGCCGCGCGCCTGCTCCCGCCGCAATGGATCCGCTGGCTGACCGCGGCGCTGGTGCTGGTGGTGGGGGTGCGGCTGCTGGTCGGGGTATGACCGGATTTTCCCGACCCGGATCAGCAAGGCAAGAAATTGGCTCCCCGAGTAGGATTCGAACCTACGGCCAAGTGATTAACAGTCACCTACTCTACCGCTGAGCTATCGGGGAGCAACTCTTCCAAGCGGTGTAAGGAAGAGCGGAAGCGCGCCTATATGGGGCGAAGGGTGCGATTGCAAGAGGGTTTTGGGGCGCTTTTGACCGGGTTTACCGAACGGCGGCAAAGCCACCGCAAGCTCGACCGGGCGCCCGCAGCGGGCGCAGCTTGCTGCGCGTCTAGCGAGGATTGCACGTGCGGAGGCGCGTGCACAAATCTAAGCCGTAATGAATTGCTCTGCCACAATGCGTTCCTCGAGGCTCTGGCCCTTGTCGAACAGCAGGGTGAGTGCGACGTCCTCTTTGACCTCGATCCGCACCTCGGCGATGTCGCGCAGCTCCTTCTGGTCGGCCACCGCGGCGACCGGGCGCTTGGCCGGGTCGAGCACGCGCAGGATGATCTTCATCCGGTCGGGCAGGATCGCCCCGCGCCAGCGCCGCGGGCGGAACGGGCTGATCGGGGTCAGCGCGAGCAGCTTGCTGTCGAGCGGCAGGATCGGGCCATTGGCCGAAAGGTTATAGGCGGTCGAACCCGCAGGCGTCGCCACCAGCACTCCGTCGCACACCAGCTCGTTGATGCGCACGCGGTCACCCACGGTGACTTCGATCTTGGCGGTCTGGCGGGTTTCGCGCAGCAGCGAGATTTCGTTGATCGCGCACATCTCGTGGGTCTCGCCATCCTGCGTGATCGCCTCGACCCGCAAGGGCGCGATCGTCCAGCGGCGTGCCTTGGCGACCCGCGCCGCAATCGCCGCGCGCTTGTCATAGCGGTTCATCAGAAAGCCGACCGTGCCCAGGTTCATGCCATAGGCAGGGATCACGCGGCCGGCATCGATCATGGCGTGGAGAATCTGCAGCATGAACCCGTCGCCGCCGAGCACCACAACCGCATCGGCCTCCTCGATCGGCACCCACTCGCGCTGGGTAAGGAGCAGATCATAGGCTTCCTGCGCACGCAGCGTATCGGAGGCCATCAGCGCTAGGCGCTGAAAGGGTGTGCCGTTGCTCGCCATTTGTCCCCCTCCCGGTTCGCTATCGCAGGAATGCCATTTATCCCCGGCGCGGTGCTAGCGGTTCGCCCTGATGTGCCAGAATCGGTCGGATTGCAATTGATGGAAGGCAGGCGACCATTCTGTGACTAAGGACGGATCAGAGAGGGCGCAGATGGATCAGGGTCGGACATCATTGCGCGCGCCAACGCGGGGTCGCTTCCCGGGCGTGCGTCCGGGCGCGCTCGAAGCCGATCTGCTGAGCGCGCTCGACCGGCGCGAGATCGAAGTGCTGTTCCAGCCGCAATTCGCCTGCGTCAGCGGGGCGGTGACGGGGGCCGAGGCGCTGGCGCGCTGGCAGCACCCGACGCTGGGCGAAATCGGCGCACGCGATCTGTTCGCGATTGCCGAGCGTGCTGCACTGGTCGCGCCCCTGTCGCGTCATGTGGTCGCCCGCGCGCTGGAGGACGCGGCGACCTGGCCGCACAATCTCACCTTGTCGCTCAATATCACCCCTGAGGAGTTGGGCGATCCGCGCTTTGCCGCCGATTTCGCCGCGCTGATCGGGCAATCGACCATTGCGCCTGAGCGGCTGATGCTCGAGATCACCGAGGACCTGCTGCTGCGCAACCTTACGCAGACGGCATCCGCGCTGAAGGCGCTCAGAGGCTTGGGGTTCCGCACTGCGCTCGACGATTTCGGCGCGGGGTTCTGCAATTTCCGCTACCTGCGCGAACTCCCGCTCGATGCGCTGAAGCTCGACAAGGCGATGGTTGAAGGCGTGCCGGGCGATCCGACCGCGCTGGCGGTGTTCCGCGCCATCGTCGCGCTGGGCAAGGCGCTGGGCCTCGCGGTCTATGCCGAGGGGATCGAGACCGAGATCCAGCGCGCCGCGATCACCGCCGAGGGCTGCGACTACTGGCAAGGCTTCCTGCGCGCCCAGCCGATGCCGAGCGCCAATATGCTGGCACTGGCGCGCACGGCGCGGGGAATGGGGCACGGATAGGGGCGTCCTCGCGGCTGCGGCTCCAAAGATTATTTCCCCATACCCGGTCCATCTCGGTTAAGGGAGCCGCGCGGCATCGCCCGGCAGGTTCTGCAGTTCGCCCTTAGGCACCCACCCGCGCCTCTTTTTTCCGAACGGAACACTCTGCGTGAAGCTCCAGATCGACGTCCAGCTTGATTACTGGTTCGAACAACCTTGCGACGTGTTGCTCCAGCTCGAAGCCGCAGCGCTTCCCGATCAGGTGCTTGAACAGGCACGGCTCGCGATTACGCCCTGCGAGCAATTCGTCCGTATTCCGGCGCAAGACCAGATTGGTGAACGATTCTGGCTGCGGATTCATGGACAGATGCTGGTCGATTATCAGGCCGTTATCAGCCTCGACAAGGCGGCGGCCGATTACGCCGTCTTGCCCGCTGCACCGCTCCTCAGCTTGCCGGGTGAGGCCGTGCAATATCTGCTGCCATCGCGCTATTGCCCGTCCAACCAGTTCGCCGATTTTGCCGAGGCACGGTTCGGCACGCTGGCAGGCGGGGCCAAGATTGCCGCGATGCGCGAATGGATTGCCGGTCACTTGTCTTATGTGCCCGGCTCCAGCACTGTCGACACAACCGCGCTCGATACGTTTCACGACCGCGCTGGCGTTTGCCGTGACTATGCGCATCTGATGATCGCGCTGGCCCGCGCCGCCGATATCCCTGCCAGGATCGCCAGCGTCTATGCTCCGGGGGTGACCCCTGAGGATTTTCACGTCGCGGCTGAAATCTTTCTGGGCGACAGCTGGCACCTCGTCGATCCGACCGGCATGGCGCATGCGGGAGACGCGGCCATCATCGGGATCGGCCGCGACATCGGCGACGTGGCCTTTCTGACCGCCTTCGGACCATTGGTGATGAACGGCCAGAGCGTGTCGGTGCGGGAAGCCTGAGCCTTTCGGACCGTCGCCTGATGGGCAAGCGAGCCCGCCTTCAGGCCGCCTTCTTCGCCTTCGACGCCTTCTTCACAATCCCTGAGAGGCCCTTGCTCAGCTGGAATAATCCGTTGAGGCGGCTCTGCGGATCAGCCCAGGCGCGGTTGATCACCAGCTTCATGTCGGGGCGCAGCTTGGCGGTGTCCTTGCCGCCTTCGTTCAACCGCGCGACATAGGCGATGAGGCCCATGGGATCGGGGAAATCATCCTTGTGAAAAGCCACCAGCGTGCCGCGCGCGCCGACATCGATCTTGGCGATGTTGGCGATGATCGCCTGATGCTTGATCTCGATCAGGCGAATAAGGTTTTTGGTCGGCTGCGGCAGATCACCGAAGCGGTCGATCATCTCGGCGGCCAGCCCCTCGATCTCGTTCTGCCCTTCGGCCTGGTTGAGGCGGCGATAGAGCGCCATGCGCACCGCCAGATCGGGAACATAGTCCTCGGGGATCATGATCGGCGCATCGACGGTGATCTGCGGGGTGAGTTTGTCGCGTGGCTTCTCCAAGCCCATTTCGCCGGCCTTGGCGGCCATGATCGCCTCTTCCAGCATCGCCTGATAGAGTTCGAAACCGACCTCGCGGATATGGCCCGACTGCTCGTCGCCCAGAAGGTTGCCCGCGCCGCGAATGTCGAGATCGTGGCTGGCAAGCTGGAAGCCTGCACCAAGGCTGTCGAGATCGCCCAATACTTTCAGCCGCTTTTGCGCGACTTCTGACAGGGCGACTCCGGTCTGGTGGGTCAGATAGGCATAGGCGCGCAGCTTCGCCCGCCCGACGCGCCCGCGCAGCTGGTAAAGCTGGGCAAGGCCGAAGCGGTCGGCGCGGTGGATGATGATCGTGTTGGCGCTGGGAATGTCCAAACCGCTTTCGACGATGGTGGTCGAGAGCAGCACGTCATACTTACGATCATAGAAGGCGCCCATCCGTTCCTCGACTTCGCCGGGCGACATCTGGCCGTGCGCGGAGACTGATTTGATCTCGGGCGCGTGTTCGCGCAGCCATTCCTCGGCATCGGCCATGTCGGAAATGCGCGGCACGACGATGAAGCTCTGTCCGCCGCGGTGATGCTCGCGCAGCAAAGCCTCGCGGATCACCATGTCGTCCCATTCCATCACATAGGTGCGCACCGCGAGCCGGTCGACCGGCGGGGTCTGGATGGTGGAAAGTTCGCGCAATCCGCTCATCGCCATCTGGAGCGTGCGCGGGATCGGAGTGGCGGTCAGCGTGAGGACGTGGACGTCGGCGCGCAGCTGCTTCAACTTCTCCTTGTGGTTGACGCCGAAGCGCTGCTCCTCGTCGACGATGACGAGGCCGAGGTTTTTGAACTGCGTGCTCTTGGACAGGATCGCATGGGTGCCGACCACGAGGTCGATCTGGCCGTTTTCCAGCCCCTCGCGGGTCTCGGTAGCCTCCTTCGCCGTGACGAGCCGCGACAGCCGCCCGACCTTGAGCGGGAAGCCGGCAAAGCGTTCGGCAAAGTTCTGGTAGTGCTGGCGCGCGAGCAGTGTGGTGGGCGCGACCACCGCCACCTGCTGCCCTGCCATCGCCGCCACAAACGCCGCGCGCATCGCCACCTCGGTCTTGCCGAAACCGACGTCGCCGCACACCAGCCGGTCCATCGGGCGGCCGCTTTCGAGATCGCCCAGCACATCGGCAATGGCGCGTTCCTGATCGTCGGTTTCGGACCAGGGGAAGCGGTCTACGAACTGGTTGAGGCTGGCTGGATCGCTCGCGAGCACGGTTGCCTGCCGCAGCGCGCGGGCGGCGGCGACCTGCATCAACTCGCCCGCGATGGCGGTGATGCGCTCCTTGAGCTTGGCGCGGCGGCGCTGCCATGCCTCGCCACCCAGCCGGTCGAGCGGCACCGCCTGTTCGGACGAGCCGTAGCGGGAGAGCACGTCGATATTCTCGACCGGGATGAACAGCTTGTCGCCGCCGGCATATTCCAGCGCGACGCACTCGTGCTGGCTCTTTCCGACCGGGATCGGTTCAAGCCCGAGATAGCGGCCGATGCCGTGCTCGATATGCACCACCAGATCGCCGCGCGAGAGTGCCTGAAGTTCGGCGAGGAAGGCATCGGAATCCTTGCGCTTCTTCTTGCGCCGCACCAGCCTATCGCCGAGCACGTCCTGCTCGGTGAGGAGTTCGAGCGCGTCGCTGGCAAAGCCGGTTTCGAGCGGCAGCTCCAGCACCGCGGCCTTGGCTTTTGCCGCCAGGCCAAGACCGTGCTGCCAGCTGTCGGCGAGCGCGGTGGGGGCGCCGGCTTC
>JBKDUW010000104.1:0-2724 GCA_046339235.1 Erythrobacteraceae bacterium | reverse complement strand
CGCCGCGGTTGCCTTGCTTGCGCGGTTGGCATCGACAAACACCTGACCCAGCTTGGCCGCGTTCGAGGCCGCCTTGAAGTCGTAGGGAACCATGAAGTCGACCTTGCGTTCGATCGAGGCTTCGAAGTCGGCCTTGCTGATCTCGGCGAGGGCCGGCTGCACCTTGTTGGCGACGATCATCGGATGGGCGTGCGCGGAATTGGTCTTGAGCCACGACAGGATCCGGATGGTGTCGCGCGCCGAGGCGAGCGTCAGCTCGCAGGTGAGCAGCACCAGGTTCACGTCAGCCATCAGCTGCGGGAAGTTGATCAGCATGCTGCGCGGCAGATCGATCACCGTCATTTCGAACGCCTGGCGGAATTCATCCTCCAGCTGCACGAAAGCGGAGCCATCGGTCATCAGCGGCTGGCTGATCGGTGCCTCGGCCGAGAGGATCGACAGGTTGTCGTTCGCCCGCACCATGGCGCGTTCGATAAACAGCGGGTCGATGCGGCTGGGGTTCTCGATCGCGTCGGTCAGGCCGCGGCCCGGTTCGAGATCGAGCGACAGCGCGCCGGTGCCGAAGTGGACATCCAGATCGAGCAGCGCGGTCGGTGCCTTGTGCTGTTCGCTGAACAGCAACGCCAGCGAAGTCGCCAGCGTCGAGGCGCCCACGCCGCCGCGGGTCCCGACCACGGCGGTCGAGATGTGCCGGCGCGCCGAGTCCGAATCGCCGCCCTTGGGGGCCATGAACACCGCCAGCGCCTGGTTGAGCGCATCATGCACCTGCTGGGCCGAAAGCGGCTTGAGCAGATAGTCATGGATGCCGCTCGACAGCAGATCGCGATAGAGGCGCACGTCGTTGACCTGGCCGACGGCAATCACCACCGTGCCCGGCTCGCACACTTCGGCCAGCGCGTTGATGTCGTTCAGCGGATCGCCGCTTTCCGACAGGTCGACCAGCAGGATCGCCGGGCTGGCGCTCACCGAGAGCGATTGCACCGCGTTGCGCAGGCCGCCCTTGTTGCACTTTTCCGGCTGCCAACCGAGCTCGACCACGACCGGACGAATAACGTCGAGGGCATTTTCGTCGCAGATATAGGCTGCAAACGGATCACGATTTCCGGGCAAGCCCGATTTCCAGGGAGCGTTCATGGCTTAGTTACCTCCTCCGCCAGCGCCGCCGCCGGCGGCTGCATCCATCAGACCACCCTTGCCGCTCGGTTCGGCTTCGCGAAGGGTCGCGATCGCCTTGTTCGACGTGGCCAGGACAGTTTCACCAGAGCCCTTCTTGCCTTGGAGCAGATCCTGCGGATCGGCCACCATGGCGGCAAGATTGCTGTTCACGCCGCAACCGAAGTTGGGGCTGATGCCGTTGGTGTAATTCATGTCCGAGGTGGCCGACCAATCGGGGCAGCCGGGAACCGCTGCGCTCGAACGAGTGATCACCACCCGCGCTTGCCCGGGCTGGAGCATACCGGCCGTGACCGGGGCCACGTCGCTGATGATCAGGCCATAACGGCCCGCCAGATCACGGATCGCGCTTGTCACCGCGGGGTTCTGGCCCGGGTTCTCGATCGCGAGGCGATCACCATAGCTCAGATCCATCGTCTCGAACCAGCCGTTGAGGCGTTGCTGTTCCGAGATCGGCAGGCCCCCGGGGCTGGTGTTGACGTCGAGCGTGAAATTGGTCCGCTCGACCACCGGCTGCTTGGTGCTGTACAGGCTGGCGTTGGTCGGCATCCCGCCGCAGCCGGCAAGCCCGAGGCCAAGCGTCAGCGCGAGAGCGAGAGCAGGCGCGCGGCCCAGACGTCCCGTCATAATGTTCGGTCGTGCAACAGGCATCATACTCACCTTTCTCACGTTAGAGGTTGAAACCCGGGGCCGCAGCATTGGCCTCGCGTTCATCCTTGCGGTTCTTCTTGTCGGCCCGGCGCGGTTTTTCCGGCGTGTTCGGGACGATCGCAGCCGGATCGGCATTGCTGATCTTGGGCTGCGGAGCACCGGGCTGCGAGGAGGTGGGCCCGGGGCGCTGTTCGCCCGAGACACCGTCGTGGCCCTGATAGCCGAGGAGCTGCTCAAGCTCGTCCGCCGAACGATAGCCGTCGGTCGGCAGCTTGATGTCCTTGGCGTCGACCGGCTTCACCAGATAGGGGGTGACAACGATCACCAGCTCGGTTTCGCCCTTGCGGAACTCGCGGCTGCGGAACAGGTTGCCTAGGACCGGCACGTCGCCGACGCCGGGAGCCTTGTCGAGCAGGTTCTGCGAGTTGGAGCTCATCAGACCAGCGATCATGAAGCTCTGGCCCGAGCCCAGCTCGATCGTGGTTTCGGTCCGGCGGGTGGTCAGCGCGGGCACTTGGAAGCCGTTGAGCTCGATCGACCCCTGGGTCGACAGCTCGGAGACTTCGGGGCGCACCCGCATCGAGATGCGGCCGTTCGAAAGCACCGTCGGGGTGTAGGCGAGGCTCACACCGAACTGGCGGAACTGCACCGTCACCTGGCCGAGGCCCTGTGCGATCGGGATCGGGAACTCGCCGCCCGCAAGGAAGGTCGCGGTCTCGCCCGACAGTGCTGTCAGGTTCGGTTCGACGAGCGTGTTGACGAGGCCCATGCGCTCGGACAGGTCAAGCGCGCCCAGCATGTCGACGCCGAACAGCTTGCCGAGGCCCGAAAGCGTGGTGCCGCCGCGCGAGTCCACGGCATAGCCGGGGATTTCGGTGCCATCGGGCAGGATGAAGGCCG
>JBKDUW010000103.1:0-13584 GCA_046339235.1 Erythrobacteraceae bacterium | reverse complement strand
CAACCTTGCCGTGGGCGGGCGGTTGTCGGAAGAAAACAATGCGAAAAGGGTTGCGAAAGAGAGCTTTCCCGCGCAATTCGCTGTCGATTGGATCAGGGTCTACGCCTGCGCCAGCGATCCCGTGAAGGGACGGGCCTGTATCAGGTAAAGCGGACGGGGTTAAAAGCAGCATGGCGCGGGGGCGCAAGACAGTCACGATCAGGGAGGTCGCGGAGGACGCCGGGGTCTCGCTCCAGACCGTGAGCCGCGTCGTCAACGGCGGTCCGAATGTGCGCGCGCAGGTGCGCGACAAGGTGCGCGCCTCGATCGAGCGACTGGGCTATGTCCCGAGCCTTGCGGCCCAGCGCATGAGCGGCTCGCGCTCTTACATCATCCTTGCCATCAACGACCGCGAGCGCACGCTCGCCGACTGGCGCGAGCGGCGCGGCACGGACTGGGTCGACCAGATGCTGCTCGGCGGGATCCTGACCTGTTCGAAGCACGGCTACCGCATGATGGTGGAGCTGATCGACACCCATTCCGATCATGTCGAGCGCGAGCTCGGCGCGGCGATTTCGGCTTTGCAGCCCGACGGGGTGATCCTGACCCCGCCGCACTCGGAAAATCCGCTGATCACCGGCCTTCTGACGACACGCGGCATTCCCTTTGCGCGGATCGGATCGAACGCGCCGGGGCCGGGGATTGCGCTGACCATGGGCGATGAAGGCGCAGCACACCTCGCCACGACGCGGCTTGCCGATCTGGGGCATCGCAAGATCGCGATGATCGCCGGGCCTGCGCAATACAGCCTCAGCACCTGGCGTATAGAGGGCTGGAAGCGCGCGCTGGCCGAGCGCGGCCTACCGTCCGACGGCCTGCTGGAGGCGGGCGATTTCGGCTATGAATCCGGCACCCGCGCCGCGCGTGCGCTGCTCGATCGCAATCCCGATTGCACCGCGATCATCGCCTCCTCCGACCAGATGGCGCTGGCTGCGCTCGAAGTGGCGCGCGATCGCGGATTGAAGGTGCCGGGCGATCTCTCGCTCGTCTCCTTCGACAACACCCCGATCGTGCGCTTCACCCAGCCACCGCTGACCGCGATCGACCAGCCGATTGCCGAGACGGTCAGCCGCGCGGTCGAGCACCTGATCGCGCGCGGGCCGGACGGCGCGGATGACGCGGTGATCGAAGTCGCCGCGGGGCTTGTCGAGCGACTCTCCACCGCGCCCGCGCCGGTCAAGGCTTGAACGCGCCCGCACAGCAGGAGACGGCGCCGGAACCCGAGCGCCAGCCGCGCTGGTTCCTGCTGCTCTATGCGCTCGCAGCGGCAGGTGGCGCAGTGGCGTTTGTCCCGCTTTTGACCGTGCTGCTGCCCCAGCGCATCGCCGAGATGCAGGGCGGCGAGGATGTCGCGGTGCTGGCACAGGTCGCGTTTTTCGGCGCGGTGGTGGCGAGCATCGCCAATATCGCGGTCGGCGGGCTGAGCGACCGCAGCCGCGTGCGCCGACCTTGGATCCTCGCCGGACTGCTGCTGTCGAGCGGGCTGCTGATCGCGGTCGGCGAGGCGCGTTCGGCGAGCGAATTGGTGCTGCTGGTGATGGCCTGGCAGGTCGGGCTGAACCTGATGCTGTCGCCCTTGATGGCCTGGGCGGGGGATTGCTTTCCTGATAGCCAGAAAGGCGTGCTGGGCGGCGCGCTGGCGCTGTCTCCAGCGCTGGGCGCGCTGGCGGGATCGCTGGTAACCTATGGCGCGCTGGTGCCGCCGGAGGCGCGACTGTGGGTCGTGGCGATGCTCGTGGCGGCGCTGGTGCTGCCTGCGCTGGCGCTGGGAGGCGGGCGCGTGCGGCCCGCACTGGTCGCGCCGAGCACCGCAGGCCGCCCCGATGCGCCCGCCCACGCCGATGATGCCGTGCGGCGGATGTGGGCGGCGCGCTTTCTGGTGCAGGTTGCGGAAGGCGGGATGTTCGCCTTCCTGTTGTTCTGGCTGCGATCGCTCGCGCCCGGCTTTCCCGAGAATGCGGCGGCCAATATCTTCAGCATCGTGCTGGTTTGCGCGGTGCCAGCCTCGCTGGTGCTGGGGCGCTGGTCTGACCGGCATGGCCGCCCGATCCTGCCGCTTGCCGGCTGCGCGCTGCTGTGCGCGGCGGGCCTGATGGTGATGGCGGTCGCGGCGAACCTGACGCAGGCGATCGCCGGCTATGTCGTGTTCGGCCTTGCAGCTGCGATCTTTCTCTCGCTTCATTCCAGCCAGACCTTGCGGGTGCTGCCTGCGCCGCAGCATCGCGGGCGCGATCTGGGGGTGTTCAACCTCACCAACACCCTGCCGGCGATGGTGATGCCGTGGCTGACGGTGCTGCTGGTGCCGGACCTCGGCTTTGCCGCGCTGTTCGTGCTGTTTGCCTGCCTTGCGCTGGCGAGCGCGGCGCTGCTCGCCTCCTTTGCGCGCCCACTGAAATCTCCTGCGGGCTGAACGCTTGCTGCTTGCAAAAGCAGGCGCGAGATGTAGTATCTTGATAACGTTCTCAAGAGGACGCTCGACCAGCGAATTGATGGTCTTGGGAGGGACTTGTCTGGTGAAGCGACAGAATTTCGTGCAGCTTGCGGCGAGCGCGGGCCTTGCCGCCTTGCTGGCGGGCTGCGCTACCAATGCGCCGGTGCAATCGGCTGGCGCGCCCGTGGCAGTGCCCGCGGCGCCTGCAACCCCCGAGCAATTGCTCGCGCGCATGAGCCTTAAGCGCAAGGTCGCGCAGATTGTCATGCCCGACATCGGCTCGATCACGCCCAAGGATGTGAAGCGCTACCGCTTCGGCACGATCCTCAACGGCGGCAATTCCGGCCCTTACGGCGATGACAAGGCGCCCGCGGCCGATTGGCTCAAGCTGGCCGATGAATATTGGGAAGCCTCGAGCGCGCCCTTGTCCGGCGGCGAGCCAGTGATCCCGGCCTTGTGGGCCACTGATGCGGTGCATGGCCATGCCAATGTGATCGGCGCGACGGTGTTTCCGCACAATATCGCGCTGGGTGCGACGGGGGACGCCGATCTGATCCGCCGCATCGGTGCCGCCACCGCGGTCGAGATCGAGGTGACCGGGATCGACTGGACCTTTGCGCCCACCATCGCGGTCGCGCGCGATGATCGCTGGGGCCGCACTTACGAAAGCTATGGCGAAGATCCCGCGCTGGTCGCCCGTCTGGGCGCGGCGATGGTCGAAGGTTTGCAGGGCCGCCCGGGCGAGCCGGGCTTCCTTGGCAAGGGCAAGGTCGCCGCGACCGCCAAGCACTTCTTCGGTGACGGCGGCACCGCGCAGGGCGTTGATCAGGGCGACGTCAATGGCGACCTCGATGCGCTGATGGCGATCCACGCCGCGCCCTATCCCGCCGCGATCGGCGCGGGCGTGGCGAGCGTGATGGCGAGCTTCAACTCGATCAACGGCACCAAGATGCACGGCAATACCCCGCTGCTGACCGGCGAGCTGCGCGGCAATCTCGGCTTTGGCGGTCTCGTGGTCGGCGACTGGAACGGCCACGGGCAGGTTGAAGGCTGCACCAACGCCGATTGCGCTGCGGCGCTGCTCGCCGGGCTCGATGTCTACATGGTGCCCGAGGACTGGAAGGCGCTCCACGCCTCGCTGGTGCGGCAGGTCAAGAACGGGACGATCCCGATGAGCCGGCTCGACGAGGCGGTGCTGCGGGTGCTGCGGCTGAAGCAGGCGCTCGGCACGTTTGATGGCGAGGTGAAGCCCTCGGCGCGCGCGCTCGGCGGCAAGTGGGAACTGCTGGGCTCGGCCGAGCACCGCGCGGTCGCGCGCGAGGCGGTGCCCAAGTCGCAGGTGCTGCTCAAGAACCACGGCGTGCTGCCGCTGAAGCCCGGCGCGCGGATCGAAGTGGCGGGCAGCGCTGCTGACAATATCCCGCAGCAGGCCGGCGGCTGGTCGGTCACATGGCAGGGCGGGGGCGATCTCACCGCCGCCGATTTCCCCGGCGCGACCTCGATCTATGCCGGGATTGCCGCCGCCGCGCGCGATGCGGGCAGCGAGGCCGTTCTGGCCAAGGATGGCGCCTCCACCACCAAGAAGCCGGATGTGGCGATCGTCGTCTTCGGCGAGGAGCCCTATGCCGAGTTCGTCGGCGACCGCAAGGATATGGCCTTCCGCGACGAGGAAGGGCTGAACCTGCTCAAGGCCTACAGCGCCAAGGGCGTGCCCACGGTCGCGGTGTTCCTTTCGGGCCGGCCCTTGTGGATGAACCGCGAGCTTAATGCCGCCGATGCCTTTGTCGCCGCATGGCTGCCGGGCAGCGAGGGCGCGGGGGTGGCGGACGTCCTGTTCGGCAAGCAGCCTGCCACCGGACGCCTGTCGTTCAGCTGGCCAGCCAAGTGCGACGGCGCGCCGGTCAACGGGCTGGAGGGCGCATTGTTCGGGTTCGGCTTTGGCCTCAACTTTGCGAGCACCGAGCGGTTGGCCCCGCTCGACGAGACCTGCGCCGCGCTCACCGCCGATAATGGCGCTGCGTGGTTTGCCAATGGCAAGCTGGGGATGCGGGTGCAGGCCGTGGCGGACAATGCCGTGCTGCCCGATCTGCGCGGGGTCGGCAACGGCATCACCGCCACCGGCCTCGACCGCAAGGCGCAGGAAGACGCGCGCCGGATCGCCTTTGCCAAAGGCGCGAAGCTGACGCTGAGCGGCCCGGCGAGCGATGCAGGCTGGCGCATCACCTATCAGGTGAACGCCCGCCCGGGCGCGCCGGTGACGGTGACCGCGGGGGGCAAGCCGCTCGACATCACGCAGGGGCTGTCGGTGGCTGAGGGCAAGGGCTGGCGCGAGATGGTGCTGGGCGCGTCGTGCCTCGGCAAGACCGGCGAGCGTCTGACCTTTGCCTCGAAGGGGGCCTTCACCATGGCGATCAGCGAGATCACCCGCATCGAGGATGGCGCGGCGGTGGAGTGCTCGTTCTAGCTCCGCACAATCCCTGAGAGCGGCTTGCCCGTGCGGCCCGGGAACAGCCGCGCCAGCGTTTGCGCCGGATCGAGCCGGAAATGCTCGGCCACCGCGCCTGCCAGCACGCTTTCGAGCGCAATCGTCGGCGCAAGGTCGCGGCCCTGGTAGAGCTGGCCTGCGCCAAGCCCGGGCCAATCTGCCTCCACCCGTCCGCCGCGCACGCTTCCGCCCATCACCAGCGCCGCGCCGGCGGTGCCGTGATCGGTGCCATTGGTGCCGTTCAAAGCGGCGGTGCGGCCGAACTCGGTCGCCACCAGCACCAGCGTGTCGCGCCATTCGGCGCCCATGCCGGTGCGATAGGCGGCGAGCAGCGCATCGAGCCCGCGCGCCTGCCGGGCAAAGACGCCGCGCTGGTTGGCGTGGGTGTCCCAGCCGTCGACCTCGATCATCGCGATCTGCGCCCCGCGCGCGCCCTGCATCAGCGAGGCGACCAGCGCGCCATTGGCGCTGGCATCGCGCAGGTTGTTGAGGCTGTCATCGCTCGCCATGGCGCGGGTTTCGAGCGCGCGCGCCCACAGGCTGGCAAGCTCGCTATCGGCCTCGTAGAGCGATGCGACGCGGGCCATGAAATCATCGCTCGCGTCCGGCAGCGCGGACGGGGCATAGCTGGAGACCGGCGCGTCACCGCGCAGCGCGAGCGGCACCGCCGGTGCGATGGCAAGCGCGCGCGGCACCTCGCCCTTGTGTGCCTCGGCGGTCAGGCTGACGAGCCGGTTGAGCCAGCCGTCCTTGGTCGCATAGGGCGCATTCCCGCCGGTCTCGAGCAGGTTCTGCGCATCGAAATGCGAGCGTTCGCGGTAGCTTGTGGCAGCGGCGTGGACGAACAGCGCCTCGCCCGCTGCGGCCGCCTTGCCGACCTCGGTCAGCCCCGGGTGCAGCGCGAAGAAGCTGCCGATCCGGGGGGCGCCCTCGTAATCGGCCAGCGCCGCGCCGCGCAGGGCGGCAAAGCCGGGATCGCCCACGGGGGCGAGCATCGACAGGCCATCGGCGGCGCCGCGCAGCAGCACGAACAGCACCTTGCGCGTGCCGGTGGTCTGCGCCAGCGCGATGCGCGGCAGCATCAGCCCGCTGGCGCCCAGCGCGAGCGATCCGGCGAGCAGGGTGCGACGATCAAGACGGGTGAGCATCGGGGCTATCTCCGCATCATTTCAGGAGCGACGAGCAGCAGCGCAAGCGCCTGCCGCCCGCTTTCGGCGCGGGTCAGCCAGGTGCGCGTCATATCGCTCAGGGCATCGGGGAAGGCGGCTTCGGCGCGGGCGAGCACGTCATCGGAGGGCGCACCTTGCGCCATGCGTTCGGCGAGTTCGACGCGGCGGAACAGCACATCGGGCGCGGCCCAGCTGGCGGCGAGATCATCGTAACCGGCGGGCGAGGGCGCGCGCCACGGCGCCTGGCCAAGCTCGCCCAGCACCCGCGCGATGCGTTGCGGCTCGAGCCCCTCGAGGCCCGACAGGCGCACCGCCGCGATATACCATTCGAACGGGGTGCGGAACTTGACCGGGCCAGCCGCCCAGGCCTCGGGCGAAGCGATCAGCGTGCGGGTGAGGCTGGCGAGATCGCCGCCGGTGCTGCGGAAATCGGCCTCGAGCCGCGCCACAAGGCTTTGCGGCGGGGTGTCGCCGGCAAAGTGCCGCGCGAACTTTGTGGCGACGAAGCGCGCGGTGGAAGGATGCGCGGCGAGATTGTCGAGCACCGCCAGCGCCTGCCCGGGGCCGCCTTCGGCATAGCGCTTGCCCATAATCGTGCGCGAGCCGGGTTCGTGCACGAGCGCCACGAAGGCCGCGCCGCTCGGCTGGTCTTCGGCAAAGCGGCCGACCCGGCCGATGCCCGGCACCGTCCAGCCAGTCAGCGCGCGCGCCAGTTCGGTGACATCGGCCTGCGAATAGCCGCCGCCCACGCCCAGCGTATGCAGTTCGAGCACTTCGCGCGCGAGGTTTTCGTTGAGGCCGCGCGGGGCTTGCGGATCGAGATTGGCGCGTGCCGCGCGGCGCTGCTGGAACGGGGCGTTCGGCCCGATCGACTGAAACTGGTCGAGATAGAGCAGCATCGCCGGATCGGCCATCTCGCGCCTCTCGCGCCGCAATCCGCGCAGGGTTTCGAGCATCTCGGCGCTCTTGCCGCGGGTCTGGACGCGCGCGGCAATCGGGGCGGGATTGGGCTCGAAGGCATCAAGCTGGCGCAGCAGCCACGCCTCGGGATCGCGCGGCGCCCGTGTCCCGCGGGCAAGGCCGTAGCCGAACCGGTTGAGGGCAATGCTGGCTGCGCTCATCTATCTGCTCCGCTTTCGGCTAATCTATGCCGGGTTCACCCAACCAACGCAGCACGCGCCCAAACCCTTCGCGAGAATCTACGGCTCGATGATAGCAAAGCCCTGCGGCATCGGATCGAGCGCATCGATCAGCGCCTGCAGGCCGGCCGCATCGCCTTCCACCTGGAGCCCGGCGGCCTGCATCGCGCTGACCGGCTGCTTGAGGAACATCAGCGCCAGCAACATCACGCGCGGGCCGCGGATGGTGACATCGGGCGTGGTGGTGCCAGCGCCCATGCGCCCGATCATCACCCGGCTATTGGCCTCGATCAGCGCCTGCTCCTTGCGATCGGTGAGTTCCAGCGCCACCGTCAGCTTGCGATTGCCGAAACGTTCGGGCGCAAAGCGGGTGGCGGCGGAATCGAGCAGCTCCTGCGTCGCCAGCGCGGCGACCAGATCATTGCTCTGGCTTTGCGGACGGGCGGGGCGCGTGGCGCGCAGATCGGCGGCGGCGGAAAGGAACTGGTTGCGCCAGATCGCGCTTTCCGACTGGTAGCCCTGCTGTTCGTAGCTTTGTGCCAGCATTGCGCGCGCAGCCGCATTCTGGGGTTCTGCAAAGACAAGGTTCTGGAGCAGATCGGACGACCAGCGATAATCGCCGCCCGCCATCGCATTGCGGGCGAGCGCCAGCACGCGCTCAGCCCCGCCGAGCGCCTCGATGAGCTTGGCTGCGCGCGTCACCGGCGGATGCGGGTGGAGGTTGGCGGGCACGGCATCATACCAGCCGACGTAGAACTGGTAGATCGCCTTGGCGTTGTGGCTGGTGGTGCCGTAATAGCCGTGGGTCGACCATTCCTGCGCCAGATCGGCGGGCGGGACGAGGGCTTCGGCAATCTCCGCCATGGTCTCGCCGCGGTTCATCCGGCGCACGGTCTGATCGTGCAGCCAGCGGTAATTGTCGCGCTGGGCGGCGAGCCATTTCTCGCCCTCGGCGCGGCCGAACACCGGCCAGCAATGGCTCGAGATCACCGCCTCGCTCTTGGGCGCATAGCGGGTCACCGCCTCGTCGAGATAATGCGCCCAGGCCCGCGCATCGCGCACCTTGGCCCCGCGCGGGGTAAGGATGTTGTGCAAGGTACAGGTGGCGATCTCGGCCGCGAGGAAGGTCTTTTCGGGGGCGATAAAGACATTGAATTCCGCCGGCGCCTCGGTGCCCGAGACGATCTGGAATTCGAGCGCGACGCCGTCGACTTCGCGGGTCTCGCCGGTAGCCGCGATGGTCGCGGTGGGCGGGATCAGCGACAGGGTTCCGCCTGAAATGCCCATGCCGATACCGCTGCCCATCTGCCCCTGCGCGCCGGGCGCAAGGCCGGTGCCGAACTGGTAGCCTGCGCGCCGCATCATCGCGCCGCCGGCCATGACGTTCTCGGAGGTTGCCTCTTCCATGAAGCCTTTGGGCGCGATCACCGCCACCTTTCCGCTTGCCACCGCGGCGGCATCGACCACACCGCGCACACCGCCGAAATGGTCGCCGTGGCTGTGCGAATAGATCACCACGCTGACCGGCCGTGCCCCGAGCGTCTGGTTGACAAGGTCGATCGCCGCCTTGGCGGTCTCGACGCTGGTGAGCGGGTCGATCACGATCCAGCCGGTGCCCCCCCGGATCACGGTCATGTTCGACACGTCGAACCCGCGCACCTGCCAGACATTGTCGGTAACGCGGTAGAGCCCGTGATGCTTGAGGTGGCGCATGTGCCGCCACAGGCTGGGGTTGACCGTCGCCGGCGCCGGGCCTTCGACGAAGGCATAGGCATCAAGGTTCCACACCGGCGCGCCCGCTGCGTTGCGGATCAGCGGATCGGGCAGGGTGGCGAGGAAACCGCGGGTCGAGAAATCCGCATCGCGCGTGCCGTCAGGCGGCAATGCCGCGCCCGCCGATACTTGCGCGGCGGCGGTTTGCTCCGAGGCCGGTGACGGTGCCGCCGGCGCCTGCTGAGCGGCGGCGCTGCTCGCTGCCATCACAGCAAGCATGGCGACGCCCGCGCCGCAAACCGGTTTGCGCATATGCCTCTCCCTTTTCTCTCGCTGAGGGTGATGCCTGCGAGGGACGCGAGTTTCAAGGACTCAGAGAAGCAAGCTGAGCACAATTCCGCCCGCAGCGCAGGCCGCCAGAATGCGCAGCACCGACCAACGCAGCCTGAAGGCGAGCAGCACGGCCAGCGCCGCCAGCACGCCAGCGCGCCAGTCGAAGCTTGCCCACAAGGGCCAGTCGAGCCGCACAGGGCCAAACTGCACCTCGCCGACCTGCGCGAACAGCACGTGGAGCGCGAACCACGCGGTGATATTGGCGATCACCCCCACCACCGCCGCCGTGACTGCCGCCAGCGCGCCCTTCAAGCGCACCGCAGAGCCCAGCCGGTCAATCCACGGCGCGAGCGCGAAGATCCACAGGAAGCACGGCGCGAAGGTCACCCACGTCGTGAGAACAGCGCCCAGCAACCCGGCGACCAGCGGTGAGAAGGGCTCGGGCGCGCGGAAGGCGGCAAGATAGCCGACAAATTGCGTGACCAGGATCAGCGGGCCCGGCGTCGTCTCGGCCAGCCCCAGCCCGTCGGCCATCTCGCCCGCACCAAGCCAGCCGAAGCCCTGCACCGCCTCCTGCGCCATATAGGCGAGCACAGCATAGGCGCCGCCGAAGGTCACGACGGCGAGCTGCGAGAAGAACGCGCCGATCTGCCACATCACGTGATCCTGCCCCAGCGTCAGCGCGATGAGCGCCATCGGCGCGGCCCAGATCGTGCCCCACACCAGCACCGAGTTGATCGTGCTGCGCCACGGGCGGGCGGGCAGGACAGCATCCGCCTTGCCCGGCTTGATCGCGAGCAGGTCTGGCCGCCGCGCTGCCACCACCATCCCGATCACGCCTGCGCCGAGCACGATCAGCGGGAAGCGCAGATCGAGCAGGAACAACCCGAGAAATGCTGCCGCTGCGAGCCCGCGCTTGAGGGTGGTGTCGAGCGCGCGCCCGGCGATCCGCAGCAGCGCCTGCACCACAATCGCCAGCACCGCCGCCTTCACGCCCAGAAACAATGCCTCGACCAGCGCGAGATTGGCTGCGAGGGCATATAGCATCGACAGCGCAAGGATGATCACCGCGCCCGGGATTACAAACAGCAGCCCCGCGGCCAGTCCGCCGCGTGGCCCGTGCAGCCGCCAGCCGATCCATGTCGCCAGCTGCTGTGCTTCGGGCCCGGGCAGCAAGTGGCAGAAATTGAGCGCGTGGAGAAAATCGTCCTCGCCGATCCAGCCGCGCTCCTCGACCAGCTCGCGGTGCATCAGCGCGATCTGCCCCGCCGGCCCGCCGAAGCTGAGAAAGCCGATGCGGGTGAAGGCGCGCAGCAGCTCGCCAAAGGTGACCGGTCCGGCGGGAATCGGAGTGGGATGTGCAGTGTCAGTTTCGGCCATGCCTACCTCGCAGACAGATGCCTGCCACGGCGGGCAGGGCAACGAGGCAACGCTTGGGCCGCTTCCGGCCTTGACGGGAGGTTGCTTCGACCCGTGGCTTCGGGATAGCGCCGCTGCGTGACGGCATCAAGCGGTCACTGCGCCGGGCCGGTTTCCGCCTGCGCCGCCTGGACCGCGACCATGTAATCGACGATTTGCGGGATCGCCGCTTCGTCGATCGGGGCCTTGTAGATCTCGATCATCTTGGTGACTTGCGATTCCCACTTTTCGCGCGGAATCTTGGGCTGTTGCAGCATCGTCGAGGGCGAATGGCAGGCGGTGCAATTGGCGATCACCGCTTCGCGTCCCTCGAGATCGGGCAGGTCAAGCGGATCGTCCGGCAGCGTGATGCTGGCATCGGCGAAGGTGACTGCGGGCGCGCGCTCGCAGCCTGCCAGCAGCAGCGCCGGCAGCAGGATGAGGGCGGTTCTCATTGCGCCCTCAGGGTGATGCGTTCGATCACGTTGCGGGCATAGCCGCTGGAATTCCAGTTCAGCGCCTCGGGCTGCACTGCGCCCTTCGCATTGGCCGCGCGCGCGCCGATATTGGCAAGATCGCTGGTCACTCGCGGGATCGTCACGCTCCAGCGGCGGAAGGCATAGGGGCCTTCGTCGGGGCCCAGTGTGCAGCTTGCCTCCCACCCTTCGCCGACCAGATCGACCTTGCTGAGCGCCGCTTCCCCTCCCATCGCGATGCCTTCGAGCGTCAGCGGCTTGCTCTTGGCCACCGCCGCGCCGTCGGCATGGCTGGTGATGAAGGCGCGCGGCGGCATGGCGGTGATCGGGACGGTATCGAAGTCCTTGTCCGCGGGCGTGATCGGCGCGGCGGGCATCCGGTAGGACTTGGCGACGTAATAGCTTTCATCCTCGCCGGTCAGCACTTCGATGGTCGAGAGCATCTTGACCCAATAGGTGGAGAACCACCCCGGCACCACGATCCGCAAGGGATAGCCATGGAGCAGCGGCAGCGGCTCGCCGTTCATGCCCCAGGCTACAAGCACATCGTCGCGCATGGCGATATCCATCGGAATGGACTTGATGAATTGCGGCGCGCCGTCGGTCATCGGCACATCGAGCCCGGCAAAGCGCACGCGGGCCGCGCCCGGTGCTACACCGGCCTTGGCGAGCACATCGCGCAGGCGCACCCCGGTCCAGCGTGCGCAGCCCATCGCGCCATTGCCCCATTGGGTGCCGGTCACCCGCGGTTCGGACATGCCCCGTCCATTGCCCGCGCACTGGTTGATCGCGACCACCTCGACCGTCGCGCCCGCGCTGGCAATGTCATCGAGCGCAAGCGAGACCGGCGCCTTGACCGCCCCGCCAATCGCGACGCGGTGCGCGGCGGCGTTGATTGCGGTCGGCATCGACCAGTTCCAGCGCACGAAAAACCGGTCATTGGGGGTTATCACCCCTTCGCGGAATGCGGCCATCGGGGTTTCGAGCAAGGGCGGTCGGATGCGCTGGATGATCATTTCGCCCTTGCCGGGAAAGGCCGGTTCGAGCGGGCGCAGGCTTGGGCCGCCGGGCAGGCCGAGGTCGATCAGCTTCTGCGCCAGCACCGGCGCGGCCAGCGCTGCGCCAAGCCCTCCGGCACCGGCACCCGCAATCAGCGCGCGGCGGGTGAGCCTCTTGTCGCTCATGCGTCGGCCCCCTCCAGCCGGTCGATCAAGGTGCCGATCTGGGCAACCGCAAGACCATGCGCGGCGAGCAGATCGCCGATATCGTCGATCCGCGCCATCTCGCCGTCATCGCGCATGATCGAACAGATTACCGCCGCATCGCCGGCCCCGGCCACGCGCGCCAGATCGATCGACGCCTCGCACGCGGACGCCCGCGCCAGCACGCCGCCGCCTTGCGCGATCGGCGGAAAAACGTGGCCGGGCGAGTGAATATCCGCCGCGCTCGTCCTGGGCCCAATCGCCACCGCCACCGTCTGGGCGCGATCGGCTGCGGAAATGCCGGTCGATACGCCGCTGGCCGCCTCGATCGAGCGCGCGAACGGCCGGCCGGTCTGGCGATGGGGGCCGGGGTTGATCAGCGAGAGGCCGAGCTGCGCGGCGCGTTCGGGGGTCACCGCAAGGCAGATCAGCCCGCGCGCATGGGTCGCCATGAAGTTGATCGCCTCGGGCGTGATCGAGCGCGCTGCACACATCAGATCAATGTCGCCGCCGCGCAGCCGGTCGCTGGTGATCACCACAATCCGGCCCGCCGCAATCTCGGCCAACGCATGATCGAGCTCGCCGCCCGCGTTCACGCCAGATCCCTTCCTGCGGCAAAGCTTCTGGCGCCCTGCAGCACCTGCTTGCCGACCAGTTCAAGCTGGCCGCGCGCGCGCTCGTCGAGACATTCGCCATCGGGCGAGAACAGCCCGCAATAGGTGCGGATGGTGGCGCCCATCGGGGTCGGCCAGCCGCGCAGGGCATGGGTGATTGCGCGCATGGTCAGCAGCGTCGACATCGAGGCCTGATCGCCGAACGCGGTGGCAATCAGCCCCACGGCGCGGCCATCAAGATAGGGTCGTTCGTCGCGAGCGAGATCTTCAAGGTAATCAAGCGCGTTCTTGACAACGCCGGAAATTGTGCCGTGATAGCCCGGCGCGGCGATCAGCAAGCCGTCAGCCGCGCGCACCGCCGCGACCATCTCGGCCCCTTGCGAGGGATCGTGGAGCGGCCCCAGATAATGCGGGAGCGCGGTAAGATATTCGCCGCCGAACACAGTCACCTCGGCCCCTTCGCCGCCGGCAATGCTGGCGGCCAGCCGCAGCGCCTGCTCGGTCGAGCTGCCGGGATTCACCGTGCCGCCACGGGCCACGCGACGTGTCCTGCGGAGACAGTCCTGTCGGGCAGATAGCTGGCAA
>JBKDUW010000102.1:0-5448 GCA_046339235.1 Erythrobacteraceae bacterium | reverse complement strand
CCGTTCCACTCGCCATTATAGGCATCGAGCAGGCGCTGGGCCGGCACCTTGCCGCTGGCGACGATCTCGTCGAGCGTCTCGAGATAGCCGGTCTCGTTGTCGCCGGCTGCGTTGAGGCGTGCACGTGCAGCGAGCCCCTTGTGCGCGATCGCCAGCGCCTCGCGGCCGATATCGCGCAGGGTGCCGCCGCCCGGGACGGGAGAATCGAGCGCCAGCTTGGGTGCATTGCTGCGCAAGGCCTCTCGCTCCTCCATCGTCCAGTGCTTGACCAGATCCCACGCCGCATCGAGCGCGCCCTGATCATACAGCAGTCCGACCCAGAAGGCGGGGAGCGCGCAGATCCGGCTCCACGGGCCGCCATCGGCGCCGCGCATTTCGAGGAAGCTCTTCAGCCGCACTTCGGGGAAGGCGGTCGAGAGGTGATCCCACCAGTCGCTCTGTGTCGGGCGTTCACCCGGCAGGACCGACAGCTTGCCATCGAGGAAATCGCGGAACGAAAGCCCAGCCGCGTCGATATATTTCCCGTCGCGGAAGACGAAATACATCGGCACATCAAGCATATATCGCGCCCAGCGTTCATAGCCGAAGCCGTCCTCGAATACGAAGGGCAGCATCCCCGTGCGCGCCGGATCGGTGTCCGACCAGATGTGCGAGCGGTAGGACAGGAAGCCGTTGGGCTTGCCCTCGGTGAAGGGCGAATTGGCGAACAGCGCGGTCGCCAGCGGTTGCAGCGCGAGGCCGACGCGGAATTTCTGCACCATGTCGGCTTCGCTACGGTAGTCGAGATTGACCTGGATCGTGCAGGTGCGCAGCATCATGTCGAGGCCCATGCTGCCGACGCGCGGCATATGCCTTAGCATGATGTCATAGCGGCCCTTGGGCATGATCGGCAGTTCTTCGCGGGTCTTGTCGGGCCACATGCCGAGGCCGAGATAGCCCACGCCGCACTTCTCGCCGACTTCCTTGACCTGCACGAGATGCCGACCGGTTTCGGCGCAGGTCTGGTGGAGGTTTTCCAGCGGCGCGCCGGAAAGCTCCAGCTGTCCGGCCGGTTCGAGGCTGACGGCCCCGTCGGCGCCCTTCAAGGCGATGACGTTCCCGCCTTCCTCCACCGGCGTCCAGCCGAATTGCTCGAGGCCTTTGAGCAGGTCACGGATGCCGCACTTTTCGTCATAGGACGGGGCGCGGTGATCGGAGTGCTTGTAGACGAGCTTTTCATGCTCGGTTCCGATGCGCCAGTCTGCGGGCGGCTTTTCGCCGCCGATCATCGGCGCGACCAGCTGGTCGAGGCTTTCGATCACCGGATCGTCGGCCGTGGTTGCTTCGCGTGTGCTCATCGCAAGGTGACCCTCTCTGGCCGGTTGCTTTAGAAAACTGAATTGCCGGTGGGAAGGCAAATTTGCCTTTGGCAGGGTGAAGCCGATCTGTCTTGCCGGATTGTGACAGGCAGGGCGGCTACCAGTCGCCAGCCGCCGCCATCCAGACGGAAAGCGCGGCGATAGCGGCGGTCTCGCCGCGCAGGATGCGGGGGCCGAGGCTGATCGGGCGGGCGGCGGGATGGGCGCGGATCGCAGCACGCTCGGCCTCGTCGAACCCGCCTTCGGGGCCGGTGAGGATCGCGGCAGGGCCGGTATGCGCGGCGAAGGCAGCCGCCGCCGGTTCGCGCACCTGTTCTGTGGCCTTCTCGTCAGCGAAGAACAGCGCGCGGCCTTCGGGCCAGTCCGCCAGCAGCGCGTCAAGCTGCACCGGTTCGGCCAGCGCCGGGAGCGCCGTGCGGGCGCATTGTTCCGCCGCCTCGGTGGTGATCGCGCGGGCGCGTTCGAGGTTGAGCTTGTCGGCCACACAGCGACGGGAGAGCATCGGCTGGATGCGCGCAGCGCCGAGTTCGGTCGCTTTCTCGAGCACCAGGTCGAAACGGTCCTTCTTGAGCAGCGCCGGGCAGAGCCAAAGATCAGGCACGGCTTCGCGCGGGCGGAGCATGTCGGCCACCTCCAGCACCACATCGCGCTTGCCCACATCGCTCACTCGTGCCGCCCATTCGCCGGTCACATCGTCGCACAGGACCACCACATCGCCGGGCGCGGCGCGCATTACGCGGGCGAGGTAATGCGCCGGATTGCCGTCGATGCGCACGGACACGCCGGCTGCCAGAATCTCGGCGACAAACAGGCGCGGCGCGCTTTTCAGGGGCCAGGCGGGGGTGGCAGGCATGGCTTTGCACTAGGCGCGTCCGCCGCTAGGGAGCAAGTCATGTCCGCGCGCACCGCACAATTCCTGATCGCCACCGTGTTCCTGGCAATGGGCGGCTGGGCGCTCTTGGCTCCGGCGAGCGTGATCGATCTGGCGGTGACCGAAGCCTATCGCGGCAGCACCTTCCTCACCCGCTTCACCATGGCCTGCTTTGGCGCACAGGCGGTGCTGTTCGGGCTGATGACGCTGGTCACCCGCTGGACCGCGCGCAGCTTCGCAGTCTTCGCGGTGCTGCTGCTGCCGTTCTTCGGCTTCAACTACTGGTTCCACTACGAGGTGCCGGTGCTGACCTCGATCGGGATGCTCGATTTTGCCGGGAATGCGACCATGCTGGTGCTGGCCGTTAACGGTTGGCGTGCGGCGCGCGCTAAGGAAGCGCAAGCATGAGCGAACAGATCGTCCCCGATAGCGAACACCGCGGGCTGGTCGCGCGCCTGCCGCAGATGCCGCGCGATCTGGCGCTGCTGGCGCGGTTTGACCGGCCGATCGGCTGGTGGCTGCTGTTCTGGCCCTGCGTGTTCGGGGTGTGGCTGGCGGGCGAGGGGCCGCAACTCGCGCTGCTCAGCTGGCTCCTGCTCGGCAGCATTGCGATGCGCGGGGCGGGGTGCGTCTATAACGACATCGTCGATGCCGATCTTGACCGGCAGGTGGCGCGGACCGCGCTGCGTCCGGTGGCGAGCGGGCGGGTGCCCAAGAAGCTGGCGTGGATCTGGCTGCTGGCGCTGTGCCTGATCGGCCTCCTGGTGCTGCTGCAGCTGCATTGGCAGGCGCAGGCGGTGGCGCTCGGCAGCTTGGCGTTGGTGGCGGCCTATCCCTTCATGAAGCGCATCACCTGGTGGCCGCAGGCATGGCTCGGCATGGTGTTCAACTGGGGGCTGCTGGTCGGCTGGACGCAGCTGCGGCTCGACAACTGGGACGCGCTTGCGGCGGTCTATGCCGGGTGTATCGCCTGGGTGATCGGTTACGACACGATCTATGCCCTGCAAGACCGCGAGGACGACGCGATGGTCGGCATCCGCTCCTCGGCGCTGGCGATGGGCGCGCGGGTGGAGGCGGGGATCGCGGGGTTCTATGCCGCTGCCATCGGGCTGTGGTGCTTGGGCGTGTGGCTCTACCGGCCCGATCCCATCGCGCTGCTGGCGCTGCTGCCGGTGGCGGGGCATCTGGCGTGGCAGGTGGCAACGCTCGACGCAGCGGACCCCGACAACCCGCTCGCCCGGTTCCGTTCGAACCGCTGGGCGGGCGCGCTGATGGCGGCGGCGTGCTACGTCATCGGCAACGCTGGCGCCTGAGCCGATGTGCAACCTCTACCGCATGACCAAGAACGTGAGCGAAGTCGCCGCGTGGTTCGCTGCGGTGGAAGGCGCAGGAGGCGCCAATTTCGCCGCCGAGGTCTATCCCGGTTACACTGGCCTCGTCGTGGCGCAAGGCGAAGTGCGGGCGATGACATGGGGCTTCCCGCTGCTGCTGAAAGGCAAGCAGGGCCAGCCGCTGAAGCCCAAGCCGGTCAACAATGCGAGGCAAGACAAGCTGGAGACCTTTTTCTGGCGCCATTCCTTTGCAGTGCGCCGCTGCCTGATCCCGCTCACCGGCTGGGCCGAAGCGCAAGGGGTCAAAGGCCGGATGACCCGCACGTGGCTCTCGCTGCCGGATGCCGAGCTGTTCGCGGCGGCGGGCGTGTGGCGGCAGACCGAGGAATGGGGCGCGTGCTATTCGATGGTTATGACCGACAGCGCCGGTACCGACGCCGCTCAGGTGCACGAACGGATGCCGGTGCTGCTCGCGCCGCAGGATCAGGCTCGCTGGTGCGAGTCAAGCCCTGAGGACGCACTGGCGCTGTGCAGGGCGTGGGAGGGAGCGCTCGCGATCGACCGCACCGACCAGCCGTGGGTCAAGGGCGCCGCACACCAGCCGGTGCTGCTCTAGCCGTAGCTGATCAGCTCGAATTCGATCCCATCCCAGTCGAAGAAATAGAACCGCCGTCCCGGTTCATAATCGCCGTGGCTGAAGGGTTCGAGCCCGGCGGCGCGCACGACGGCTTCCGCGACGTCGAGATCGGGCACGACGATGCCGACATGGTTGAGCGGCGCGCCCTTGGCGAAGCGTGCCACCGGCGCGCCCTTGGTGTAGACCGCGATGTAATCCTCGTCCCCGCCGATATGGATCGTCTCGCCGCCAAGCTGCGACGGCCCGCGCCAGCGGATGCGCCAGCTGAGCAGTTGCTCCAGCAGCGCGGCGCTGCGCTCAATATCGCTGACGGTGATGTTGACGTGTTCGAGATAGGCGGAGCGCATGGGGCATGTCCTTCAGTGTGAGGTGCTGAACCGCCCCGCTGGCGAGGGACGAATCAATCGGCTTGCCCCTTGTTCAATCTCAACCTAACTTGAGGTCAGGCTATTTTGTGAGACCTCTCATGACCCGCCTCAAACCCACCGACCTCATCCCCATCGGCGAGATCGCGCGCCGCACCGGGCTCAGCGTCTCGGCGATCCGGTTCTACGAGGAGCAGGGGTTGATCGAGCCGGTGCGCAGCGGCGGTAACCAGCGGCGCTTCCTGCGCTCGGACATCCGCCGCTTGAGCTTCATCCTCATCGCCCAGAAGCTCGGTCTCGCGCTGGGTGAGATCAAGGCGCAACTCGCCACCCTGCCACAGGGCCGTACCCCCAATGCGCGCGACTGGGAGGCGATCAGCCGCGCGATCCGCGAAACGCTCGATGCCCGCATCGCCGAGCTTACCCGCACACGCGAACGGCTCGACGGCTGCATCGGCTGCGGGTGCCTCAGCCTCGAGAATTGCGCGATCTGGAACCCGGACGACCGGCTGGGCGAGGATGGCCCCGGCCCGCGCAAGCTCATCGCCTGACGCTGGCAGCGGCGGGGCAAGCTTGCAATTGCCGGTCATAATCTGTTCAAGAGCCGCCATGCACGAGCCCGTCGCACCATCGCCCGCCCAAGCCGCAGGCGACGACGAACCGAAAGAGAACCCTGACATGATTCCGCGCAACCTTGCCCCCGTTCTGTCCACCGTCTCCGCCGCCGCGCTGGTGATCGGCCTTGGCGCCGCCGCGCAGCCCGCGCTGGCACAGAACGCCGCTGCCACCGCCGCCCCCGCGATCCCGCAAGGCACCGGCTATTTCGCATCCGATAGCAAGCTCCCCTTCCTTGCCCCTGATTTTACCAAGATTTCGGAGGATGACT
>JBKDUW010000101.1:0-6860 GCA_046339235.1 Erythrobacteraceae bacterium | reverse complement strand
CGCGATGGCGGGCGGCACCTCCACCCCGGCGAGCGCTGCAATGTAATAGACCACCGCAAGGTTCATCGCCGCACTGGTCGCGCGGAAAATCACCACCGCCAATGGCAGCACGAATTCGGAGGTAGAGGCGCGCAGGCCCAGCCTTCCGGCCGAATCGAGCATAGCCGGCAGGCTGGCGAGCGAGCTTTGGGTAGACAGCGCCACCGCCTGCGCGGGCAACACCGCCTTGGTGAAGGTCAGCAGCCCCGTGCGCCCCATCGCGGCGGCGATGAAATAGGCCAGCACGAAGACGAAGGTGCCCATCAGCGTCACCGTCAGCACATAGTGGCCGAGCGCGGCGAAGGCCCCGCCCCCGCTCTGCACGCCGACCCCGTAAGCCAGCGCAAACACGCCCACAGGTGCGATGGAGAGCACCCAGCCGATGATCAGCAGCATGACATTGCCGAGCGCATGGAAGAAGCCAAGCAGCCGCTCGCTCTGGTCCTCCGGCAAGCGGGTGATGGCGACCGCGAACATCACGAAGAAGATCGTCAGCGGCAGCATCGCGGTCTCGGCGGCGGCGGCGATGATATTGGGCGAAACCAGCGAGCTGAAGAAATCGAGCACGCCGGGCACCTCGCCGAGATCACCCGTGCCTTGCGCGAGAAACGCGCTCGCGCCTTGCGGCACCGGAAAGGCCTTGAGCAGCAGCGGCATGGCAATCGAGGTGAAAGCTCCGCCTGCCAGCTGCACCGCAACCATCACCAGCAGCATCCCCCGCGCCACGGTGCCGACCCGCGCGGCATCAATCATCTGCACCAGCCCGAGCACCAGCAATGCGGCGACCAGCGGGATGATCGTCATCTGCAAGGCGCGCAGCCACAGCCCGCCCACCAACGCCGTGATGTCATTGATGACAGCCGGCGCACCCAGCGCCGCACCCACGATCCCGGCGATCAACCCGCCGACCAGCGCGGCAAAGGTGAGCGCCACCGGCAGGCGGATCGATACGAGTGCAAACTTGCCCTGTCCGCCGGCCTTGTCGTTGTCCTGCAATTTCGTGTCCTTCAGCGGGCCGTGTGCCCTTCCCTTTGCGCGATAACCGCGCCAGAAGCGCGAGACAATCACGCGAGGCGAGGCGACAGGCAAATTCATGGCACGCAAGCTGTTCGGGACGGACGGGATCAGGGGCCGGACCAATGCCGGAGTGATGACCGCGGAAACCGCGATGAAGGTCGGGCAGGCCGCCGGACGCCACTTCGTGCGCGGCGGACACCGCCACCGGGTGGTGATCGGCAAGGACACGCGCCTGTCGGGCTACATGATGGAAAGCGCGCTGGTGGCGGGCTTCACCTCTGTCGGGATCGACGTGATCATGACCGGGCCGCTCCCCACCCCCGCGATCGCGCTGCTGACCCGCGAGATGCGCGCCGATCTCGGCGTGATGATCTCGGCCAGCCACAATCTTTTCGCTGACAACGGGATCAAGCTGTTCGGCCCCGACGGGTTCAAACTGTCGGACGAGGCCGAGGCAGAGATCGAGCGGCTGATGGCAACCGCAATCCCGCTCGTCCCCGCCGAACTGATCGGCCGCGCGCGCCGGATCGAGGATGCGCGCGGGCGCTATATCCACGCGGTCAAGCAATCGGTCGCAGCCGAGATTCGCTTCGATGGCATCAAGGTGGTGGTCGATTGCGCGAACGGCGCGGCCTATCAGGTTGCACCCAGCGCGATCTGGGAACTGGGCGCAGAGGTGATCACCTTGGGCGTCACCCCGAATGGCACCAATATCAATGACGGCGTCGGCTCCACCGCGATTGCCGCCTTGCAGGCCAAGGTGGTCGAGGAAGGCGCGGATATCGGGATTGCGCTCGATGGCGATGCGGACCGGCTGATCGTGGTCGACGAGAACGGCCGCGCGGTGGACGGCGACCAGATCATGGCGCTGATCGCCACCCGGATGCACGAAAAGGGCGCGCTAAAGGGCGGCGGAATTGTGGCGACGGTGATGAGCAACCTGGGGCTCGAACGCTATCTCGCCGGGATCGGCCTGACGCTCGTACGCGCCAAGGTCGGCGATCGCTACGTGCTCGAGATGATGAAGGCGGGCGGGTTCAATGTCGGCGGCGAGCAATCGGGCCACATGATCCTGCTCGATCATGCCACCACCGGCGATGGCACCGTGGCGGCGCTGCGGGTGCTGGCGAGCCTCGTGCGCTCGGGCAAGAAGGCGAGCGAGCTGCTGCATGTGTTCGAGCCGGTTCCGCAGCTCTTGAAGAACGTGCGCTACGAAGGTGGCCAGCCGCTCGAGAATACGAACGTCAAGGCGGTGATCGCGGCTGCAGAGGCCGAACTGGTGGGCAAGGGCCGCCTCGTCATCCGCCCCTCGGGCACCGAGCCGCTGATCCGCGTGATGGCCGAGGGCGACGACCAGTCTCAGGTCGAGCGGGTGGTGGATACGATTTGCGAAGCCGTGCGAGCTGCGGTTTAGGGAGGTTCAGACCATGCTTGAAATGCGTCCCGATTGCGAAACCTGCGGCGCGGGCTTGCCCGCCGAAGCGGCCGGCGCCTTCATCTGCTCGTTCGAATGCACCTATTGTGCCGAATGCGCCGAGGATCTCGATGACCGCTGCCCCAATTGCGGGGGCGAGTTGATGGACCGGCCGACCCGCGCCAAGGGGCTGCACGCGAAGTTCCCGCCCTCGACGGAGCGCAAATACAAGGGCTGACAGCGCGCCGCCGCAGGCAACCCTGCGCATCGGGACGCCGAGGCCATCAGCCGCCCCGCCATCGCGGGCAGCCCAGTGATCGTGCAACTGGAAGGCCGCCACCAGCACCGGTTGAGATCGCCCGACTGCAGCGCCAGATTATGCGCTGCGGCGGTCGCCAGCTCCACCATCGCCGCAGTCTGCTGCGTCATCCGGCCCATTTCGCTCGCCTCCTGGCTGACCTGCTGCAAGTTATCAGCCTGGCCTTGCGGGCGCGGCGATCCGTGCGGCAAGATTCCATCCCCGTAGCTGTGCGGAGTTGCTATGGCTCGTCCCATGAACACCGCACCCCCTGCCCGCACACCGCCCCGCATCCCCCCGCGCATTCTGGCCATCGCCGGATCTGATTCCTCGGGCGGCGCCGGCATTCAGGCCGATCTCAAGACCATCGCCATGCTCGGCGGCTACGGGATGACCGCGATCACCGCTGTCACCGCGCAGAATTCTGTCGGGGTGCAGGCGATTGCGCCCATGTCCGGCGACATGGTGGCCGAACAGATCGCCTCGTGCATTTCAGACATCGGCGTCGATGCGGTGAAGATCGGGATGCTCCACGATGCGGACATCATCGCCCACGTCGCCCGCGCACTGGAAGGCGTGCGCGCGCCGATCGTGCTCGATCCGGTGATGATCGCGACCTCGGGCGCGGCATTGATCGATCCTGACGCCATCATCGCCTTGCGCGAAACGCTGTTCCCGCGCGCGACCCTCATCACCCCCAACCTGCCCGAGCTTGGCCACCTTAACGGTCGCAGCCTCACGACCAGTAACCAGATGGTCGAGGCGGCCGAGGAGCTTTCGCACATGACCGGCGCGGCGGTGCTGGCCAAGGGCGGCCACACCCCCGACGCGCGGATCATCGATGTGCTCTATGTGCCGCAGGCGCGCGCGGTGCAGTTCGATCACGCGCGGATCGACACGCCGCACACCCACGGCACTGGCTGCACGCTGTCATCCGCGATTGCGACGCTGCTCGGCCACGGCCAGCCGCTCGAACACGCGGTCAGGCTTGGGCGCAATTTCGTGATCCGCGCGATTGAAGCTGCGCCCGGCTTTGGCGCGGGCAACGGCCCCTTGGGGCATCACGCGGTGCGCGCCACCCAATCCTGACGCTCCAGCGCGAAATACACCGAATCGCACCATTCCCCGGCGATGAGCCAGGTGCGCAGCGCCCGGTGAGTTTCGGCAAAGCCGAGCTTTTTGAGCAACCGGATCGAGCCCTGATTGCGCGGATCGACGTCGGCGTTGATGCGCGCAAGGCCATGGCGATCAAACGCGCGCGCAATGATCGGCGCCAGCGCCTCGGCCACGAGGCCCTGCCCCCACAAGACGGGATCGATGATGTAGCCGATGTCGGGGAAGCGGTAGAACCCCGCCTTGCCCACCGCGCGGCCCGCAAATTCGATGATGAAATCATCGCCCTCGGCAGCCGGGGTCTCCGCCATCGCGGCAAGCCAGTCGCGGGTCTGCGCCTCGCTGTCGTGCGGGGGCGTGGACCAATAGGTCATCGCCTTTGCGTCCGAGAGCACCGCGTGGATGCCGGCAAAGTCTGCCTCGGGCCGCACCCGGCGCAGCACCAGCCGGCGGGTGCGGATCACCGCGTCGTCAGTCGCGGGAGAGCTCATAGAAATCGCAGATGCAGGCCCAGGCGTTCTCGGCGGTTTCGCACCACTGGAACAGGTCGAGATCACTCTTCGAGATCGTGCCTTCCTCGGCCAGCGCCTCGAAATCGATTACGCGGGTCCAGAAATCCTTGCCGAACAGGATGATCGGGATCGGCTTCATCTTGCCGGTCTGGATCAGGGTGATGAGCTCGAAGAATTCGTCGAAGGTGCCGAACCCGCCGGGGAACACCGCCACCGCGCGGGCGCGCAGCAGGAAGTGCATCTTCCTCAGCGCGAAGTAGTGGAACTGGAAGCTGAGATAGGGCGTCACGTAAGGATTGGGCGCCTGTTCGTGCGGCAGCACGATGTTGAGCCCGATCGATTCGCTGCCAGCGTCCGACGCGCCGCGGTTGCCCGCCTCCATGATCGACGGCCCGCCGCCGGTGGTGACAACGAATTGCCTGAGGCCGTTCTCGATCAACCCCTTCTCGCTGACCAGCCGCGCCAGCTTGTAGGCCTCGTCATAATACTTGGCCTTCTCGGCGAGGCGCGCGGCGACCTTCTGGTCGTATTCGCTGCCGTTCGCCGCCGCCTCGGCCACCCGCTCTTCGGCCTGCGCAGGCGAGGGGATGCGGGCCGAGCCATACATCACCAGCGTCGATCCGACGCGCGCTTCGTCGAGCAGCATTTCGGGCTTGAGCAGTTCGAGTTGGAACCGCACCGGGCGCAATTCATCGCGCAGTAGGAAATCGGTGTCGCGGAAGGCGAGCTTGTAGGCCGGATGCGCGGTTTGCGGGGTGCGTTCGGGGCCGCCTTCCGCGAACTGCGTTTCTTCGCCCGCGCGGTAGAACTTGCGGTCGGTGAGGTCTTTATCGGTCATGCCCGACACCTAGTAGGCCCCCGTCAGAGCCGCAACCGCTTTGCTGGGCGAAGATGGCCCGCGCTTCGGCGATGACGGTTATGGCTGCGGTCTTTGGTAGTAAACGCACAAAGACCGCAGCCACGCGAATATCGGTGCTTGCAACAGCGCAAGCTCGCCGCCTAACATCATTTCCAAGGCAAGGCCCGCACTCCGCTAATCTATGCCGCGGATTGTGCTGAATGTTCTGACGACGGACAATCGACCAATCGGAAGGAGCTAGGGCGACAATCATGATAAGGATGCACCCCAGCCTTATTCTTCTGGCGGCGCTTTCATCGCCCGCTGCGGCCCAGGACTTGCCCCCCGCCATTGTCGACCTGCTGCGAGAGGCAACGCCGCAGGAGCGGGCCACAATCGAGAATGTCGCCAAGCGCCTCTTTCCCGCGCAGCGCCCGGAAATCGACCAGGCGGTTGATCGCATCGAGGACGACGAGAAGACTGCAGTCGGTGAGGCACAATTTGTCGATGGCTGGTCCGGTGAAAGCTCGCTTGGCGCGAGCTATTCTTCTGGCAATAACAACGAGTGGAGTGTCTCCGCTACGATCAATATGGAGCGCAAGGGCCCGCGCTGGGAACACGATGTCGCGATCGATGGCCTCATCAGGAACAATCAGGGTGTTCGCACCGAAGAGCGCTTGAACACAAGCTATCGCGGTCGCCGCGACTTCACCGGCTCGCCATGGTTTTCCTTCGGCACACTCCAGTTCGAACATGACTTGCGGGTGGGAATTGATACCCGGTTTACCGAAACCTTGGGTGTCGGTTTCCAGCTTATCAATCGCGATGCCCTGAAATGGGAAGCATCCGCCGGCCCGGCATTACGCCAAACCAAGTTTGAAGATGGATTTTCGGAAAGTACGCTTGCGGCATTCGTCGGCACCGAACTCAAATGGGAACTCACTGACACGCTGACGTTCCGTGAAAAGATGGGTGCGGTGATGGACAATAGCAACAGCAGCTTCAGTTCAGTCACTTCCCTTACCACCAATGTCTACGGGCGGCTTTCCGGCAGGATGTCGTTCGAACTTAACGCTGAGACAGATCCATCAACAGGCAACGACGAGTTGGATACCCGAACCTTGTTGAGCCTGGTTCTGGGGCTCTAGACAAGGATGATTGGGGGCATAGTCCATCTGAGCAATGCCGGCGTCGGACGGCCGTCAGAATGCTTCGCCGACACGGAAGTGGATGGCGGCATCCTCACCGCCAAAAGCGATTCCATTCCGATCTTCATGTGATCAGCTTCAGAGAGGACGTTTCTCAGTCCTCCACCGGCTAGAAGCGCCATCCGGGTCTTTGTGCGTTTGCTACCAAACACCGTGTGGCTGGATGCCCCGCAAGGATCGATCTCGGTTCCGCAGCCTTCCGTGACCTTCCGCCAACCCACTGGAACTCTTGGATAAACTGCGACTTAATTCCGCACCCTGCCGTTGACGTTCTTCGATGTCCGCCATATTATGTGGGGATGAATGTGGGGAATAAAACTTGGGCAAGCTGACTGTTACAAAGGTCCGCAACGCCAAACCGGGAGTAAGCACTTCCGGGAAGGTAGTGAAGCGCGCCTATCAGGATGGTGACGGGCTGTTC
>JBKDUW010000100.1:0-7535 GCA_046339235.1 Erythrobacteraceae bacterium | reverse complement strand
ACTGAGCACAGATAATGGCAGCGATCTCCGGCCTCATCCGCGTGATGGAACGCGCCGCTCGTAAAGCGGGAGGGCGTCTGCGGCGCGATTTCGGCGAAGTCGAACACTTGCAGGTCAGCCGCAAGGGCCCGGCCGATTTCGTCAGCAAGGCCGATATCCGCGCCGAGCGCACGCTCTATGACGAGTTGCTCGCCGCCCGTCCGGGCTGGGGCTTCGTGATGGAAGAGGCCGGCGTGATCGAAGGCGACCCCGGAATGCCGCGCTGGATCGTCGATCCGCTCGATGGCACCAGCAATTTCCTCCATGGCATTCCGCATTTCGCGGTCTCGATCGCTGCGCAGGAGCCCCGGCCCGGTGGCCCAGATTCTTCTGGAAACGCCTGGGGCGATGTGGTCGCAGGCGTGGTCTATCAGCCGATCACCGACCAGACCTTCTGGGCGGAAAAATCGCGCGGTGCGTGGCTTCAGGATGCGCGCCTGCGCGTCTCGGCCCGCTCGCGCCTTGGCGATGCTTTGGTGGCGACCGGCATTCCCTTTGCGGGCCACGGCGACTTTGCCGAATGGAGCCGGATCTTCGGCGCGATCGGCCCTGAAGTCGCCGGAATCCGCCGCTTCGGCGCCGCTTCTCTCGATCTCGCCTATGTGGCGCAGGGCCGGTTTGACGGGTTCTGGGAAAGCGGCCTTTCGGAGTGGGACACCGCTGCCGGATGCCTGCTGGTGCGCGAGGCCGGCGGCTTCGTCAGCGATTACCGCGGCCGCTCGGCCCCGATCCATGCAGACCAAGTGCTCGCGGCGAATGACGCGCTGCACTCCAAGCTGCACAAGCTGTTGGCCGGAGCCTTGCGCTAGAGACTGTTGCCTTGGCGCAGGTGGCTCGCTAACAGCCACTCCCGCGCAGGCGCCCCTGTGGTGGAATTGGTAGACGCGCTCGACTCAAAATCGAGTTTCGAAAGAAGTGCCAGTTCGAGTCTGGCCAGGGGCACCACCGCGCTCGCACACCTTCAAAGCGCCCTTGCGGCGCCGGGCCATGTGCAGACGCGCAATGTCGCGCTTTCCTAATGCTCACGTGATGTGTCATGGTGCTGCCATGATCGCACGTTCTCGCCTCTCTCGTTCTTTCGATGGCCGTCAGGGCGGGCGCTGTGCGGGGGTCGGTTTTCGTGTTCTGGACGGTGTCTCGGGTGTCTCCAACAGGAGCGCGGGGCAGCGATGACGCAAGGGGAAGAATGATGCGGGTGAGTGCAATACTGGCAGGGGCGAGCGCGCTGGCGCTGGGCGCGGTTCCGGCGCAGGCCGATGAACTGCGCGATGCGGTGGCCGCCGATATGCCAGCGCTCGTCACGCTCTACCAGGACTTGCACGCCAATCCCGAGCTGAGCTTCCAGGAAGTCGAGACCGCCAAGAAGCTCGCCGCCCGCGCCCGCGCGCTCGGATTCGAGGTTACCGAAGGCGTCGGCAAGACCGGCGTGGTTGCGGTTATGAAGAACGGCGCAGGCCCCACGGTGATGCTGCGCGCTGATATGGACGGGTTGCCGGTGATCGAACAGACCGGGCTGCCCTACGCCTCCAAGCGCCGCGCCGTGCCTGCCACCGGCATCGAGACCGGCGTGATGCATGCCTGCGGCCACGATACCCACATGACCGCATGGATCGGCACCGCGCAGCAGCTGGCGGCGCGCAAGGATCAATGGTCGGGCACGCTGGTGATGATCCTCCAGCCTGCCGAGGAAATCGGCGAGGGGGCCAAGGCGATGCTCGATGACGGGCTCTACACCCGTTTCCCAAAGCCCGACTATGTGCTGGCCTTCCACGATGCCGCGCAGGCCCCTGCCGGGATGATCGGCTATTCCAAGGGCTTTGCGTTGGCCAATGTCGATTCGGTTGATGTCGTGGTGCCGGGGGTGGGCGGACACGGCGCCTATCCGCACACCACCAAGGACCCGATCGTGATCGCGGCCAACATCGTCACCCGGCTGCAGACGCTGATCAGCCGCGAGCGCGATCCGCTCGAACCGGCGGTGATCACGGTCGGCAGCTTCCAGGCCGGCTCCAAGCACAACATCATCCCCGATGAAGCGCGCCTCCAGATCACCGTGCGCAGCTACAAGGACGAAACCCGCCAGCAACTACTCGAGGGGATTGCCCGCATCGCCAAGGGCGAGGCGCTGGCCGCCGGGATGCCCGAGGACAAGCTGCCGCGCGTGACGGTGCAGGATCCCTATACGCCTGCGACCTACAACACGCCCGAATTTACCGACAAGGTGATGTCGGGGCTGAAAACCCGCTTCGAAGGCCGGGTGTTCGAGGTTCCCAGCGTGATGGGCGGCGAGGATTTCAGCCAGTTCTACCGGGCTGACCGCGAGAACGTGGAATCGCTGATCTTCTGGGTCGGCGGGGTGCGCGCGGGCGAATGGGATAAATCGCAGAAAGGCGAGATCACGCTGCCCTCGCTGCATTCGCCGTTCTGGGCGCCCGACGCGCCGGTGGTGATCGCCACCGCGACCGAGGCGATGACGGCGGCCACGCTCGATCTGATGAAGAAGTAGGTTCGGCCCTCAAGGAGCGTGGCGGTAGGGCCGCAAAAGACCCAAAAAATGCGGCCGCCGGAGCGCGCCCTCGCAGGCACATTCCGACGGCCGTTTCTCCTCCCCAGGAGAACTGTGAAACGGGTTAGTCCGACGAGGGCACGTAAGTCCCGAGGCGGTGGTGCAGGGCGTTGATCTTGGCCAGCTCCTCGCGGTCTTCGGTGTTGCGGGCGTGGCTTTCCAGCGCGCGGCGCAGCAGCTTCATGTCGGCGGTCGAGAGCAGCGCGCGGGCGCGGGCGGGCTCGGACTTCGGGGTATCGGTATCGCTCATCGTCACTCTCCTCAGGCGCGTGTGGCCCGAGTCCTTAGGCGCTTCGGCGGGCAACCGGAAGGCCGCAAAACAGCGACCTTCCGGCTAACCACAGCTTAGGCAGCTTCGAACTGGTTCCCACGAGGCTGCGGCTTACGCAGCCTCAAACTGGTTCATCGTGTTGTGCGCGCCGCCGGCCTTCAGTGCGGCTTCACCGGCGAAGTATTCCTTGTGATCATCACCGATGTCCGAACCGGACATATTCTGGTGCTTCACACAGGCGATGCCCTGACGGATTTCTTCGCGCTGCACGTTCTTGACGTAGCCCAGCATCGCCTGCTCGCCGAAATACTCGCGGGCTAGGTTGTCGGTGCTGAGGGCGGCGGTGTGGTAGGTCGGCAGGGTAATGAGGTGGTGGAAGATCCCCGCACGCGCCGCGCCATCGCGCTGGAAGGTGCGGATCTTCTCGTCAGCCTCGGCGCCGAGTTCGGTGCCGTCGTAATCGACGCTCATCAGCTTGGCACGATCGTAAGCCGACACATCCTTGCCTGCTGCTTCCCAAGCATCGAACACCTGCTGGCGGAAGTTCAGCGTCCAGTTGAAGCTCGGCGAGTTGTTGTAGACGAGCTTCGCGTTCGGCACGACTTCGCGGATGCGGTCGACCATTTCGGCGATCTGCTCGACGTGCGGCTTTTCGGTTTCGATCCACAAAAGGTCGGCGCCGTTCTGGAGCGACGTGATGCAGTCAAGCACGACGCGGTCGACACCGGTGCCGGCGCGGAACTGGTAGAGGTTCGAGGGCAGGCGCTTGGGGGCAAGCAGCTTGCCGTCGCGGCTGATGAACACCTGGCCATTGGCGATGTTGGCGGGGTCAACTTCGTCGCAATCGAGGAAGCCGTTGTACTGGTCGCCCAGATCGCCGGCTTGCGTGGAGTAGGCGATCTGTTTGGTGAGGCCGGCGCCGAGCGAGTCGGTGCGCGCGACGACGATCCCGTCTTCCACGCCCATTTCGAGGAAGGCCATGCGGCAGGCGCGGATCTTCTGGAGGAAGTCTTCATGCGGCACGGTGACCTTGCCGTCCTGGTGGCCGCACTGCTTTTCGTCCGACACCTGATTTTCGATCTGCAGCGCGCAGGCGCCCGCTTCGATCATCTTCTTGGCGAGCAGGTAGGTCGCCTCGGCGTTGCCGAAGCCTGCGTCGATGTCGGCGATGATCGGCACCACGTGGGTTTCGTAGTTGTCGATCACGTTTTCGATGCGCTTGGCTTCCACGGCGTCACCAGCCTTGCGGGCGGCGTCGAGCGCGCGGAACATCATGCCGAGTTCGCGGGCGTCAGCCTGCCTCAAGAAGGTGTAGAGTTCCTCGATCAGCGCGGGCACCGAGGTCTTCTCGTGCATCGACTGGTCGGGCAGGGGGCCAAACTCGCTGCGCAGCGCGGCGACCATCCAGCCCGAAAGGTAGAGGTAACGCTGCTTGGTGGTGCCGAAGTGCTTCTTGATCGCGATCAGCTTCTGCTGCGCGATGAAGCCGTGCCAGCAGCCCAGCGACTGGGTGTACTGCGCCGGGTTTGCGTCATAGGCGTCCATATCGGCGCGCATGATCTTGGCGGTGTATTTGGCGATGTCGAGGCCGGTGGCGAAACGGTTCTGGATCACCATACGGGCGGCGTTTTCGGGGTCGATCGCGGCCCAGCTCGGCCCATTCGCGGAAATGATGTCGCGCATCCGGGTGATGGTGTTCTGGTAAGTCATGTGCTTCTCCTGTCCGACCTGGGGAGGGGGTTGAGCCAAAATGACTCGCGCCGTTGGATGGGCAGGCTGTGGCGTGGTGCGTCGCAGCATAACAGGAAAACTTACAGAAAATCGTGTCGCTATGCCGACAATTGCCCGGAAACTTGTGTCAATCGGTAAATTAATTTACAAAGACCGGTATGGCTGACACCAATCTTCTCGCCGGACCCGCGCTGCGCCGGCTGCGCAAACGCGAGGGCCTCACCCAAGCCGCGATGGCGGCCATGCTCGGGATTTCGCCGTCCTATCTGAATCTGATCGAGCGCAACCAGCGGCCGCTTTCGGCGCGGGTGCTGGTGCAGGTCATCGAACGGTTCGACTTCGATCCGCGTTCCCTGCGTGAGGATGATGCGATCGGCGGGCTCGACGGGCTGGTGCGACGGATGACCGACAAGCGTTTCGCCGATCTCGGGATTGACCGTGAGGAGGTGCAGGAATTCCTCGCCGCCGCGCCGCAGGTCGCCGCGGCCTTTGCGCGGCTTTATGATCACGCAGGGACCGCCGTGCCCGAGGCCGAGGATGCCGCTGCCGCCGCACGCCGTGCGATTGAACGCTGGCAGAACCACTTTGCCGATCTCGATCATGCTGCCGAGGATCTCGCCGACGAACTGCGCCTCTCGCGCGGAGAAATCAGCGCCGCGCTGGGCGAACGGCTGCGCGAGAAGCACCGCATCACCGTGCGCATCCTGCCGGCAGAAGTGATGCCGGGGCAGGTCCACCGGCTCGATCTTCATGCCCGCCAGTTGCAGCTTTCCGAGATGCTTCCCGGCGCCGCAAGGCGGTTCCAGATTGCGCGGCAAGTGGGCGCGCTGGAAATGCGCGAGGGCATCGAGACGCTGGTGGCAGGCGCGAATCTGGCTTCGGGCGAGGCACGCAATATCCTGCGCGAGCACATTACCGATTATCTCGCAGGGGCGTTGTTGCTGCCCTACCGCCGATTTCTGCGCGCCTGCGAGCAGACCGGCTATGATCTCGCCGTGCTGCAACGCCGCTTTGCTGTCAGCTTTGATCAGGCGGCGCAGCGGCTCACCACGCTCGGGCGCGTGGGCGAGCGCGGACTGCCGTTCTTCATGGCTACCATTGACCGGGCCGGTCGGCTCGAAAACTTCACCGGGGGCGGATCTGGCGCGCTCTATCCGCTCGAGGGCGCGCGCTGGCCCGCGTGGATCCCCTATGGCGCCTTCGAACGGCCGGGCACAGTGCTGACCCAGGCCGTGACCTTCGCCGAGGGCGAGGCCACCCCGCGCCACTGGTTCACCATCACCCGCACGGTCGATGGCGACGGAGTGACTTGCGCGGCGCGTCGTGCGGTGGTTCTGGGGATCGAGGCGCGCTTTGCCGCCGAACTTGCCTATGCCCGCGGCGTCTCGCTCGATCCGGCCGATGCGGTGCCGCTCGGCACGCCGTGCCTGCGCTGCGGCCGGGCCGAATGTCTGACGCCAGCGCCCGCACGCATGGCGAGCGATCTGCCGCGCTTGAGGCCGCGTTCCTGATCGTCGCGGCCCGGGTCAGAGCTGCTGGTTAGAAGCATGGAGATGCAGGATCCTCCAGCCGCCGGCGCGGCGGACAAGGATGATCGTGCGCCGCCCGATACGGTCGGGATTGTCGAAGTGGAAGGTGCACAGCGCGATGTCACCCACCACTTGCACCATCAGATCGTTGATCAGATCGGGGCGGTGATAGGGCGGTCCGGGCCGCTCTTTCGGGAGGGTGAGTGCTAACCGGCGCATGCCGTCCGGCATTCCCGGCGCGCGCTTGAGGCTTTGCCGTTCGGGCGCGGGATCGCCGGTGCCCGCGTTCACCGGGTTGAAGCTGGTCGCATCGGGCGCGAAGGCGGCCTCCATCGCCGGCAGGTCGCAGGCGGCAAAACTGCGCAGGAAGGCCATCAAGGCGGCCTCGGCCGAAGCGGCATCATCGCCATTCAGGGCTGCCACGGGCGCCGCGGTAAGAGTAAGCCCTATTCCGAGCGCTTCCCGCCGATTGCTGCCTTGCATAATTTCCTTCCCCACGGCTGTTTCGGTGACTGCATAACCGATTGCGCACTCGGTGCGAATGATCGTCGCGTTAACCCTCGAAAGAGCCGGAAAAGCTGGGCTTACAGGGGGTGTAAAGTTTACCGACACTTAAGGTCTCGGGACTAGACCAGCGGACGAAGCGCAAGAGGCCAGCCCCGTAATGATCCGCCTGTTCAAGCACTATATCCCGCATGCCGTGCTGCTGCTCGGCCTGCTCGATCTGGGCTTGCTGTTTCTGGCGAGCGAGGCCGCGTGGCAGCTGCGCGCAGGCCAGATCGGCATGGAGATCGCGCATTTCGGCGGACGCTGGGTGCCGCTGTTCGGCACGTCGCTGGTGATCTGGCTGGCGATGATCGCGGTCGGGGTTTACGGGCCCTATGCGCTGCGCAGCTTGCGGTTTGCCGGCGCGCGGGTGCTGGTGGCGATCAGCCTCGGGATCATCGCGCTGGCGGTGATCGACTTTGTCATTCCGACCGACTTCTTCTGGCGCTCGACCCTGCTCTACACCATGGGCCTTGCAATACTTGTGCTGGTCGCCGACCGGCTGCTGCTCAATTCCTTCCTCGGTTCCTCCGCCTTTCGCCGCCGTGTCATGGTGCTGGGCGCAGGTGACCGTGCGCAGCGCCTGCGCGAGCTGGGCGAAAAGCCCGACACCGGGTTCGCCATCGTCGCCTATATCGCCATGAGCGATGATCCGCGCGTCGTCGAGGAAGCAATCCCGCGCTTGGCGATCCATGATCTGGGGCGCTTCGTCGAGAACCTCGGCGTGTCCGAAGTGGTGCTGGCGTTGCAGGAGCGCCGCAACGCGCTGCCGCTGGTTGGCGGCGATTTTGCGCGCACCAGTCAGGTGGTGTTCATTGCGCTGGCTGCGGTCGCGATGATCGCCGCACTGCCC
>JBKDUW010000099.1:0-27233 GCA_046339235.1 Erythrobacteraceae bacterium | reverse complement strand
CCAGCTGATCGCGCAAATAGTGACCCACGAACCGATCGGCCCCGCGGTGCTGCTCACCCCGTGGAACTTCCCCGTGAACCTGCCCGCCAAAAAGATCGCCGGCGCGCTGGCGGCAGGCTGCACCGCGATCTTCAAGCCGGCTGAGAACACCCCGGGATCGGCGCAGCTGCTGGTCGAGTGCTTTGTCGATGCAGGCGTGCCGGCGGGCGTGCTGAACCTCGTTTATGGCGATCCCGGGCCGGTGTCCGAGCACCTGATCGCTTCTCCTGTCACCCGCAAGGTCAGCTTCACCGGCTCGACTGCGGTGGGCAAGCAGCTGGGCGCGCTGGCTGCGACCAATATGAAGCGCTTCACCCCCGAACTGGGCGGCCATGCGCCGGTGATTGTCAGCAAGAACGCCGATCTGGCGCGCGCGGTGGCGATGTGCGCGACGACCAAGTTCCGCAATGCCGGCCAAGTCGGCGTCTCGCCGACGCGCTTCCTCGTGGCGAAGGAAATCTACGACAGCTTCGTCGCCGAATTTGCGGCGCGCGCCGGTCAGCTCAAGGTCGGCGATCCCGGTCTTGACGAAAGCGTCGACATGGGTCCGCTCGCGCACCTCCGCCGGGTCGCGGCGATGGAAGCGGTGGTCGCCGATAGTGGCGGCAATCGCGGCGAGGTGGTGACCGGCGGCAAGGCCATTGCAGGCAGCGGCTTCTTCTTCGAGCCGACCGTGATCGCCAACCACGCCCCCGACAGCCGTTTCATGACCGAGGAACCCTTTGGTCCGATCGCAGGGATCGTGCCGTTCGACGCCATCGAGGACGCGGTCGGGATCGCCAATTCGCTGCGCTATGGCCTCGCCGCCTATGCCTTCAGCGCCGATCTGGACGAAGCGCATTACCTCGGGCGGAGCCTGCGTGCCGGGATGGTGGGGATCAACCAGCTGATCGTCTCGTCACCCGAAACCCCGTTCGGCGGGATCGGTGACAGCGGATTCGGCTCGGAAGGTGGCGAGGAAGGCTATCTCGCCTTCACCGATACCAAGTTGGTGATGCTGGCCAAGGCCGGGGGTTAGACGCGCCTGACGATTAGGCGATCAGGCTCGCTATCCGGCTGAGCAGCGACTGGCCGCTCTGCATCGGCTGTATGCGGCCATAGCGTGCGCGGCGCGAGTGTTCATCCTGGAAACAGACAGTGCGGCGCATAAGGTCTGGACCGCTGGACCATATCGTTGGTCGTGTCATTGAACGCGTTCCCGATTCGTTTGAGTCAATCCTCTTTTAACGCCTGTGCTGTGGAAAACCAATGACAGACTTGGTTAACGCGCTTGCGCCTAGTGATTTTATCTGTAGGTCCGGCGCGCTCCGGCGGCGCGCACATCGGCGAGCGTCGGATAACCGTTAACGGCCATCAACAGATCCGCCTCGGCGAGGATCGATCGTAACACCCAGGCTGCACCCTCCGCTCCGCCCAGCGCGAGTCCATAGGTGTAAGGCCGCCCAACGCCGACCGCGCGGGCGCCCAAGGCCAGCGCCTTGACGGCATCGGTGCCCGAGCGGATGCCGCTGTCGAACAGCACCGGCGTATCGCCGGCTGCCTTCACCACATCTTCCAGCAGATCGATGGTCGCGATCCCGCCATTGGCCTGCCGCCCGCCGTGGTTCGAGCAATAGACCGCGTCCGCCCCGTTATCGACCGCGCGGCGCGCGTCGTCGGGATGGCAGATGCCTTTGAGCACGATCGGCAGCTTGGTCACCGATTTGAACCACGCCATGTCGTCCCACGTCAGAACCTGCCCGAAAGTCGCCGCCCAGGTGAAGATCGCCGCCTGCATATCCTCCTCAGGGGGCTTGGCGAGCAGCGAGCGGAACACAGGATCGGAGAAGTAATTGACGAGCACCTTGCCGCGCAGCTGCGGGAAGTTCGACGCGTTCAGATCACGCGGGCGCCAGCCCGTCACCCAGGTATCGAGCGTCACCACCAGCGCCGCGTAGCCGGCATCCTCGGCGCGGCGGATCAGGCTGGTGGCAACTTCGCGGTTCCTCGGAGTGTAGAGCTGGAACCAGGCCGGCGTATCGCCGCAGGCCGCCTTCACATCCTCGAGCGGATCATTCGCAAGGGTCGAAGCACAGAACGGCACCCCCGTGAGCGCCGATGCGCGCGCGGCGGCCATATCGCCATGCCGGTCCTGCGAGGCCTCGCCGTTGAGGCCGATCGGGGCCATAAACAGCGGCGTGGGATAGGTGTGCCCGAACAGCTCGACCGACATATCACGCACCGAACAATCGACCATCATGCGCGGCACCATGCCCCAGTGGTGGAAGGCAGCAGCGTTCTGGTCCTGCGTGTGCTCGTCGCCGCAGCCGCCGGCGACGTAGTTCGTCATCATCGGCCCGAGTGCCTCGTGCGCGCGCTTTTCGAGGGTGGCGAAATCGACCGGCCAGATGGGCAGAAGGCCCCGCAAGCCGGCATTGTAGATTTCGTTCTGCATCGCGCCGAAATTGGTCATTGGCTTGGTCTCTCCCGTCTCTCTTTAACGGGCAGATCAGCCGAAGCGCTGCGTCAGGGCAAGCGGTTTCTAGGCGAAGAAGCGTTGCAGGCGCGGGCGCAGTTTAAGGAAGCGCAGATAGGCCGCCTCCAGCACCCGCAGCACCGCGTCATTGCGCGCCAGCAGACCCAACGGCCGCAGCAGGGGAATCACGCGCCACATCGCCGCGAAGGCCGCCGCGCCATCATGCACCATGCCATCTTCCTCGGCATGGAAGCGGGCAAGCAGCGCTGCGCGGTCGATCGGACAGGAAGGATCAGCCCCTTGCGCCACATCGACGAAGGCAATCGCCCCGCGCCGGTCGAGCCGCCGCATCAGCGCGATCTCGCGCCGGCACAGCGGGCAGGCACCGTCGAACCAGACTTTCACCATTAGGGCGCGATCCACAGGCGGATCACATAGGCGACCACGCCCAGCACCGCGACGCTCGCCGCCCAGATTCCCGCCATCCACAAAAGGCGCTGCCAAAGGGGCGCTTCGGGTTCCAGTTCAGGCGGCGCGAGCATTAATCGTGTCCTATCGCTGCGCTACTTGAGCGCGCTTCTTGTCGTCCTATCGCTGCGCTACTTGAGGACATCAGTGATATCCCTCGTCGCCGACCTTGCCGCGGAACACCCAGTACGCCCAGGCAGTGTAGCCTATGATCAGTGGCAGCGTGATCGCAACGCCGATCAGCATGAAAACCTGGCTGCGCTTGGGCGCGGCGGCGTCCCAGATGGTGATCCCCGGCGGCACGACGTTCGGCCAGATGGTTACCCCCAGCCCTGCCATACCGAGGAAGAACAACGCCAGCGCCAGCCAGAACGGCGCGCTGTGGGCATCGCCCCGGATCGCGCGGACCAGCGCAATCGCAACCAGCCCCGTAATCACCGGCACTGGCGCAGCATAGTAGATCTGCGGCACCGCGAGCCAGTGCGCGGCATATTCGGCGTTCAGCGTGATGTTGTAGAGGCTGACTGCGCCCATCAGCACAATCGTCGCAATCGCTGCGCGAAGAGCGACATAGCGGGCATGTGCCTGCACGCCTCCATCAAGCTTCCAGATCAGCCAGGTGCTGCCCAGCAGCGCATAACCTGCCACCGTGCCCAGCCCGGTGAGAAAGGTGTAAGGCGTGAGCCAATCCCACCAGCTTCCGGCATAGGCGCGGCCCTCGACCTCGATACCCTGCAACAGCGCGCCAAGGGTCATCCCCTGCGCCATTGCTGCAACCACCGATCCGCCGAAGAAGGCCGCGTCCCAGAATTTCTCATGCGCCGGATCGCGCCAGCGGTATTCGAAGGCGACGCCGCGGAACACAAGACCCAGCAGCATCGCAATGATCAGCGGATAGGTCGCGGGCAGGATCACTGCATAGGCGAGCGGAAAGGCGGCAAATAGCCCGCCGCCGCCGAGAACCAGCCAGGTCTCGTTGCCATCCCACAGCGGCGCGATCGAATTCATTGCGCGGTTGCGGCCCTTGCCCACCCGGAAGGTCGGGAAAAGGATGCCGATGCCGAGGTCAAACCCGTCCATCACCACATAGGCGAACACGGCAAAGGCGATAATGAAGGCCCAGATGACGGTGAGATCCATCACACCGGCTCCCTTTCACCCGGAACAGCGGGCTGCGCTTCGGTGGGGAGCGTTTCCTCGCCGCCCGGGTTCTGCGTCGGCCCGGGCGTGATCCCGGCGGTGCGGATCGGGCCGACATCGCCGCGCTTCACGCCATATTCACCCGCGTGCGGCGCTTTGCCCATGAGCTTGAGGATGTACCACACCCCGATGCCGAAGACGGTGAAGTAGACCAGGATGAAGGCGAGCAGCGAGGCGGCCACGGCCGGGCCATCGAGCGGGCTGGCCGCATCGGCTGTCCGCAGCACGCCGTAGATCACATAGGGCTGGCGGCCGACTTCGGTGGTGATCCATCCGGCGAGCACGGCGGCAAAGCCGCTCGGCCCCATCAGCACTGCGGCGCGGTGCAGCCAGCTCATCTCGTAGAGCCTGCCGCGCACCCGCCCCCACAGGCTCCACAGCCCGATGCCCAGCATCGCAAAGCCGATGCCGACCATGATGCGGAAGCTCGAGAACAACATCCCGACCGGCGGTTCCTCGTCATCGGGAATAGTGTCGAGCCCGGCCAGCGGCGCGTCGAGATCATGCTTGAGGATCAGCGAGGAGAACTTCGGAATCTCCACCGCATAGCGCACCGTCTTGGCCTCGCTGTCGGGGATGCCGAACAGGATCAGCGGCGCGCCTTCGGGGTGGCTTTGGTAATGCCCCTCCATCGCCATCACCTTGACGGGCTGATGCTTGAGCGTGTTCAGTCCGTGCATGTCGCCCGCGAAAATCTGCAGCGGGGTGACAATCGCCGCCATCCACATTGCCATCGAGAACATGGTGCGGGCATGCGGATTGGCGCGATCTTTGAGCAGATGCCACGCGCCCACCGCGCCCACCACGAAGGCAGTGGTCAGGTAGGCCGCCATCACGGTGTGGACCAGGCGGTAAGGGAAACTGGGGTTGAAGATGATCGTCCACCAGCTGTCGCCGGGCAGGAATTGGCCATTTGCGCCGATCAGGTAGCCCGTCGGCGTATGCATCCAGCTATTGACCGAGAGGATCCAGAAGGCCGAGACAAAGGTGCCCAGCGCCACCATCAGCGTGGCGGCAAAGTGCAGCTTCTTGCCGACCTTCTCCATCCCGAACAGCATCACGCCGAGGAATCCTGCTTCAAGGAAGAACGCGGTCAGCACTTCGTAGGCCATCAGCGGCCCGATCACCGGCCCGGCCTTATCCGAGAACACCGACCAGTTGGTGCCGAACTGGTAGGACATCACAATCCCCGAAACGACGCCCATCGCAAAGGCGATCGCGAAGATCTTGAGCCAGTATTTGAACAGGTCGAGATAGACGGATCTGCCGGTTTTCAGCCACAAACCTTCGAGCACCGCGAGGTAGCTCGCCAGCCCGATCGAGAAGGCCGGGAAGAAGAAATGGAAGCTTACCGTAAAGGCAAACTGGATCCGCGCGAGCAGCAGGGCGTCGAGGTTCTCAAGCATGGTGAGAAGCTAGTCCCTTGGCGGCGCCGAGCAATTGCTTTTGGCGCAACGCAGATACGGTTTGACAGCAAAAGAGTTGCACCGCCGGAAGGGGGGGTGTCCGGCGGTGCAACAGGGCAGAGCAGGTTCAGGTGATCTCGACCATCCGCAGATAAGGCTTGATGGTGGTGAAACCTTGCGGGAACCGTTCGTGCGCGGTGGCATCATCGACCGAAGGCGGGATGATCACCTTGTCGCCCGGGCGCCAATCGGCAGGGGTCGCGATGGTCATCCGGTCCGCGAGCTGCAAGCTGTCGATCACCCGCAGGATTTCGTCAAAATTGCGGCCCACGCTCATGGGGTAGGTCATGATCAGGCGGATTTTCTTGGCCGGATCGATGATGAACACCGAACGCACCGCCGCCGTTTCTGACTGATCGGGGTGGATCATGTCATAGAGCCTGGCAATCCGCAGGTCGGCATCGGCCACGATCGGAAAGGCCAGCGTCACGCCCTGCGTCTCTTCCACATCCTTGACCCAGGCGAGGTGCTCTTCAACCGTGTCGGTCGAGAGGCCCAATGGCTTGCAGTTGCGCTTGGCAAACTCGGCGGCGAGCCGCGCGGTGGTGCCCATTTCGGTGGTGCAGACCGGGGTAAAATCGGCTGGGTGGCTGAAGAAGAACACCCAAGAATCATCTGCCCATTCATGCAGCCTGATCGGGCCGGTGGTGGTGTCCACGGTGAAGTCGGGGGCGATATCGCCGATATGCAGGCTCATGGGTCTTGCTCCTTTGGTTGGCGCAACCGCTCTAGCAGGCCGGACAATTCGGAGACAATTTAATTACTCGATTTATGAAATCGAATTTTCCTATTTCCAAGATTCAGTGCAAATATAAACGAAATCAGTCCTGAATCGTAGCTTCAGGCAGAATACAATTACAGATTTTCATTTAGTTAAACAGGATCTGCTCAAATAAGCCCGCGCGCTTCGTCTGCGATGGGAACTTGGGGTGCCTCCCCCGTATCGAGCGCTAGATCGGCAAAGGCCTTGTCCTGCGATAGGAACACGCGGCCCGACAAATCCTCGACGAAATGGGTGCGCTTCAGGCGGTCCATCACCGGGCCCTTCACTTCCGACAGATGCAGTTTGATGCCGCCATCGGCCAGCCGGTGGTTGATCGCCTCGAGGCTTTCGAGGCCCGAGGCATCGATCGCATTGACCGCGCTGCACATCAAGATGACGTGGCGCAGCGCCGGGCGCTCGGCGACCTGTTCGAGGACATATTCCTCCAGCCAGCGGGCGTTGAGATAGGTCAGGCTTTCATCGATCCGGATCGACAGCAGATGCGGCAGGGTGAGCACTGTGTGGCGCTCGACATTGCGGAAATGCTCGGTGCCCGGCACCCGGCCTACGATGGCGGCATGGGGCCGGCTGGCGCGCCGCAGATAGAGCAGCAGGCCGACGGCAACGCCCGCGATCACGCCGAGCTCCACACCAGCGAGCAAGGTGACGGCGATGGTCGCGGCGTGGGCGGCAAAATCGGCCTTGGAATAGGCCCACAGCAGCCGCGGCGTCTTGAAATCGACAAGGCTCAGCACCGCAACAATGATTGTCGCCGCGAGCGTCGCATTGGGCAGGTGGAACAGGAGCGGGGTGAGAAACAGGCTGGCAAGCGCGATGCCCACAGCGGTGAAGGCGCCTGCCGCCGGGGTCTGCGCGCCGGCATCGAAATTGACGACCGAGCGCGCGAAGCCGCCCGTAACCGGATAGCCGCCCGAAAGCGCGCGGGCGATGTTCGATGCGCCCAGCCCGATCAGCTCCTGATCCGGCACGATCCGCTGACGGCGTTTGGCGGCGAGCGTCTGCGCGACCGAGACACTCTCGACAAAGCCGATCACCGAGATCAGCAACGCAGGCACCCACAGCGAATGGATCAGCGCAGGGTCGGCGGAAGGCAGCGCGAAAGGCGGCAGGCCTTGCGGGATCGCGCCCACAACCGATACGCCGCGCGCCTCCAGCCCAAAGCCGATCACGGCGAGGATCGTCACCGCCACCGCCACTACCGGCCCGGCCTTGGCGGTCATGTCGGCCACGCGCGGGCTGAGGCCGAGGCGCTGGATCGCCGGCTTCAGGCCCTTCCTCACCCAGAACAGGAACAGCGTTGCCGGTATCCCGAGGGCAAGCGTCGCAAGATTGGTCTCCGCCAGCGCACGCGCCAATCCGCTGAGCATCTCCGGCCAGGTCTCGCCCGCGACCTTCACCCCGAGGATGTGTTTCAACTGGCTGGTGGCGATCAACACGCCGCTTGCCGAGATGAACCCGCTGATTACGGGATGGGACAGGAGGTTGGCAAGAAAGCCCAGCCGCAGCAGCCCCAGCACCACCAACATCACGCCCGAGAGCGCGGCGAGCGTCACCGCCGCCTCCCAATAGGCCGCCGTCCCCGGCACTGCGACGGCTCCTGCCGCGCTCGCCGTCATCAGCGAGACCACCGCCACCGGCCCCACCGCCAGCGTCCGGCTGGTGCCGAACAGCGCATAGGCCACCAGCGGCAGGATCGAGGCGTAAAGCCCGACGACCGGCGGCAGTCCCGCAAGCATCGCGTAGGCGAGGCTTTGCGGGATCAGCATGATGGTCACGATCACCGCCGCCAAGAGATCGCTGGTCAGCACACCGCGATCATAGCTGCGGCCCCATTCGAGGATCGGGAGATAGCGGGCAAGCATGGCGTTACTGGGCGATCAGCCCGCCGGGCCCGGCGAGCCACTCGCGGCCCTTCAGCATTCCGTTCCAGTAGAGCCACGGCAGTAAATCGGCCTTGAGCATCCACGACAGGCGATTGGCCTTGGTGCCATCGATCAACCAGGTCGGAAAGCTCGGCACAAGCTTGCCGCCATAGGCGAATTCGGCGAGCACGATCTTGCCGCGCTCCACCGTCAAGGGGCACGAGCCATAGCCGTCGTAGCCTGCGGTAGGCCCTTTGCCGTCCAACTGCCGCAGCGCATTGACCGCAACCACCGGCGCCTGTTTGCGCGCGGCGGCGGCCGTCTTGGCATTGGGCATTGAGCCGCCATCGCCCAGCCCGAAGATATTGCGGTAGCGCACGTGCTGAAGCGTGTGCTGATCGACATCGGTGAACCCGCTCGGCGCGGCCAGCAGGCTATCGGCGAGGAATTGCGGCGCGACTTGCGGGGGGACGACATGCATCATGTCGAAACTGCGGGAGACCTCGCCCTCGGCGGTCTGGAACACCGCCACCTGCGCGGGACCATCAACCGCGACCAGATTGTTGCCGAGTTCGAGATCGATGCCGTATTTCCCGACATATTCCATCAGTGCCGGAACATAGTCCGCCACGCCGAACAACACCGGCCCGGCATTGCGGAATTCGACTTCGATGTCCCCCAGCACGCCCGCGCGCAGCCAGTGATCACAGGCGAGATACATCGATTTCTGCGGCGCGCCGGCGCATTTGATCGGCATCGGCGGCTGGGAGAAGATCGCCCTGCCCGCCTTGATCTTCTGCACCAGCTCCCATGTGTAAGGCGCCAGATCCTTACGGTAATTGCTGGTGACGCCGTGTTTGCCGAGCGTCGCCTCAAGCCCGACGATCTTCTCCCAGGCGAGCCTGATGCCCGGCGCGACGATCAGCACCTCGTAAGTCAGCGTGCTGCCATCGGCGAGCGTCACTTGATTAACGTCGGGCTGGAAACCGGCTGCGGCCTCGCGCACCCAGCGCACGCCTTTGGGCATCACGCTTCCCATCGGGCGGGTGGTGCTGGCGACATCGAACACCCCGCCGCCGACCATCGTCCAGCCGGGCTGATAGGCGTGGGTATCGGACGGTTCGACAATCGCGATGTCAAGCCCCGGACGCCGCTTCAGCATCGAGGCCGCGGTCGCGATCCCCGCCGCTCCGCCGCCGATTACGACGACTGTGTGCTGCTGTGCGCTCATGTCCGGCTCCTTCCGAGTGCGGGCCTATTCGCCCGCTGTCATGCGCTCGGCGAGTGCTGAAAGGTCGTATCCGGCTGCCTTGGCAGTGGCGACGCGGTCAGCGGCACTGAGGCCGCGGATATTGGCCAGCGCATCAAGCGAGGCCGCGCGCGTGCCGGTGCGGCAATAGGCCAGCACCTTGCCATGCGTGCCGCGCCGGATCGCGCCGAATGCGGCGACGGCGGCGGGCGGGAACAGGCCTCCGGCAACCGGGATGTGGTGGAACGCGAGCCCCTCCTCCTGCGCAGCGCGGCGCATATCATCGAGCGGGGGCTGGCCCGGCTCCTCGCCATCAGGGCGGTTGCAGATCACCGCGGCAAAGCCTTGCGCGGCAAGGCCAGCGAGATCCTCGGGCGCCATCTGCGGGGCGACCGCAAGAGTCGCATCTATGTTTCGCAGTTCCATCATCCCTGTCCTTCCACCAGCCGCACCAGCATCATGCCGGCCAGCATCGCCGCGACGAAAATCGCCGCTGATAGCGGTTCGATTGCGAGCGCGGCAAAGCCGGGGCCCGGACACAGCCCGGCAATCCCCCAGCCGATCCCGAACAGCGCCGAACCGCCGACCAGCTTGGCGGTGATGTCGCTGCGATCGGGCAACGCAAAGCTTGTCGCAAACACCGGGCGCTGCATCCGCTTCTGGAGCAGCCATGCGAGCGCCATCACCAACACCGCGCCGCCCATCACGAAGGCGAGTGTCGGATCCCATGCGCCAAACAGATCGAGGAACCCGCGCACCCGCGCCGGATCGGTCATCCCGCCCAGCATCAGGCCCGCGCCGAAAATCGTGCCTGCAAGCAGCGGCACCAGCGTGTCACGGATCATGGCAGCACCGCGATGCCGAGTGCGTTCATCGCCGCCACTGTGGCAAAGCCGGTTACCATGAAGGTCGCGGTGGCCACCAGCGAGCGCTGCGAGAGGCGGCTCATGCCGCATACCCCGTGGCCACTGGTGCAGCCCGAGCCGAGCCGCGTGCCGATCCCGACGATCACACCGGCAATCGCGAGCGTGACCGGCCCGGCAAAACTGGGCACGGCGGCTTCGGTCAGGCTGGCGACAATCAGCGCGCCCAGCGGCAAGCCGATCAGGAACGCCCAGGCACCGGCGCGCGGCATCGAACTCTCCGCCAGGCCAAAAGCGCGTGCGGCAATGCCCGAGACCCCGGCAATCCGCCCTGCGCCCAGCAGCATCAGCGCCGCCGCCAGCCCGATCAGCACCCCGCCACCAAGCCCCGCGAGCGGAGCAGCATCAGGAAATCCCGGCAAGATCATACCGCGTTGACCGGCAGCTTGAGGTAGATCACGCCGTTATCATCGGGCGGCGGCAGGTGGCCGGCGCGCATGTTGACCTGCACCGAAGGCAGGATCAGGCGCGGCATATCGAGCGTGGCGTCGCGCGCCTCGCGCATGGCGACAAATTCGTCCTCGGTCACGCCGTAATGAGCGTGGACATTGCCTTCGCGCTCAGCAGCGACGGTGGTCTCCCACACATATTCGCTGCGACCCTTGGGCAGGTAATCATGGCACATGAACAGTCGCGTCTCGTGGGGCAGCGAGAGGATGCGCCGCAGCGAGCGGAACAGCGTGCGCGCATTCCCGCCCGGGAAGTCGGCACGCGCCGTGCCGTAATCGGGCATGAACATGGTATCGCCCACGAACACCGCCTCGCCCACGATATAGGCGATGCAGGCAGGCGTATGGCCGGGGACGTGCAGAACCGTTACCGGCAAGGCGCCGATGCTGAAGGTATCTCCGTCCTTGAACAGCACATCGAACTGCGAGCCGTCATGCGCGAATTCGGGGCCGGCGTTGAACAGCTTGCCGAACACGGCCTGCACCGCAGTGATGTGCTCGCCGATCGCGATTGTGCCGCCGAGCCGTTCCTGAAGATAGGGCGCGGCCGAGAAGTGATCGGCATGGGCATGGGTCTCGAGCAGCCAAGTCACCTTCAAATTATGCGAATTGACGTATTCGATGACCGCATCGGCCGAGGCCGTCGCGGTGCGGCCCGAATTGGGATCAAAGTCGAGCACCGGGTCGATGATCGCCGCCTCGCGGGTCGCCGGATCGCGCACCACGTAGGTGACGGTGAAAGTGGCAGGATCAAAGAAGCTGGCGATTTCAGGCCGCAACCCCGCACCAGCCCGCGCACGCTCGACCTGCGCGGCCGCCGCAGCGAGGATCGAATCGTCGGCACTCATGACAAATCTCCAATTATTTACATAAATCGTGTATATATCTTGCAATGTCAGAGTCAAGTGATATGAGGAGGCAATGACCTCGCCTGTTCAATCTCTCCCGCCCTGCGCTGGCCTCCGCATCGGCGATGTCGCGCCCGATTTCGAAGCCCGCGGCACCGTCGGACCAGTTCGCCTGTCCGACTATCGCGGGCGCTGGCTCGTGCTGTTCTTCCACCCGGCCGACTTCACGCCCGTCTGCACAACCGAATTTGTCGCCCTCGCCCGCGAGGCGGACGCCTTCGAGACGCGGGACTGCGCATTGATGGCACTGTCGGTCGACAGCCTGTTTTCGCACTTCGCGTGGCTCAGGATGATCCGCGACCGCTTTGGCGTGGAAGTGCGCTTCCCGATCCTGGAAGATCCGACGCTGGTGATCGGCCGCGCCTTCGGCATGGTTGGCGCGCAGGACAATGACAGCGCCACGGTGCGCACCACCTTCTTCATCGACCCTGCTGGCGTGATCCGCGCGATGACTTGCTATCCCGCCAGTCTCGGCCGTTCGGTGCCGGAGATGCTGCGCATCCTTGATGGGTTGCAGGCGATTGACGCAAAGGGCGCGCTGGCGCCTGCCAACTGGCACCCGGGCGAACCGATGCTGGCAGCCCCGAGCCACAATCTCGACGAGGTTTACGCTGCGCCGGACATCGCTGGCTGGTTTCTGCGCGAAAGCGGAGGCAAGGCATGATCGCCGGCGACGAGTTGATCGAGGCGCTCAAAGCGCTTGCCCACCCGCTGCGGTTCCGCATCCTTGCCGTGCTGGCCGCAGGCGAGCGCAATGTCGGCGAGATCGAGCATGTCACCGGCATTACCCAGCCGGGCCTGTCACAGCAGTTGAGCGTGCTGCGCAAGGCCGGGCTGGTCGAGACCCGCAAGGAAGCCAAGCTGGTGTTCTACGCTGTGGCGGCCCCGCAGATCGGCGCGGTCACCACCGCGCTGGCCGCGCTCGCGCCGGGCCATGCCCTCACGCCCCCTGGCAGCCCTGCGCCCCTGCGCACACCGGCCCCCGGGGTCGCCAATTTCGCGCGGATGTCCTGACGCGCTATTCTCTGGGTTCAGGTAGCGGCGCGTCCGGATCCCAGCCTCCGCCGAGCGCCTGATAAAGGTCGACAAAGGCGAGGTCGCGCGCCAGCCGTGCACGCGCCAGCGACAGGTCGCTCGACAGCACCAGCCGCTGCGCGTCGAGCACCGAGAGATAATTCACCACCCCGGCCTTGAACCGCAGCTCCTGCAACGTGAGCGTGCGTGCGGCGGCGGTATATTGCTCGGTCAGCGGCGCAAGCTGTTCATCGGCAGAGCGGTAGGCGTAGCTTGCCGCGTTGACATCGAACAGCGCCCCTTGCACTGCGCGGCGATAGCCGATCAGCGCCTGGCTTGTCTGCGCACGGGCGACGCGGACATTGCCGAGATCGCGCCCGACATTGAGGATCGGCAGCCCGATCTGCGGCCCCCAAGAATTGATCGCCGCCGAAGCCCCGCTATCGAACAGCGAACCGAGGTCGGTCGAAGTGCGGCCGAACAACGCGCTGAAGCCGATCGTCGGGAACGGGACACGGGTGGCCCTCGCCACGCCTTCGCTGGCGGTAGCGGCAGCGAGCGATTGTTCGGCAATGATCACATCAGGCCGCCGCGCAAGCAGCTCGCTCGGCACGCCCAGCGGCAGTTCATAGGCACCGATTCCGCGCGCCTGCCTCTCGGGATCGAACGGCGTCAGCTCCATCGCGGTCGGATAGCGTCCGAGCAGCACCGCCAACAGGTTGGCATTCACCAGCCGCGCCTGCTGCACCTGCGGCAGCAATGCGCGGGTGCCTGACACCTGCGCGATCGCCTGCTGCTCCTCGCTGTCGGAGACGACGCCCTGCCGGTGAAGCAGTTGCACCAGCTCAAGACTGCGCTGCTGGATGGCAATGTTGCGTTCAAGGATCGCTTCTTCGGCCTGCAATTCGCGGATCGTCAGCCACACGGTCGCGACTTGCTGCACCAGTGTGGTGACCACCGCCGCCTGGCCCGCCTCGGTGGCGAGCAGCTGCGCGCGGGCGGCCTCGTTCTGGCGGCGCAGCTTGCCGAACAGGTCGATCTCCCAGTTGAGCACCAGCCCGAGCGTAAACACCCCGTCATTGCTGTTGCCCTGCAGCGTGGGCGCGGTCTGCAGTGCGCCGTCGATCGAGGGAAAGTACCGGCTGCGCGCGACCTGCAGCCGAGCGCGCGATTCCTCGATCCGGGCATAGGCCTGTTGCAGATCGAGATTGTTGACGAGCGCCTCCTCGATCAGCGGGCGCAACTCGGGATCGTGGTAGAGCTCGAACCAATTGAGGTTCGCTGCCGATTGCGCGGTGCTGACGTCAATCGCGACCGCATGCTGGTCCGGCAGCGACAGATCGGGGCGCTCATAGTCGGTGCCGACGATCGCGCAGCCCGCGAGCGCCAGTGCCAGCGTTGCCCCCCCGCCCGCCTTCAGCAGCCGCAGGCTCATGCCGGGTGCTCCAGCAATTCGGGATCGGATGTGGCAGGCGGTGCATCCTTGGGCCCGCCAAAATACCGCTCGGTCACGCTCTGGACGATCACATAGAGCGCCGGCACCACCAGCACCGCAAGCACAGTCGCAACCAGCATCCCGCCAAACACCACCGTGCCGACCGACGCCTTCGACGCGGCCCCCGCGCCGGTCGCAAGCAGGAGCGGGATCACGCCCATGATGAAGGCGAAGGATGTCATCAGAATCGGGCGCAGGCGCTGCTTGGCGGCCTCGCGTGCGGCCTCGGCGATGGGCATGCCCTGTTCGTGGAACTGCTTGGCGAACTCGACAATCAGGATAGCGTTCTTGGCGGACAAGCCGACCAGCGTGACGACCCCGATCTGGCCGTAGACGTTGAAATCAAGCCCGCGTAGCTGCAGCGCCAGCAGCGCCCCGAGCACGCCGAAGGGAACGCCCAGCAGCACCGCCACCGGCACCGACCAGCTCTCATAGAGAGCGGCAAGGAAGAGGAACACTACCAGCACCGACAGCGCCATCACCAGCGTCGCGGCATTGCCGGTCTCGACTTCCTCGCGGGTTACACCGGTCCATTCGTAGCCATAGCCCGCCGGAAGCACTTTGGCCGCGGTGCGCTCGAGCGCGGCCACCGCGTCGCCCGAGGAATAGCCCTCCGCGGGCGCACCGCTGATATCGGCCGAGCCGTATAGGTTGTAGCGGTTGGTGAACCGCGGCGCCGCGCCTTTCTCGACTGTCACCACCGCAGAGAGCGGCACCATTTGCCCGCTAGTGCGGCTGCGCACATTGATGAGACCAAGGGCGCCGATATCCTCGCGATAATCGGCATCGGCCTGCAACATCACCTTGTAATTCTTGCCATAGAGACTGAAGTCGTTGACCTGTGTCCCGCCCAGCAGAATCTGCAGGCTCTGATAAACGTCGGTCAATGCCAGCCCGAGCTGCTTGGCCCGTTCGCGGTCGATGGTGAGCTGGTAATTGGGTGTCCCCGCGCTGAAGGTCGAGGAGATGCGCGCGATTTCGGGCTGCTGGCTGGCTTCGGCGATAAACTGGCGGGTCATGTCAGCCAGTTCGTCGCTCGGCTGGCCGGCGCGGGCCTGGATCATCATCGAGAAGCCCGACGACGCGCCGTAGCCCGGCAGAGCAGGCGGGCCGAAGCCGAACATCATCGCCTGCGGCGTGAGGTATCCGGCGAGGTTGGCCTTCATGATCAGGGCCTTCGCCGAAGTCCTCAGGCCGCGCTTGTGCCACGGAGCGAGTTTTGCGATCATCAAGCCTCCGCTCGGGGTGACAGTGCCCGAGAGCACGTCGAAGTTGGAGATCGTCATGACCGCCTCGACCCCCTCAAGCTCGCGCAGACGGCCCGCGAAGTCGGTCAGCACCTGTTCGGTACGCTGGCTGTTGGCGGCATCGGGCAGGATCGCCTGGACGAAGAACGCACCGACGTCCTCGTCAGGGACAAAGCCGGTCGGGGTAACGCGGAACAGCAGCACAATGCCCACAATCACCAGCAACAGGAACACGGCAACGCGCTTCAAGCTGCCGGTCGTCATGCCGATAAAACGGCCATAGCGCTCGGTCAGTCGATCGAACCAGGCGTTGAAGCGGGCGAAGAACCGGTCGAGGAAATTGCTGGGCGGCACGTCCGACTTGGGCTTCAGGAGCATCGCGCACAGGGCCGGCGTGAGAGTCAGCGCCACCAGCGCCGAAAACATCGTGGAGACCGCGATGGTGAGCGCAAACTGCTTGTAGAGCTGCCCGCTCACGCCCGGCACAAAGGCCATCGGCACGAACACTGCGGCCAGCACCAGCGCGATCGCCACAACCGGCCCCGACACCTCATCCATCGCTGCGCGAGTCGCATCGCGCGGAGAGAGCTTGTCGTGCGCCATCTTGTGCTCGACCATCTCGACCACCACGATCGCGTCGTCGACCACGATTCCGATAGCCAGCACCATGCCGAACAGCGAGAGCGTGTTGATAGAGAATCCGAGAACCTGATAGGCAATCAGCGTCGCCAGCAGCGATACCGGCACAGCGAGCATCGGGATCAGCGTGGCGCGCCAGCTTTGGAGGAACAGGAACACCACCAGCAACACCAGGATGATCGCATCGCGCAGCGTATGCTCGACCTCGGCAATCGATTCCTCGACGAAGGTCGAACTGTCATAGACAATTTCATAGTCGAAATCGGGCGGGAAGCTGGCCTTCAGCGACTCCATCCGCGCCTTGAGTTCTTCCGCGGTCGCCATCGCATTGGCACCAGGCGACAGCGCGATACCGATCGCCGCGGCAGGCTTGCCATTGAGCGAGGCCTCCTGCGTATAGGCCTTCGAGCCGAGCTCCACCCGGGCAACGTCGCGGATGCGCAACTGGCGCCCGTCGGGGCCGGTGCGTAAAACGATGTTCTCGAACTGCGAGGCTTCGCTGATGCGACCTTGGAGCTCGAGCGAATACTGGAACCCTCTCGCGGTGCGCGTCGGTGGCTGTCCGACTGCGCCCGGTGCGGCCTGAGCGTTCTGCTCACGCACCGCGGCAACGACGTCCATCGGCGTGAGGCCAAGCGCTGCCATCCGGTCAGGCTTGAGCCACACGCGCATGGCGAAGGGCGCGCCGAAGAAGGTGACATCCCCCACCCCCTGCACGCGCTTGAGTTCGTCGACCACGAGGTTGTCGACATAGTTGGAGATGAAGGTCCGGTCGTAGCCCGCTTCCGGCGAGTAGAAGGCGACATACATCAGCGTGTCAGCCGAGGCCTTGCGCACCGTTACCCCGATATCGTTGACTTCGCCGGGAAGCTGCGGAAGCACTTGCGAGACGCGGTTCTGGGTTTCGACCGCGGCGATATCAGGATCAGTCTCGAGGCTGAACTGAACCGTCACCACCGAGGTGCCGTCCGCGCTCGAGACGCCCTTGATCGACTTCATCCCGGTGACACCGTTGATCTGCGAGTCGAGCGGCTTGGTGACCCCGTCTTCCACCACCAGCGCGCTCGCGCCGGGATAGACCGATGTGATCTTGACCGTCGGCGGGGCAATGTCGGGATATTGCGAGACCGGCAAACCGAGCAGCGACAAGGCCCCCGCGAGCGAGAGCACCAAGGCGATAACGATGGCGAAGACCGGGCGGTCGATGAAGATGCGTGCCACGGGGCTTAGTTCCCCAGCACTTTCTTCATCGCGGCGTCGGCATAGGGCTTGGACTTGCCCAGCGGCAGCGGTTCAACAAGCATGCCCGGCTGGACCTTGGCGAGGCCTTCGACAATGATCTGCTCGCCGGGCTTGAGACCGCCCTCGATGATCCACTCACCCGCGACCTGCGCGCCAACCTTGATCTGGCGCTGCTCGGCCTTCTTGTCCTTGCCCACCACCATCACGAAGTAGCTGCCGAACTGCTCGACCACTGCCCGGTCGGGCACGGTCACCGCGCCCTTCCTGAGCTGTGCGCGGATCTGCACCCGTCCGAACTGCCCCGGAAGGACCGCCATCCCCGGATTGGGAAATACCGCGCGCAGCCGGTAGGAGCCCGTGGCGGGATCGACCGCGCGATCGGCAAAGTCGATCGTGCCGGTCTGCGGCAGCACTTCGCCATCGGCCAGCACCAGCTTGATCCCGGTCTGGGCTGCGGCCTTTTCCTCCGGGGAGAGGCGCGAAAAGCTCAGCAATTCGCTCTCGCTGGGACTGAAATAGACCTCGATCCGGCCCGCATCGGAAATCCGTGCCAGCTCGACCTGCCCGGCAGCAACCAGTTGGCCGTCACTGACGGCAGATTTTCCGATCCGGCCCGATATCGGCGCACGCACCTGGCCATAGCTGAGCGTGATCTCGGCGTTGCGCAGCGCTGCCCGCGTGGCCTTCACCTGCGCGGCAGCGGCCTTGGACGTGGCGATGGCATTGTCGTAGACTTGCCCCGCAATCGCATCAGCCGCGACCAATGGCTCGTAACGGGCAACATCCTCGTTCGCCCGCGAGGATTGCGCCTCGGCAGCCGCGACGTTGGCAAGTGCGACATCTCGCGCCGAGACATATTCGCGGGCCTCGATCTCGAACAGAAGCTGGCCCTCGCGCACCATCGTGCCTTCGGCGAAAGCGCGGCGTAGCACAACGCCGTTGATACGGGGATAGATCGCGACCTCGTTGGCAGCGCGGATGTCGCCGATATACTCGGAATAGAGCGAGGTATCCTGCGCGGCGACCGTAATAACCTCGACCGGAAGCACCGGAGGTGTCCGCTTGGCGCCTGTGCCGCAGCCTGCAAGCAACGCCATAGCCAGCGCCGCGGGCACAATCTTACGCAATCTCCGTGTCACCCAAGCCCCCAAACATTACCAAACGGACTGCCAAACTGCCAAACTGGTATCCCATCGCCCCAAGTGACTCTCGTCCAATATGTGCCGTCCTTTGGCAAGCCCTTGCGGCGAAGATTCGGCCGCTTCACCAGCGGGCAACCGGCTGCGTTCATTTTTCACAAGCCGAAAGCGGCAAAATCGCGTAAAGGATCACTTTCATATGTGCGCTGGACCGCCAGCTTCGCGCTTTTCTCCCCTGGATGCCCTGCTTCAAACAGCCGCGTTCGCCGCGCTTTCCGGCGCGCCGTTTCACACGAGTTTCACGCCCATGAATTTCCCCACCCTGCCCGCCCCGCTCGAAGCCGCCCTCGCCGAGCGCGGTTACGAGGCTGCCACCCCTGTCCAGGCCGAAGTGCTCCGTGCGGAGGCCGTCGGCCGCGATCTTGTGGTCTCGGCCCAGACCGGTTCGGGCAAAACGGTCGCCTTCGGCCTCGCCATGGCGGCCGAATTGCTCGGCGGGCAGGACCGCGTGATACCCGACCGCGCCCCGCGCGCGCTGGTCATCACCCCCACCCGTGAACTCGCGCTGCAGGTCAGCCGCGAGCTTGAATGGCTCTATGGCCGCACCGGCGCACGCATTGCCACCTGTGTCGGCGGGATGAACCCCTCGGCCGAACGCAAGGTGCTGAACCAAGGGCCGGCCATCGTGGTTGGCACGCCCGGCCGATTGCGCGATCACTTGGAACGCGGCGCACTCGATCTGTCGCGCCTTGCAGCAGTGGTGCTCGACGAGGCCGACGAGATGCTCGACATGGGTTTCCGCGAGGAGCTCGAAGCGATCCTCGATGCCACCCCGCAAGAACGCCGCACGCTGCTGTTCTCGGCCACCATGCCGCGTCCCATCGAAGCGCTCGCCCGCCGCTACCAGAATGATGCCTTGCGGATCGCGACCATCAGCGAAGGCCGCGGACATGGCGACATCGCCTATCAGGCGGTGACCGTGTCCCCCACCGAGATCGAGAACGCAGTGGTCAATCTGCTGCGCTTCCATGAAGCCGAAACCGCGATCCTGTTCTGCGCGACGCGCGAGAAGGTGCGCCACCTTCACGCGATCCTGCAGGAACGCGGCTTTGCTGTGGTGGCGCTGTCGGGCGAACATTCGCAGTCCGAACGCAACCAGGCGCTGCAAGCGCTGCGCGATCGCCGCGCGCGGGTCTGCGTTGCCACTGATGTCGCCGCACGCGGGATCGATCTGCCGACCCTCAGCCTCGTCATCCATGTCGAGATTCCGCGCGATGCCGAAACGCTCCAGCACCGTTCGGGCCGCACCGGCCGCGCCGGGCGCAAGGGTATCGCGGTGCTGATCGTGCCCTACTCGCGCCGCAAGCGCATCGAAGCGATGCTGCGCCACGCCCAGATCAACGCCGAATGGCAGGACGTGCCCGATCGCGAGGCGATCCTCGAAAAGGACCGCGAACGCCTGCTCGCCAAGCTACTCGCGCCGGTCGAAATCGACGAGTCTGATCGTGCTCTGGCCGAGCGCCTGCTCGCCGAGCGCAGCCCTCAAGAAATCGCCGGGATGCTGGTGGCCGCCCACCGCGCCAGCATGCCCGAGCCCGAGGAGCTGATTGCCAACATCCCGCAGGCGCGCGCCGAAGAGCAGAAGGAGCGTCACCGCCCCGGGTTCGAGGATACCGTGTGGTTCCGCATGGATATCGGCCGCAGCCAGAACGCCGATCCGCGCTGGATCCTGCCGCTGCTGTGCCGCCGCGGCCATGTCACTCGCGGCGAGATCGGCGCGATCCGCATCGCTCAGGCCGAAACCTATTTCCAGATCCCGCGCACGCTCGCTGCCAAATTCGCCGACGCCGCCGCGCGCACCGCGCAGGCCGAGGGCGAGGAAGAGGCGGTGATCATCGAACGCTCCGAGACCGGCCCGCGCGAAGCCGCCCGCGGCAATCGCCAGCTGCGCCCCTCGCGCAGCACCGCAGATAACGCCTTCGTCAAGGCCAAGCCTGCCGGCAAGACCATTGCCCGCAAGCCGAATGGCGGCGGCGGCGCGCCGGGTGGCCACGGTGCCAAGTCGTGGCATGGCAAGAAGCCCGGCCCATCCCGCAAGCCCGGGCACAAGCACAAGCAGCCGTAAGGCGCTGGCGCTATTCCTGATGGGATTCGGTGTAGTGCTGCTCCAACCACTTGGCACCGTAGTCGTTCGCGGGATCGCGCGCGATCGAATGGACGTGGTTGAAGCTGCCGTCCGGTGATCGCTCGCGCACATAGTCGATGATGATCGACGGGCCTTCGATACGGAACATGAAGCGTACCGCCGGATCGCCAGTCGGTCCCCACTATGCGAAGTGGAGCTTGTCTGCCCCGTCGGCAGCAATCGCCGCGCGTTGGCGGGTGGCGGCTTCATCCGAGGCATCGCCGAGATATTCATCGACCAGCCCAGCCAGCAACTGGCGCTGCACAGGGTCGAGCGCCGAGGCAGGGATGCCTCTCGGCTTGCCGGCGCGATCCTGTGCGCCCTTGCCTGCAAACAGATCGCCATCGACTGCATCGGCGATCAGTGTCTGCTTGACCTGGTCAGGCTTTAGCGCAGCCATCAGTGTGAGGGCCCGGTCGGCCTCGTGCTGCAGGATCCGCCAGCCGGTGTAGCGCCCCTCGGGCACGATCTGCGGGCTGGCGCCAAGGAACAGCGGCGTAAAGGCTATCCGACCATCCGAGACCGTGAAATTGGCGGCATAGTGATGCCCGGTGAGCATCCAGCCCCAATCCTTGCCGTTCGGATCAGCGAACACCGAGACATAGAACAGCTCGGTGTCTTAGGAGGGGAGAATTACCTGCCCCTGCGCCTTGCGCGGCTCGCTGTCGGGCATGGCGGCGAGCGCTGCCGCCGTGATCTGGTGCAGCACATCCTCGTGCCACATGATCGTGGTGGTCTTGAGATAGCCCTGGCTCGAAAAGGCCGCCGCGAGCATGGTGTGAAGTGCCTTGCGCTGACCAGCATCCATTTAGGCCACCGCGAGCCCGGGGCGCGGGGCCATCACAGCCGGGAGGTTCGACCAGCCGGTCCGCACGGCATTATTGTCGAGCCCCGTCATCACCGCAGCGCGCCCCGCATCATCAAGCGTCGCGACAAACGCCAGCGTCGCGGCCCGCATCGCTGCGACGCGCGATGCCTCAAGCGCGTGCTCGGGCGATTCATGCGCGGCCACCGCGTCAAACGGAAGCGCGGCCATCGCAAAGGCCGCCGCCGCATATCCCAATGTTGCAGATTTCATCACGTCCCCCCTCATTCCCCGCAGGCGGACTACAGGAAGATGCAGACCGAGACAAACATGGGCGATCGAATGGCTGGGAGCCAAGCAGCCAAAGCAGGACTTTATTAGCCATTAACCAGTTATAGCCGCGCGCATGGAAGCCGCTGCCAGTCCTTCGAGCTCTGACCCTTACCGGCCCTATTTGCTGGTCGGTCACGCGCTAGGGCTCCTGACCCTTATCCTCGTCTGCGTCGAGTTCGCATGGAACTTCGCCGGTCCCTCCAGCCGTGATTTCATAAGCTTTTGGGGAGCGGCGAAGCTGGCCTTGGCGGGCACTCCGGCGCTAGCCTATGATAGCGCTGCACTGCACGCGGTGCAGATCGAGGCTGCTGCATTCGATGCCAACACCGGGATGCCGTTTGCCTACGCTCCGGCGTTTCTCCTGATGGTTCTACCTTTCGCGGGTTTGCCTTACCCGATCGCAATGGCCGTGTGGTCGCTTGTCACGCTCGGTCTCTACGCGCTGGTCGCGCGCCGCTTTGCTCCCCAATCGCGGTGGCTCTTGATCGCATTCCCGCCAGTGTTCACCATCGCGGCGCTGGGGCAGAATGGGTTTGTGACAGCCGCCCTGTTTCTTGGCGGCCTCGCGCTCCTCGGTCGCGACAGGAAGTTTGCAGCAGGGCTCGTCCTTGGATGCCTTATCCTGAAGCCGCAGCTGGCGTTCATGCTTCCCGTCGCGATGCTGGCAGGCCGGGAATGGCGGGTTATTGCGGGGGCGATGGTGTCGGCACCGGCGGTGCTGCTCATCGGGCTGATCGCTTTCGGGCCCGAGACCTCCGCTGCCTGGATCCGCCAGATGCCGCTTTTCGTCCAGATCGCGCAGGAAGGCCTCGTGGGCTGGCACAAGCTTGTGAGTGTCTATGCCGCCGGCCGACACGCGGGGTTGCCCGAGCAGGTCGCCTTCGGTGTCCATTGCGCCGTTGCGGTCGCCGCGGCAGCGCTTGTGGCGCGGACCTGGTACGCCGACGCCGAGTTCGCAACAAAGGCCGCCGTGCTGGGAGCGGCGACGATGCTCGCAAGCCCCTATGTCTACCTCTACGATGCGCTCGTTCTGATCCCGGCCTTCGTCTGGCTGGTGCAGCGCCGGGCACCCGTGGTGCTGGTGGGTGCCCTGTGGCTCCTGCCGATGGCGGTGATTGCCCAGAACGCGTACCATGTGTTGCCGGTCAACGTGGCCCCGATCCTCCCGATCATCCTCTTGGCGCTCTGCCATTTCTGGGCACGGAGGCACACCGCGACACGCGATCTGGATGAGGCGCACCCGGAAACGCGCAGCTGGCGCAGGCTCGCTTCAAACCGCAGCGCCTGATGGTCTGCGCTTGCGGGTTCAGGCGGTTTGCCTCGCGCTAGTGCTGCGGCTACTGGAAGGCCCAGAACTTGGCCAGCAGGAACGTCGCCGGCGGGACAGTTAACACCACAATCAGCGCATAGGCATAGGTCGGTAGCCCGGCCTGCTCGACAAGCGTCAGGATCGCGCTCGACATTGCAAAGCTGAACAGCGTGACGACGAGATAGCGGGACGCACCGCCCAGCAGGCCGCGGCAGCTGGCAAAGGTGATCAGGGCATTGCCGAGATAGGACACCGAAAACGCCGCCGCTGCACCGCAGGCATTGGCCAGAAAGCCGTTCATCGCCGCCTGCTCGATCAGTGTCCAAGCCACGGTCACATGGACCAGCGTCGCGCATATGCCGACCACCCCGAAGGAGGCGATCTGTCGCAGCAGTTGCACCTTACGCGGGCCGCTTGCGAACGACCGCGAAGAGTGAGAGGCCGATCGGAAAAGGAAGCCAGCCCAGCACTTTGCTTTCGAGGCCAAAGATTGCTGCCAGAACAGAATTCAGTGGCTCGGCAGGCGCGCTGTGATCGTGAGCGCCTCCGCCCAGAAACCGCGAGAGCAGCCGCTGCGCCAGCGCCAGAGGAAACAGCAGCGAATTGAAATAGCCGACGCGCACAGGCGCGAAACCGGCCTCTTGCAGCCGTTGTATTAGCAGGGCCTTGGTATAGCGGCGCTTGTGCTGGTGCAGCATGTCGTGATCGGACCACAGCCACGGCACGGCAGGCACCGTCAGCAGCAGCGAACCGCCGGGGGCCAACCGGTCTGCCAGCGTGCGAAGCGAGCCGACGTCGTCGTCGATATGTTCCAGCACATCGAGCATGGCGATCAGATTGAAGCGATCATTGGCAAAGCCGATGTCATCCGGCAGCTTGCCGTAAGCCACCGGGCAGTGCGATAGCGCGGCAGCATAATTGCGTGCACCATCATCGTATTCGAACGCCTGAACATGCCCCAACTGCCCCAGCATCGCCAGATTGCCCCCATAGCCGCAACCGGCTTCGAGCACCCGGGCCTGCGCAGGTAGCGGAACGAACCGTTCGATCAGGCGCGCGACAATGCGCCGCCGGCCGACGAACCACCAATGCCGATCCTGCGAATCCCGCAGCGACTGGTAAGCTGCCAGCTCCACGTCAGAACCCGACCGTTTCGGCCACGATATAGAGCGGGCGACCGCGCACCTGGATCGCGATCCGGCCGATATATTCGCCCATCAGGCCGAGGCTGAACAGGTTCAATCCGCCAAGAAACAGCACCGTGACCATGATCGAGGCATAGCCGGGCGTATCCACCCCAGAGACGAGCGTATGCGCGATCAGGAAGGCGGCGTAACCGAAGGCCAGAACCGAGATGATTGCACCGATCATCGTCCACACGCGCAGCGGAAAGTTGGTGGACGAGGTGATCCCGTCAAGCGCCAGCGCCAGAAGCTTGGAAACCCCCCACTTGGTCGAGCCTGCCAGGCGCGCGGGCCGGGCATATTCGACGGTTTCGGTGCGAAACCCGATCCACGAAAACAGCCCCTTATTGAAGCGGCAGCGCTCGGTCATTTCGTTGAGCACGGCGACAGCGGAGCGATCGAGCAAGCGGAAATCGCCTACATCCACCGCGATCGGATGATCGGCGAAGGCGTGTATCGTCTTGTAGAACAACCGCGAGGTAGCGCGCTTGAAGAAGGAATCCTCTCTACGGTCGATCCGCTTGGCGTTGACGATTTGCGCGCCTGCACTCCACAGGTCGACCATCGGCCGGATCAGTTCGGGCGGGTCCTGCAGATCGACATCCATCGGGATCACCGCATCGCCCGTCGCCGCCTTGAGCCCCGCGCTCAGCGCCGCTTCCTTGCCGAAGTTGCGTGACAGCGAGACAAGCTTGATCCGGTGGTCCACGCGGCACATGGTTCTGATGACCGCGGCGGTGGCGTCGCGGCTGCCGTCATCCACAAACACGATTTCGAACTTCGGGCAGATTTCGCCGTCCCGCCAGCTTTGGGCGATCACCGTCTCGATCGCGGCGGCAAAATGCCCTACGGATTCCTCTTCATTGAAGACCGGCACGACGAGCGAGATCAGCGGTCGATCCGCTGCCTGCGTGTCGAGGTGGAATTTCAAACCCTCAATCATGCCGCGCACCTCACGCGATGAGGGCCAGGCAGACGAACGAAGGCGCAGCGCTGCGACTAATCGCTTCAGACGGGATCACCGGCACCACAAATTCCTTAGCTTCGGATGTAGAAGGTCTAGGCGAGCATGGTTAACAAGGCGCTAAGTGCAGGCCATCAATCGTTTGATCACTATCGGAGCGCACCGAGATCCGAAGCAGATTGAATGCGGTATTAAGGCGTAATTGCACCACGCACCATTTCCGGTCTCGAACCCATCGTCGTGGTTCATTGTGAAGCGGCCCCCAAAATGACCGGACAGGACCTCACACTTATGCAAGAGTGAGGCATATCACCGACAGTGATCCTAGGAGCTTGTCGTCTGTGAAGAATGGGCTTTGCGTTTCGGGTCGGGATAGATTGAACTGGTGACCTGCTGTGGTGCGTCAGGCAGTGGTCATTTCACGGCGCGCCACGGGAAGCCAGGTCATGAACAAGGCGCGCAAAAGCGCGTTCAGCCATGCGACGAGCAACCTCATGTTGTGGCCGGCGGCGACGAGGATGGCGTTGATGGCATCGCCGGTGGCCCCGGCAAGGTGATTACGTTCCAGCAGACCGTCGGATTTGCTGTGGCCGATGATCGGCTCAATGGCATTTCGGCGTCTGAGCTCGCGCTTGATCGTCGGTGAGGCGATGCCGCGGGTGTGGGCGATGTAGACCTTGGCCTTCCCGCCATGCTTATGGCCCTTGTAGCCCCGGTCGACATAGGCCCGCTCGACAGTGATGCCAGTCAGGCGCTCGACCTGTTCGATCTGCCCGGACAGGGTATGGCCATCGTAGGGATTACCGGGCAGGGTCTGCATTCCGAGGATGAACTGGCCGCCAGCGGTGCGCGCGTTGGTGACTGCGATGGAGGTCTTTACCCCGAACTCGTAGCGCGTCCTCGCCTTGCCCTTGGCAATGCACTCGACCTCGGGCGCGTGCAGCGCGTAGAGCTTGTCGGTGCTGTCCGCCTTCTGGGTCAGGATCCTGGCCACCCGCTCACGCGCGACAGCAAAGGCGGCCTCAAGTTCTTCATTGCCGGCGATCTTGCGGCCGATGTCGCGGTCGAGCCGACCGAGCCAGGTGCGCAGCTTGCGAACCCAGCGCATCGCTTGGCTGTGCCCACGACCGTGGATCAGCCGCGAGACATCACGCCGGGCCTGGCGCCCGACGCGCAGGAACGACTGCCTCAGCTTGAGCCCGTGCTTCCTGGCCAAACGGTTCAGCCACTCGATACCGCGCATCAGCAGATGACTGTCGGTGGGATGGGCAACCGCCTTGGTCTGGACCGTCGTATCCACCGTCACACGCTCGCAAGCCTGTGGCGGCATCGCCCTGGTCTCCATCGCAAGGCGTAGTGTCTCGGCCAGCAGCAGTTCGAGCTTGTCAGCACCGATCCGCCCGCGCCAGCGCGTCATCGACGAGCGATCCAATGGCAGCTTGTGGCGGAAATACTGCTCGCCGCAGAAGTACTGGTAATACGGGTTCTCGACCCACCGGGCGCAGACTGCCTCGTCGGACAGACCTTCCATATGCTTGAGCAGGTGCAGTCCCGCCATCAGCCGCGTCGACAGGCCTGGCCGCCCCTTCTCATGATAGAACCGGCCAAACGCTTCATCGAACCGCGACCAGTCGATCAGCTGCGCCAACTGCACCAGCGCGTGCCCCATGTCGATCATGTTGTCGCGCTGGCTGCGGAACAGCTCATCGCTGCGCGGGGCGGGCTTCTTCGGCGGCATCTGCAAACCTCATCGTGTCGATCAGCGCACTGAATCACGACCCGATTTGCGAGAAAAGCCCCTACGTGCGCAGGCGCGCAAAATCACAAGCTTTTTGCCCAATTGCGCACCAAACCTTGCAAATCCGATTACTTCA
>JBKDUW010000098.1:0-6764 GCA_046339235.1 Erythrobacteraceae bacterium | reverse complement strand
CCTGCGCAGGCGGGGGCAGGGCCGGGCGCTGTGCTTCGAGCCACAGCTCGGTGCGCGCAACCATTTGGCTGGGGTTGCCGAGCGTGAGTTCGGCGCGCTGCGGCACCCGGGTGCGCGGAAACTGGGTGAATACGCCGGCCGCAATCAGGCAGGCCAGCGCGGTCGCCATCACCCCCCAGAACCCGATCCCGTTGAGAACCATCCCGGCAACACTCGCGGCGGTCAGGATGGCAAGCAGCGCCGCGCCGAACAGCATTGTCCGCTTCAGCAGCGCCTTGGCCTTGAGCTGCGCCGAGCCCTTGCCGATGCTGCGCGGGCCGGGTCGGTGCGTGCCCCCATCGCGCTGCACGGCGAGCGCGCGCTTGGCGCTGCGGAGTTGCTCCTCGGGGGTTTCGTAGACCATCGCAGCTTCGATCAACGATCCAGCGAGAGCAGCGACGGCTCGGACGAGGCAACCTTGGCCTGTGCCTGCGCCTGGCCTTCAGCCCGCGCGATATAGCCCTTCGACTTCTCGACCTCGCTGGTCAGCACATTGACCGTCTGCTTCATTGAGTCGAGCGCGCGCACCTTGAAGGCATCGACCTCGTCCATCGTGTCATAGATGTTCTGGAAGGCGCGTTGCAGCGTTTCCAGCGGGATCGTGCTCGCCGCGGCCTGCTCGTGGATCTGCGCGGTCTGTTCGCGCAGCAGCGTGCTGGTCGAATCGATGATGTCGCTGGTGGTCTTGTTGAGCGCGGTGATCTGGCCAAGCACCAGCCGCTGGTTGGTCATCGCCTGCGCCACGGTGACCGCGGTGCGCAGCGCGCCAACGGTGGTGGTGCTGGCGCGGTCGACGCCCTTGACCAGCTCGACGTTGTTTTTCTTGACCAGATCAAGCGCGAGATAGCCCTGCACGCTCACCGCCATCTGGGTGAGCAGATCCTGCGTGCGCTGGCGGACATAGAAGAGCGCAGATTCGCGCAGCGCTTTGGCCTTGGCCGGATCGGAGCTGTCGAGCTCGAGCGCCTTGGCCTCCAGCCGCTCGTCCAGCGTCTTGGCGATGTGGATCATCTGCTCCAGCTCGCCCATCGCGGCCCACAGCTTCTGGCGCTCGGTATCGATCGCGGCGTTATCGAGGTGGAGTTCCTTCTTGCCGCTTTCGAGCCGCGTGAGGATCGAGGCGATATGCCCCTGCGCCGAGGTGTAGCTGTCGAAATAGTTCTTCAGCTTGTTGCCGAAGGGGATGATGCCGAGAATCTTGCGCGGGGCGGAGAGCTTGCCCTTGCGGCCGGGATCCAAGTCTTCGATCGTGCGGCGCAACTCGGCCAAATCCTTGCCGACCGAACCATCGGCATCCATCGCGCGCACCGGGCGATCGAGGAAGCGGTTCGACATGGCAGCCGCCGCGCGAATCTGTTCCTGACCCATGCGGGTGATCTGATCGACTTTCTCGCCGAACTGGGGCGAATTGGAATCGGCTGTCACCAGATCATTGACGAAGGCATCGACCTTGCTGTCGAGCTTGGACTTTTGCTCGCTGGTGACCGGCACCAGTCCTGCCGCCTGCTCGGCGGTAACCACCGGCACCGGATCGGGCGGGGTGAGCGTGAATTCGGTCGCGGTAACCGTCTGGGTTTCGGTGCTCATGCCTGTCTATCGCTCCATCACAGTCCGGCGCCGCAGCGCGGGGTCATCGCCACTGTATTAGTGATCTAAAACACGCCTTTCAAGCGCGTGTGCATGGTAAGCCGGATTGGGTGCCTGCGTCTATCACATCGACGCGATGAGGCAGGACCGCTTGGCAAGCCCGTGCGCGCAAGGCTATCGTTCCGCGAAGCTGCGCTTTTGTTGGAGGCCTGCGATGACCGACACTCCCGATGCCGCCATCTCGCCCGAAGCGGCGCGCGCTGCCACGCCTGCTACGCTCGCAAAGGTGCTGGCCGATCTGCGCGAATGGTGGACGGTCCATATCATCGGGCAGGTCGATCAGGCAGAGGTGATCGAAACGCGGCGCGAGGATAGCGCGCTGTCCGAAAGCTATCTGGTCATGACCGCTATGGCAGCAGCAATCGCAATCCTCGGCCTGCTCCTGTCGTCGCCCGCAGTGGTGATCGGGGCGATGCTGCTTTCTCCGCTGATGGGCCCGATCATCGGGCTGGGCTTCGCGCTTGCGATCGGGGACTGGTCCTGGCTCAAGCAATCGGGCCGCACGCTGCTGCTGGGCAGCGTCATGGCGGTGCTGCTGTGCGCCTGCCTGGTCTACCTCTCGCCGATCCAGACCATCACCTCCGAGATCGCAGCGCGCACCCGGCCCAATCTGTTCGATCTGTTCGTTGCGCTGTTTTCCGCGCTGGCGGGCGCCTATGCGCTGATCCGCGAGCGCGAGGGCACGATTGTCGGCGTGGCGATTGCCACAGCGCTGATGCCGCCACTGGCGGTGGTCGGCTTTGGGTTGGCGACGTGGAACTGGACGGTGTTTTCCGGCGCGCTGCTCTTGTTCGTCACCAACTTCATCACCATCGCGCTCACCGCCTTTGCGATGGCCAAGCTTTACGGCTTCCGCGCCAACCTGACCAAGGGGCAGTCGGCTGCGCAGAACCTCTTCGTCGCGCTGGTGTTTGTCGCGCTCGCGATCCCGCTCGGCTTCTCGCTCCAGCGGATCGCGTGGGAGAGCAATGCCCAGCGTGTGGTGCAAAGCCAACTCAGGGCGCTGTTTGACAAGGGCTCGCAAATCGACGAGCTGACGATCGACTTCGCCGCCGCCCCGGTGGCCGTGAGCGCCGTGGTGTTCACCCCCGCCCTGCAACCCGATGTCGAGATCGCCGCCGAGCGTGCGCTCGCCGAGCGGCTCGGCGAGCCGCTCGCGCTTGATCTGGTGCAATACGAGGTCGGCAGAAGCGCCACGGCCGCCGAGCGGGCGCAGCTTTCCGCCGCACGCGAAGGCGAGGAGGCGGGCGCTTCCAGCCGCACCGAAGCGCTAGCGGTGCGGCTGGCATTGGCGGCGGGCGTCGAGCAAGGCGAGGTGCTGATCGACCCCGCCCGCCGCCGCGCGCTGGTGCGGGCCAAGCAGCTCGAGGGGGCAAGCATGGCGACCTACCGCGCGCTCGAAGCGCGCATTGCCGCGAGCGAGGCGGAATGGGTGATCGAGTTGATCCCGCCTTCCGCCCCGCTACCGCCTGCGATCACCTTTGCCGATGGTGCGCCCGACGAGGCAGGCGCGCAGGCGCTGGCGGTGATCGGATGGGCCGCACAGCGTAGCGGGCGCGATGTGGTGCTGAGCGGCAACCCCGATCAGGCCGAAGCTGCCGCCGGCGTGCTGCGCGCAAATGGCGTCACTGTGCTGGTTCGGCCGGCCATAGGTTCGCTGCGTGCCGACTGGGCCGAAGCGGGGCCCTAAGCCCTAAGCCGCCAGATCGATCGGAACGATCTCGCCCGACAGATAGAGCTTCTTGGCCTTGGCGCGGCTCAGCTTGCCCGACGACGTGCGCGGTAGCGTGCGCGGCGGAACCAGCTCGACGATGCAGCTCATGCCGGTGACCGAGCGCACTTTATCTGCAATCTGGTCGCGCAGCTTTACGCGCTCCTCGGGGTCGGAAACCTTGCAGTGGACCAGCACCGCGGGGGCCTCCTCGCCGTTTTCCATTTCGATCGCAAAGGCGGCGATATCGCCGTGGTTGAAGCCGGGCAGCTGCTCCACCGCCCATTCGATATCCTGTGGCCAGTGGTTCTTGCCGTTGATGATGATCATGTCCTTCGCCCGGCCGACGATGAACAGATAACCCTTGGCGGTGTAGCCCATGTCGCCGGTATCGAGCCAGCCATCAACCAGACAGTCGCTGGTGGCTTCCTCGTTGCGGAAATAGGAGTGCATCACGCTCGGCCCGCGGCACCACACCTTGCCGATCTGGTGATCGGCGCGGGGCTTGCTGTCCTCGCCGAGGATCGCGACGTCCATGTCAGGCAAGGGCTTGCCGCAATTGACGATCGCGCGGTAGCGGGCGGGACGCGACAGATCGCGCGGGGCGCCCGAGAGGCGCTCTTCCTCGACCAGTTCGACCCGGATGCCTTCGCCCGGCGGCATCACCGTCACCGCCAGCACCGCCTCGGCGAGGCCATAGGACGGGGTGAAGGACGAGGCCTTGAAGCCCGCCTCGGCAAAGGCGTTGACGAAGTTCTGCATCACGTCGGGGCGGATCATGTCCGCGCCATTGCCCGCAATGCGCCAGCGCGACAGGTCGAACCGCTCGGCGACATTGCTCTGGCTCGAGATGCGTCGCGCGCAGATGTCGTAGCCGAAGGTCGGCGAATAGGAGAGAGTGTTGCCCGGATTGCGGCTGATCATGTCGAGCCATGCCAGCGGACGGCGCGCAAAGGCATCGGGCTTCAGGTAATCGCCCGAGACCTGATTGGCGATGAGCGACAGCAGGCAGCCGACCAGCCCCATGTCGTGATACCACGGCAGCCAGCTGACGCAGCGGTCATTGGTGCCCAGCTCCATCGTGGTCGAATGGCCGTAAAGGTTATGCAGCAACGCCCGGTGCGTCACCGCGACTCCGGTGGGGAAGCGGGTCGAGCCGGAGGAATATTGCAGATAGCAGATATCGTCCGGCGAGGCTTCGGGCAGGACACAATCGGGCGCGGGGCGCTGGGCGAAATCCTGCCAGCTTTGCGCATCGCAGCCCTGCCGCGCCGCGGCGGCCTCGGCCATCTCGGCGATTTCTTCGGGGTAGAGCAGGATTTTGGGGTCCGAGCTCATCAGCTGGATCGCCAGCTGGTCGATGAAATTGTCCTTGCCGCCGAAGGTGGTCGGCAGCGGCAGCGGCACCGGCCAGGCACCGACATAGACACAGGCGCAGAACAGCGCGGCGAAATCGGCGCCGGTCTCGGCGATCAGCGCGACGCGGTCTTCCTTGGCGATCCCGGCCGCCACCAGCCGGCGGGCCATGACCAGCGCGTCATCCCGCATTTCGCTATAGGGATAGACCCGCGCCAGCTCGCCGCGCATGTCGTGAAAATTAAGACCCTTGCGGCTCTGCGCGGCGTAGTCGATCGCGTCGTTGAATGTTGCAAACTGCGCACGGATCCGTGGCAGGGTGCAGTCATTCGGCGTCGGCGTCAAAACGGCCTCGGTCATATTATCTAGCGATACCCGTAAGTTGCGGCGCGCATGACGAAGTTCGTCTGTCGCGCACTGGCATAACCCCGTTGCGCCGGGCATAGTCCGGCTCAGTCCATACTATCCGCATTTCATAAGGAAAGTGGCACGAATAAGGCGAAATGGTTTCAGGTCCAGCGAATTCGTCATCCTCCGGTAGTGAAAGCGACCGCAAGGAGCCGCGCCGCAAGCAGGGTGAAAAGCGCGCCAAGGCGCCGCTGAACGAGGCCGCCTTGCGCGATCTGGCGCTGTCCTATGCGGCCCGCTTTGCCAGCACCTGCGCGCAGCTCGAGGCCTATCTGGCGCGTAAAGTGCGCGAGCGCGGGGTGGCCGAGGATGCCGATGGGCGTGCCGCGCCGATCGATATTCCCGCACTCGTCGCCCGGCTGGTCGAATTGGGATATGTCGATGATGCCGCCTATGCCCGGAGCCGCGCGCGCGATCTGGGCGCAAGGGGCTACGGCGCGCGGCGGGTCGAGCAGGTGTTGTGGGCGGCGGGCGTCAACGAGGGCATCCGCGCCGAGACCGCGCCCGCCGAGGCCGCGCGCCGCCGCGCCGCAGTGCTGATGGCGCAAAAACGACGGCTCGGGCTCTTCGGCGATGGGCGCGAGGACAGCGCCGATCCGCTCAGCGCACGCAAGGCCCACGAAAAAGCCGTTGCAGCAATGCTGCGCGCGGGCCACGATTACGAACACGTTCGGTTTATCCTCGCCGCTGCCAACGAGGCCGCAATCGCAGAATGGCTGGACGAGGCAGCAGACGCAGAAGGAACAGACGGATCGTGGTGAAAAACTGGCTGGTGGCAGGCATGGCAGGGGTCGCATTGCTGGCGGCGTGCTCGCCGGGCGAGAGCGCAACCGCGCGGGCGCAGGCTCCGGCGGCGCAGGCGGCCGCAAGCGCCCGGCATCCGGTCTCGGGGCTCGCAGTGATCGACCTCGTGGTTGAGCGTGGGGGCAAGAAGCTGCCCTTCAAGGTCGAACTCGCCGACACGCCCGAAGCGCAGGCGCGCGGTTTGATGTTCCGTGCCGAACTGGGCGATAACGAGGGGATGATCTTCCCCTCCGCCGTGCCCCAGCCGCGCAGCTTCTGGATGAAGAACACGCCGCTCTCGCTCGACATCATCTTCATCGGTCCGGACGGACGGATCGCCAATATCGCGGCCAACACCGTGCCCTATTCGCTCGACTCGGTGATGTCCAAAGGCCCCGCTAGCGGCGTGCTCGAACTGCGCGCCGGCCGCGTCAAGGAGCTCGGGATCGTGGCGGGGGATCGGGTATTGTATACCCTTCCTTGATTGCACACCCGCCTCCGCGGCGTTTTTTGTTCCGCATCGCCTCCGCGATGCGAAATCCTCGCTCACGCGACCTGACGGTCGCATCGCGGCAGGCGGGCGCCCAAGCCCCTTGGCGGCCTTGCGGTCGCTGCGCGACCGATCACCGCCAAAACGACGATCCCTACTTGGCGCTCTAATTCAATTCCGCTAGGCGCTGCGCCCATGGGAATCCTCGCGAAGATCTTCACCTGGTGGGATGGTGCGACCATCGGTACCCACCTCTGGGCCAGCCGTGCAGGCGCCGAACATGTCGGCACCGATGCCGCAGGCAACAAATATTACCGCGCCAAGGGCAAG
>JBKDUW010000097.1:0-8970 GCA_046339235.1 Erythrobacteraceae bacterium | reverse complement strand
CTCGGCGGCAACCGGCTCGCCCGCAGCCACCATATAGGCACCGCCGATGAGGGCCATCAGCACCTCCACATTGGCGCGCAGGTTGGCCATCGTCACCCCTTCATCAAGCACGACGTAGCGGTTGAACCCCAGCGACTTCTGCTCGATATCGACCCACACGTTGAGCGCACTGTAGTGCAGATTGGCCTGCGCGACGGACTCGAAGGTGGTGCCGGGGGGCAGGTCGAACTGCGCCTGGATAAGCACGCCCTGGCACCCCGCCAAGCCGTTGGTGTCGCAGGCGGTGCCCATCAGCACATATTTGATCTGGGCCGCGCTCTGCGCCACCACCAGCACCTTGTCCGTGTCGTCCTGTTCAAGCACCTGATGGCCAAGCGCGCCGACCACTGCGGCCAGATCAGCGTTCACCACCGATTTCTTGATCTCGCCGGCCACGAATTGCTGCGCGCGCGCCGGCGCGGCAAAGGGGGCGAAGGCCAGCGCAGCGGAGAGCATGGTTGAAGCAAATTTCATAATGTCCCCTGCACCCCGCTCGCCGGGAGCACCCGGATCAACTCAGACGATCCCTGAAATCTTCATAATCGAAGCGCTTGATGCAGTCGAGCGCGTCGCTCTCGCTGTCCCACATCCAGATCGAAGGCAGGGCGACACCGTTGAAGGTGTTGGTCTTGACCATCGAATAATGCGCCTGATCGAGGAAGGCGAAGCGCGCGCCGGGTTCGGCGGGGACCGGCAGGCGGTAATCGCCGATCACATCGCCCGCGAGGCAAGACGGCCCGCCCAGCCGGATCGGGATCATGCCCTCATCGGCGATCTCGCCCAGCATCGCGGGGCGATAGGGCGCTTCGAGCACATCGGGCATGTGGCAGGTGGCCGAGATATCGGTGATGCCGACCGGGACTTCGTTGAACATCGTGTCGAGCAGCGTGCCGACCAGAATCCCGGCATCGAGCGCGACCGCCTCGCCCGGTTCAAGGATGATCTGGCAGCCGGTGTCCTCGGCCGCATCCTTTAGGAACTCGACCAGCTCCTCGCGCTGGTAATCGGCGCGGGTGATGTGGTGCCCGCCGCCCATGTTGATCCACTTCAATTGGCCGAAGAACGGTTCGATCACATCGAACACCCGGTCCCAGGTGGCTTTCAATGGCTCGAAATCCTGTTCGCACAGGTTGTGGAAGTGGATGCCCTCGACCCCTCCAATGTGCTCCTCGGTGAGCTGGTCGAGCGGGAAGCCGAGCCGCGAACCCGGCGCGCTGGGATCATATTTGACGACTTCGCCGGTGGCCACCTGCGGATTGATGCGCAGCCCCACGCTGACCGGCGCGCCGTTGGCTGCGGCGTGTTCGAGGATCAGCCGCGCGCGATCATGCTGAAAGGGGGAGTTGAAGATCACGTGATCCGAAAGGCGGCAGATTTCTTCCAGCTCCTCGGGCTTGAAGGCGGCGGAATAGGTCGCGATCTCGCCGTCGTAGAACTCGGACGCGAGCCGCGCTTCCCACAGGCCGGAGGTGGACACGCCGTCGAGATATTCGCCAATGATGGGGGCTGCCGACCACATCGAGAAGGCCTTGAGCGCCGCAAACACCTTGATATCCGCACCGTCTGCCGCCGCTGCATCGCGCACGCCGGCGAGCACGCGGCAATTGGCGCGCAGCTTCGCGGCGTCAACCACGAAGGCGGGGCTATCAACCCGCGACAGATCGAAATGGGCAAAGGCGCCCGGATCACCGGCTTTGGTTTGCATTGGTCCTGTTCGCTTGATCGGGGAGAGAGAAACGCACGACGCGCCCGCCCGCCACGTCGGCGGCATAGATATGCCCGTCCGGCCCGATCGCAAGATCATGCCCGAGGCTGGCGTCCTTGCCAGGCAAGCCGATATTGTAGGAGGCTTCAGAGGAGCCGTCGGCACCATAGAGGCGGATCACCGCGCCCTTGCGGTCGGCGCCATCGCGCCCCTCGACCGCGAGCAAACGCCCGCCGCCCAGTGGCTTCAGACTATAGGTGTGATTGCCCGCCGGAGAAACGCGGCTTTCGGCGAGCTTCCCCGCATGATCGAAGATCTGGATGCTCGCATTCTCGCGGTCGGCGACGTAGATGTGCGTCTCGTCCACCGCGACCGCATGGGCGACGTCGAAGGTGCCCCAGTCACGCAGGAATTTGCCTTGCGGCGTGAACTCGGCGACGCGGGTGTTGACGTAGCCATCGGCGACCAGCACGCGCTCTCCGAGGAATGCGACATCGGCGGGGCGACCGAAATGGGTCGCGTCCTGCGCGCTCACGCCCTGCTCGCCGATCACCAGTTCCTGTGTGCCATCGGGGCTGAAGCGGAACACCTGCTCATGCCCGACATCGGTGATCCACACCTTGCCTGCCGCGTCGATCGAGAGGCCGTGCGGCATGATGAACAGCCCCGCACCCCATTGGGCCAGCAAAGTCCCGTCAGGCGCGAACTTGAACACGGTCGGCTCGGCGATGGGCTCCTTGGGGAACGGCTCCTCCCACACCCGTCCGGCGCGGTGGAGCACCCAGACATTGCCGTCTGCGTCGAGGTCAACCGCGCTGACCTCGCCGAACTTGGCGCCCACCGGAATCGTCGGCCAGCCCGCGTCGACCGCCAGCTGCGGCACCTCGTTGCGCACCGGCGCGGCAGTGCAGGCGGCGAGCGCCAGCACCGCAAGCACCGCAAGCGTGCGGCGGTGCATCAAAAGTTCACCGGTCCGGCCATTTCCTCGACCGTCCACGGCAAGCCGTGGGCGTTAAGCATGTCCATGAAGGGATCGGGATCCATCTGTTCGATGTTGAACACGCCATCACCCTGCCAGTCACCGCGCACCAGCATCGCCGCACCGATCATCGCGGGGACGCCGGTGGTGTAGCTGACGGCCTGATTGCCGGTTTCCTCATAGGCGGCTTCGTGGCTGCAGATGTTCTTGATGTAGAACGTCTTCTCGCCCGAGCCGTCGAGCGCCTCGCCGGTTGCGATCACGCCGATATTGGTGTTGCCCTTGGTAGTCTCGCCCAGCGTTTCGGGCTTGGGGAGCACGGCGGCGAGGAATTGCAGCGGGATGATGTCCTTTCCCTGATAGCGCACCGGCTCGATCGAGGTCATGCCGACATTCTGCAGCACGGTAAGGTGGGTGATGTATTGATCGCCAAAGGTCATCCAGAACCGCGCGCGCTCAAGCTCGGGGACGAACTTGGCGAGGCTTTCCAGCTCCTCGTGATACATCAGATACATGTTCTTCGCGCCGACCGCTTCGAAGTCGAACGCGACCTTGTTCGACAGCGCCGGGGTCTCGACCCAGTCGCCGTTCTCCCAGTGGCGCGCGGGCGCGGTGACTTCGCGGATGTTGATTTCCGGATTGAAGTTGGTGGCGAAATGCTGGCCGTGATCGCCGCCGTTGCAATCGAGAATGTCGAGCTGGCGGATGGTCTTCAATTTGTGCTTCTTGAGCCACATGGTGAAGACGCTGGTGACCCCCGGATCGAAGCCCGATCCCAGCAGCCCCATCAAGCCCGCATCCTTGAAGCGGTCGTGATAGGCCCACTGCCAGTGATACTCGAACTTGGCCTCTTCCTTGGGCTCGTAATTCGCGGTGTCGAGGTAATCGACGCCCGCTTCAAGGCAGGCGTCCATGATCGGCAGATCCTGATAGGGCAGCGCGAGGTTCACCACGAGGCCCGCGCCGGTCTTGCGGATCAGGTTGACCATCGCCGGGACTTCCTCGGCGTCGATCTCGTAAGTCGCCACATCGCGCCCGCAGCGTTCCTGCACCGAAGCGGCAATCGTATCGCACTTCGACTTGGTGCGGCTGGCCAGGTGGATTTCGGGGAAGATTGCCGGAATGAACGCCATCTTGTGGACGCACACCGAACTCACCCCGCCCGCACCAATGACTAGGACGGTGCTGGATTTTGCTGCCGACATGATAGGAACCTTTCGTAATGCGAATCTGGGCTCGCGGTTAAACCAATGCATGAGTGGGGACAAATGATCCAAGCCGATGTCAGCCAAGTGCCGTCAAAAATGCCGACTACCCAAGGAGTCAAGGCTGCCGCCGATGCGGTCGCCGCGATCCTGCCGCCCACCCCACTCCTGCCGGTGGCAATCGGCGGAGTGCAGGCCTGGGTGAAGGCCGAGGTGCTGCAACCCATCGGCGCGTTCAAGATCAGGGGCGCGTGGTGGCGGCTGGTGAACCTGACGGAGGAGGAACGCGCTGCCGGTGTGGTGGCGGTATCATCGGGCAATCATGCGCAAGGCGTGGCTTGGGCGGCCAAGCGGCTCGGCATCCGCGCAGCGATCGTGATGCCGCATGATGCGCCGGAAGTGAAAATCGCCAACACCAAGGCGCTGGGGGCCGAAGTGGTGCTCTATCAACGACCGGGCGAAGACCGCGATGCGGTTGCCGACAAACTGATCGAGGAGCGCGGCGGCACGTTGGTTCATGCTTTCGGCGATCCCTGGGTTATCGAAGGGCAAGGCAGCGCCGCGATCGAGGCGACCGCGCAACTGGGCCGCGCGCCCTCGCGGATCATCACCTGCTGCGGCGGCGGGGGGCTGGCTGCGGGGCTGGCTCTGGCTGCGCCCGGCAGCGCCATCTATCCGGTCGAGCCGGTCGGCTGGGACATGGTGGGCCAGGCCATGGCGGCAGGCGAACTCGTCCACGCCGCGCCCGATGCGCCCAAGACCATCTGCGACGCCTTGCAACCCAATGTCACCAAGCCGCTCAACCTTGGCCTGCTCAAGGGCCGCGCCGAGCCGGGCGTGACCGTGACCGATGCCGAAGTGCGCGCCGCCCAGCGCTTCGCCTTTGCCAACCTGCGCCTCGTGGTCGAACCCGGCGGCGCGGCGGCACTGGCAGCAGCGCTGGCGGGCAAGGTGCCGGTGGACGCAAACACCGTGATCATGCTCACCGGCGGCAATGCCGATCCTGCGGCTTTCGCGCGGACCATCGCCGGCTCCTGTTAAGCCTGTGGAAAGCGTCACATTGCCGACACGCTTGCACAATATGACCGGCGCCTGACGTTTCGTAAGGACACCTTTGAACATGGCAGCACAGGCAAAGCGGATTATCGAGGATGCGGTGGTCCGCAAGGATGCAGGGCTTGGCGACAAGCTGCTCGACAAGGCCTTTGCGCTTGCCTTCAAGGGGCTGGTCTATGCCCAGATCTGGGAAGATCCGGTGGTCGATATGGAAGGGCTCGATATCCATCCCGACAGCCGCGTGATGAGCATCGCCAGCGGCAGCTGCAACGCGCTGTCCTATCTCACCGCGAACCCTGAAAGCGTGACCGCAGTCGATCTCAACCACGCCCACGTTGCGCTCGGCAAGCTCAAGATCGCGGCGATCAAGAACCTGCCCAATTACGAACGCTTCCACCGCTTCTTCGCGCATGCCGACCACAAGGAAAACGCGGCGGTTTACCGCGAGATGATCGCCCCGCATCTCGACGCGGAAAGCCGCGCCTATTGGGAAAAGCGCGACATCCGCGGGCGCAAGCGGATCAGCTATTTCACGCGCGGCATCTACAAGACGGGATTGCTCGGCAATTTCATCGGTCTCGCCCACGTCTTTGCCAAGCTCTACAAGATCGATCTCGGCAAGGTGCTCGAGGCCCAGACGCTCGAGGAACAGCGCGAGGTGTTCGAGCGCGAGCTGGCGCCGGTGTTCGAGAAGAAGTTCATCCGCTGGCTGACCGATCAGCCCGCCTCGCTGTTCGGCCTCGGTATCCCGCCCGCGCAGTTCGAGCATCTCGCCGGCGATGAACGCATGGCCGAAGTGCTGCGGCGGCGGCTCGAAAAGCTCGCCTGCGATTTCGAGGTGAATGACAATTACTTCGCCTGGCAGGCCTTCGGGCGCGGCTATGACCGTTCGGAAGGCGCGCCGCTGCCGCCCTATCTCCAGCGCGCCAACTGGGAGGCGATGAAGGAGCGGATCGACCGGCTCGAGGTCGTCCGCGCCAATATGGTCGACTGGATCGGCGCGCGCGAGGAAGCGAGCATGGACCGCTTCGTGCTGCTCGACGCGCAGGACTGGATGAACAACGCCCAGCTGGATGATCTGTGGACCAAGATCACCCGCGCCAGCCGCCCCGGCGCGCGCGTCTTGTTCCGCACCGCCGCCGAGCCGAGCCTGCTGACCGGGCGGCTCGACAATGCGATCCTTGGCAAGTGGCGCTATCTCGAGGAGATCTCCGCCGATTGCACCCGCCGCGATCGTTCTTCGATCTATGGCGGCGTGCATATCTACGAGCTCGCCTGATGGCTTCTGCCCCCCGCCCCAATCACGCCGCATTGATGGACGAGGTCTATCGCGGACAGCGTCATATCTATGATTTCACACGAAAATATTACCTGTTCGGGCGTGATACGCTGATCCAGGGGTTGGATGCCCGCGCGGGGATGCGGGTGCTGGAAGTGGCCTGCGGAACCGGGCGAAACCTTGCCAAGATCGCCAAGGCATGGCCGGGGGTGCGGCTGTTCGGGCTCGATATCTCCGCCGAAATGCTCAAGAGCGCGCGCGCCGCGCTTGGGGCCGAAGCGCGGCTGGGCGAGGGCGATGCCTGCGCCTTCGATCCGCAAAGCCTGCTAGGCGAGCCGGCGTTCGAGCGGATCGTGCTGTCCTATTCGCTCTCTATGATCCCCGACTGGGAAGGCGCGTTCGATCATGCCGCCGGACAATTGGCGCCTGGCGGGCAGCTTCACATTGTCGATTTCGGTGATCTTGGCGGGATGCCCGGCCCCTTTGCCGCAGGCTTGCGCGTATGGCTCGCCAAATTTCACGTGACCCCGCGCGCCGCCATGCCTGCAGTCGCCGCCCGCATCGCCGCCGCACGCGGGCTCGGCCTTGCCAGCACCCACGGCGCTTTCGGCTATTTCCAGCTGCATGTGCTGACGGCCCCGCCTTCAGACCAATAGGTTGCAATTGACAATCATTCCCTGCTCTCGCACGTAAGGCCCAACAGGCAATCGAGAGGGGATCAATCGATGCAAGCGCAAATGCTCGCGCCCGCCGCCGTGCTGGTGGTGTGGACGCTGATCGTGTTGTTGTGGATCATTCCAGCGCGGTTCGGCGCGGTGGCGAAGATCGCCGACAAGTCCGTACTGCCCAACAAGGCCGGCGTGCGCGGCAATGATCTTGAAGGCGTGCTGCCCGACAAGGCTAACTGGCCCGCGCACAATCACACCCACCTGCACGAACAGCCGACACTGTTCTACGCCACGGTTCTGATCATCGCAGTGACCGGACCCGCGGCGCTCGATATCACGCTGGCGTGGATCTATGTCGCCTTACGGATCGTGCATTCGCTGTGGCAGAACCTCGTTAACACCATCCCGGTGCGCTTCAGCCTGTTTCTTGCCAGCACCATCACGCTGATCGTGCTGGCAGTGCGCGCCGTGATGGCGACGCTGCTGGCCGACCCATCCGCGCTACCCGCATAAGGAAAACATCATGATCGGTATGGATATTCTGCAACCCGTCGTCGCGCTGCTAGCGTGGACCATGGTGATGTGGGTGTGGATGTATGCCACCCGCATTCCGGCAATGAACAAGGCCGGGATCGACGCCAAGAACCTCGTCGGCGGCGAGGGATCAAGCCTGCGCGCGCATCTGCCCGACACGGTCAGCTGGAAGGCGGACAATTACAACCACCTCCACGAAGCGCCGACGCTGTTCTATGCGGCGGCGATCGTGCTGGCGATCATCGGTCAGGGCGACGGGTTCAACACCACGCTCGCCTGGGCCTATGTGGCCTTGCGGGTTGCGCACAGCATCGTGCAGGCGACCTTCAACCGCGTGATGGTCCGTTTCGCGCTGTTTGCGCTGTCGAGCATCGTGCTGATGGCGCTGATCCTGCACGCCGCCATCGCGGTGTTCTGATCTGAACGGCTGGGGATAGCGCCGGGCGGCGGGATCTTATTCCGCCGCCTCGGTCTGCTTGGTGGCATGGGCGTGGGCGCGCGCGGCAAGGTAGCGCTCGCCGTCGAGCGCGGCCATGCAGCCCATGCCCGCCGCCGTCACCGCCTGGCGATAGACGTGATCGGTCACGTCCCCTGCGGCAAACACGCCAGGTATCACGGTCTTGGGCGTGCCCGGTTCGGTCAGCAGATAGCCGCCGTCATCGATCGGCAGCTTGCCCTTGAACAGCTCGGTCGCCGGCGCATGACCGATCGCAACGAAAGCCCCGTCAACCTCGAGGGTCAACGCTTGGCCGGTGACGGTATCGGTCAGCGCCAAGTGGTACAGCATGCCGTTTTCGCCGGCCTCGAAGCTGTCCACCGCCTTGTCCCACAGCACGGTGATCTTGGGGTTGTTGAACAGGCGTTCCTGTAGGATCTTTTCTGCGCGCAGGCTGTCGCGGCGATGGATCAGCGTGACGTTGTCGGAATGGTTGGTGAGATAGAGCGCCTCTTCGACCGCAGTATTCCCGCCGCCGATCACCGCGACCTTCTTGCCGCGGTAGAAGAACCCGTCGCAGGTCGCGCAGGCCGAAACGCCCTTGCCGCCCAGCTCCATCTCGCCCGGAACGCCGAGCCACTTGGCCTGCGCGCCGGTGCAGATCACCAGGGTCTCGCCGATATATTCATCGCCGCTGTCGCCAATCGCACGGAACGGCGCGCCACCTTCGAGATCGACCGAGACAATCGTGTCCCACATCATGCGCGTGCCGACATGCTCGGCCTGCGCCTTCATCTCTTCCATCAGCCACGGGCCCTGCACCACGTCGCGAAAACCGGGATAGTTCTCGACATCGGTGGTGATGGTGAGCTGGCCGCCGGGCTGGAGGCCTTGCACCACGATCGGTTCCAGCATCGCGCGCGCGGCATAGATCGCGGCGGAATAGCCCGCCGGGCCGGAGCCGATGATGAGCATCTTGGTGTGATGGGTGGCCATGTGGGGTGCCTCTTGTGAATCTCAGGGGCGCGATATGGGATGCGGCGCGGCGATTGTCACGCCACGAAGCGTT
>JBKDUW010000096.1:0-25928 GCA_046339235.1 Erythrobacteraceae bacterium | reverse complement strand
AGGCACGATGGATGCAGGCGCGTGGAGCTGCGGCATGGTCGCCGGTCTGATCCACGACATCCCGACCTGTCAGGAGCTGATCGACCGGATCATGCTCGAGGCCGAGGAAATCATCGCCCGGATGCAGGCCATGGCCCGCGCTTGATCCCCTGCGCGTCCGGGCGCGCGCCGCCCCCTCCTCGGGCGTCCTAAGTATCCCCCTGCATTACTCCGACGGCGCGCCTGCCGCATAAAGTCCAAGGGGGTGCCTTCGGGAGATTCGGGTGCGGCGATTTATGGCGCTGCACGCCGGCTTCGGGAGGCTGATGTGTGGTGGTGCTCACCGAGAACATGATGGGACTGCCTATTGATCCGGCCGTCTTGGGGGGCTTGCCGGTCTGATTGCTCTGGCCAGCTGGGCTGTGGGCCGGATGCAGGGCGGCGCGCCGGGGAAGCGCCAGGAGCCTGCTCCACACAAATTTGCAGCGCCCGCTATGGCGGCGGTTTGCGCGCCGGCGCCTTGGCCGGCTGCATTAACCGGCGATGCCGCCGCGCTGCGACGCGCCGCGCCGCGAGGTCGGAATGCCAGCAAGGCGCCTAAGAGGAACGCCGCGCCCTGCTCGCCAATCCGGTGGCAATGGCCGAGCTTCCACGCCGAAGCGAGCGCGATTCGCCGTAATGAGCGGATTTTCGAGCGTGCCGTCCGCAGCGATGCGCTGGTCGCACCGTCGCAAACCGATCTCGATGGCGGATGGCGTTATGTCGGGCGTAGCGGGCAGCCGGCCTGTCCCGGGCCGGCGCGCCAGGCCTGCGACAATGCGGGAGGGTTCCACACGCTCGCTATGCGCCCCGCAACGGCGGCGGCGCCGTCATCCGAGCGGTGCTGAACGGCGGCGCCGGGGCTCAACCCCCGGCCGAGCCGTCGTCCCTTACCTTGGTGTAGGGGATGAAATCCTCGAAGAAGACCACGCCGGTCATGAAGCCTAGCTGGCGGTCGATGGTGTTCATCTGATCGAGCTTGCACAGCTCGCTCGCGCCGAAGCGGATCGACACCAGTGCTTCGTTGCCGTTGATGTTCTCGGGGGTGGTGGTGCGTTGCACCCAGATCGTACTGCCCCGGCCATAGACATAGGCGGTCTTGTCGATCGTCTGCATCTGGATATTGCGCTGGTTGCGGATGCAGCGCACCGGCTCGCCCGCCACGCGCCCTTCGAGCAGCTTGGCGAGCTTCTTTTCGCCCTTGGTTTGCGGCGTGGCTTCGGTTTCGGCCTGGGTTTCGGCGTCCGACTTACCCTGGTTCTGCGCAAACGCCGGGGCAAAGGCGGCAAGCGCAAGCGCTGCGGCAAGGCCGGCCATCACGGGCCGGGACATGGCTGAATGGTGGGACACTATCATTTCTCTGCAAGGTTGGAGATGCGCGGATGCCACAGCCAGCCTGAACCGCTGCTGAGCGACCTCGGCGGCGCGGCTTAGCTCGCGCCGGCGGCAATATCGGGCAGGCCCGCCTGATCCGCGCCATCGGCAGGCCCGCCGCGCAGCACGAAGCGGCGGTCGCAATAGCCGCAATCGACATAGCCGTGCTCGTCGATCTGGAGATAGACCCGCGGGTGGCCGAGCGCGGCGGGACGATAGCCCGCGCCGCTGCGGATAGCGCTGGCCCCGTCGCAGCTCACGCGCGCGCTATCGACCAGCAGGACTTCGGGAGGGGCAATGCTCATGGCCGCTGCCGATACAAGGCGCGCGCGCCGAGTGCAATTGCCTTTGCTTGCCCTTGCAGGAGGGGGGCGGCTCCCATAGGGCTGGGCCTATGACCGCCGAGCCCGCCATCCGCATCGACAATCTCGTCAAACGCTACGCCCCTGCCAAGGGCGCGAAAGGCACGATGACCGAAGGCAAGCTGGCGCTGGGCGCGGTCAGCTTCGATGTGCCGCAGGGCGCGATCTTCGGGCTGCTCGGCCCGAATGGCGCGGGCAAATCGACGCTGATCAACATCCTGGCAGGGCTGGTGAACAAGACCAGCGGCACGGCCGAGATCTGGGGCTTCGACATTGATCGCGACCGCCGCAACGCCAGCCGTTCGATCGGGATTGTGCCGCAGGAAATCGTGTTCGATCCCTTCTTCACGCCGTTTGAAGTGCTGGAGAACCAGGCCGGCTTCTACGGCATCCCCGCAGCCCTGCGCCGCAGCGCGGAATTGCTCGAAGCGGTGCGGCTGGCCGACAAGCGCAACGCCTATGCCCGCACCCTGTCCGGCGGGATGAAGCGGCGCTTGCTGGTGGCCAAGGCGATGGTGCATTCGCCCCCCATTCTGGTGCTCGACGAGCCCACCGCCGGGGTCGACGTCGACCTGCGGCGCCAGCTTTGGGAGCTGGTGAGCGAATTGAACCGTGAAGGCGTGACCGTGGTGCTCACCACGCATTATCTCGAGGAAGCCGAGGAGCTGTGCGACCGCATCGCGATCATCAACCACGGCACGCTGATCGCCAACAAGCCGACCCGCGAGTTGGTGGACATGGCGCGCGAAAAAGTGGTCGCCGTCACCGCCGCCGCAGATCTTGCCGCCGCGCCCGCGCATCTGGCCTTTTTGCGGGCTAGCTGGGACGGCGCGCGCGGGGTTGAAGTTACCTATGACAAGGACAAGCTCAGCGCCGGTCAGGTGCTGACGATTCTGCAGGAACAGGGCCTCACGATCGAGGATGTAACCACCCGCGAGCCCGATCTGGAAGACGTGTTCGTGCAGCTGACGGCAGGCGCAGGCGCCTAGGCTTTCGCCTCTTCGCGCTTGCGCCTCTTGTGGTGGGCGACCCGCGCGATCGATTCGTGGCAATGGCGGCAATGGCCGACATATTGCAGACCGTTCCATTTGACGTCGCGCCGCAGGGGCGCGTGCCGGTCCATCGAACAGCCGATGAAAGTCGTAAAGGACATGGAGTTGGGCGTCCTCATTGAAAAAGGGTTCTGTCGGGGCGTGTACAGATCGTCACGCTCGAGGCGATCGTCCTTTATACTCCCTTGTCTAGCCATACGGTGGGTTCCTTAAACGGGTGTGACAAAGCATCCGCTTGCCGCCGCGCGAATTGCACGCCATGGCGCGGAAATGGCGACGCAGGATGCAAACGGCCCGGCGCATGACGTTGTAATCATCGGCTCGGGCGCGGCCGGGCTGACAGCGGCGCTCGCGATCGCGGAGACCCGGCGGGTGCTGGTGCTGGCCAAGGGCTCGCTCACCGACGGATCGACCGCCTGGGCGCAGGGCGGGATCGCCGCCGTGCTTGATACGGGCGATACTTTCGAAAATCACGTGCGCGACACGATGGTTGCCGGCGCAGGGCTCAACGATCTCGCGACGGTCGAATTCGTGATCGAACGCGCGCCGCGCTCGATCGACCGCCTGTGCGAACTGGGCGTGCCGTTCAACCGCGACGCCGATTCGCTCCATCTGACGCGCGAGGGCGGACATTCGCACCGCCGCATCGTGCATGTCGATGATGCCACCGGGTGGGCGGTGCAACAGGCGCTGGTCAACGCGGCCGAGGCCCATCCCAACATCACCCTGCTGCCGGGCCGCACCTGCATCGATCTTATCACCGATCGCCACCGCGAGCATTTTTCCGCTGCGGGCCGCGTCTGGGGCGTCTATGCGCTCGATGAAGCGACCGGCCATGTCGAGCGCCATGTCGCGCGCGCCACGATCCTTGCCACTGGCGGTGCGGGGCGTGTCTACCAGTTCTCGACCGCTCCGCGCGGCGCGACCGGCGACGGGATCGCGATGGCCTGGCGGGCGGGCGCACGGGTCTCCAACATGGAGATGATGCAGTTCCACCCGACCTGCCTCTACCACCTCGACGTCAAGAACTTCCTGATCACCGAGGCGGTGCGCGGCGAGGGCGGGCGGCTGATCAACCCGCGCACCGGCAAGCGCTTCATGACCTTCTACGATCCCGAACGCATGGAGCTCGCCCCGCGCGATGTGGTCGCGCGTGCGATCGACGCCGAGATCAAGCGCTTCGGCTTGGATTACGTCCATCTCGACATCAGCCACCAGCCCGCCGACTTCGTGCGCGGGCATTTCCCGATGATCTACGAGAAGCTGATGGGCCTCGGGATCGACATGACGACCCATCCGATCCCGGTCGTCCCGGCGCAGCATTACACCTGCGGCGGCGTGGTGGTGGACTTGGACGCGCGCACCGACATCCCCGGCCTGTGGGCGGCGGGCGAATGCACCGAGAGCGGGCTCCACGGCGCGAACCGGCTGGCGTCCAACTCCCTACTCGAATGCTTCGTGTTCGGCGAGGCGGCGGCGCAGGACATCCTCGCGCGCTGGGACAGCCTCGAGGACGTCCCCGCGATTCTGCCATGGGACGAAAGCCGCGTGACCGACTCCGACGAGGAAGTCGTCATCAAGCAGAACTGGACCGAAATCCGCCGCTTCATGTGGAACTATGTCGGCATCGTGCGCACCACCAAGCGGCTGGAGCGCGCCGCGAGCCGCATCGACCTACTGACCCGCGAGATCGAGGATTACTACGGCCAGTTCCGGGTGACGACCGACCTGATCGAGCTACGCAACCTGCTGCAATCGGCCGAACTGATTGTGCGGAGCGCACTCGCCCGCAAGGAAAGCCGCGGGCTGCACTACACGCTCGATTATCCCGAGCTGGCGGATGAGCCCAAGGATACGGTGCTGTTGCCTTAACCGCCCTTGACTGGGGGAACAGACAGGTTCGGTTGCGGTTCATCTGGCGCGGCATAACGATGCGTAGGCCCATCCTGAAAGAGCGCACCGATGACAAGACTTCTGAGTTTTCTTTGCCTTGCGGCGCTGATTCCGGTGGCGGCAACCGCTCAGGACCCCGCCCCTACCGAAAGCTCCATCGTCGTCACCGCCCAGCGCTCGGGCGCGCCGATGTGGACCATCGACACCCCCAAGGGCACGATCATCCTCGTCGGCGAGATCCGCGCGATCCCCAAGACCACCCCGTGGCAGCCCGATCGCCTGAAGGACGCGACCGCGCAGGCGAGCCGCGTCATCCTTGGCGCGCGGCCCAAGATTTCTCCCGGCGATGTCTTCCGCATCATGTTCAGCGGCGGCAAGTTCACCAAACTGCCCGATGACAGCGTCGCCAGGGACTATCTCGATGCTGCGCAATGGACGCGGCTGGAGAAACTCGGAACCGCGCAGGAGGAGGATTACAGCCGCCAGAGCTTCCTTATCACCTCGTTCCAGCTGCTCCGCAAGGAACTGCGCTTCAACCGCGACACCGCCGATGACGCCTCGGACGTGGTGAAGGACGCCGCCGAGAAGGCCACTGTCCCGATCACCCGCGCTGCCACTTTGCGCGGCGAGGATTTCATCGACAACCTCGCCGAAGCCCCGCCTGCCGCCCACATCCCCTGCCTCGCCGCGGCGATGGACGCGGTCGAAGTCGGCCCCGACATCGTCGAACAGCGCGGCGCGGACTGGCGGCGCTATGATATTCCGGCGGTGATGGCCAACCCGCTCGAAACCGCGCTCGGCCGGTGCTGGCCGTGGGCGGACGAGACCTTGGGCAGCGAATTGCGCACCATCTGGGTCGACCAGATCGCCGAAGCCAGCAGCGCCAAGGGCGTCACGCTCGCGGTGGTGCCGCTAAGAGTGTTGGCGGAATCCGGCGGGGTGCTTGACCAATTGGCGCAGCGCGGCTTCGATATTTCCGGCCCCGAATGGAAATAGCCGTCCGGGGCGCGAGAGAGGACGAGCGCACCCAATGCCCACCATCACCACGCCCAATACCGGTATCGAAATCTTCTACGAGGACACCGCCGCACAGGGAGGCAACCCTGACGCCGAGGTGATCCTGCTGGTGATGGGCCTCGGCGCGCAGATGACGCTGTGGCCCGACGAGCTGGTCGCGGCGCTGGCGGGTGAGGGCTACCGCGTGATCCGCTACGACAACCGCGACATCGGCCTCAGCCAGAAGATGGAAGGGGCGCGCGCCCCCTCGCTCCCCGTGCAGGTGCTGCGCAAGAAGATCGGCTTTCCGGCGAAGGTGCCTTACACCCTTAGCGATATGGCCGATGACGGGATCGGCGTGCTCGATGCGCTCGGCATCAAGGCCGCGCATGTCGTGGGCGCGTCGATGGGCGGGATGATCGTCCAGCTGATGGCGGTGCACTACCCCGACCGGCTGCTGTCGATGACCTCGATCATGTCGACTACCGGCAATCCCAAACTCCCGCAGGCCGAAAAGCACGCGATAAATGCGCTGATCGCCCCGATCACAAGCATGGAAGAGGAGAGCCTCGTCGCCCACGGGCTCAACATCGCAAAGAATATCGGCAGCCCGGGCTTTCCCTTCGATCCGGAAGTGCAGCGCGAGAAGGTGCTTCATAATGTCCGCCGCTCGGTCTATCCCGCCGGCCCGCCGCGCCAATTGGCCGCCATCATCGACGATGGCTGCCGCCGCGCGCGGCTTGCGCAGGTGCGCGTGCCGACGCTGGTGCTGCACGGCGAGGATGATCCGCTGGTCAAGCTGAAGGCGGGCGAGGACACCGCGCAGCATATTGCGGGCGCACGGCTGGTGACGATCCCCGGCTGGGGCCACGACATCCCGGTGCCGCTGGTCCCGCGGGTCGCCAGCGAGATTGTCTGTCACGCACGCGGGCGGTGAGCCGGGCCGAAACCCTTTGCCAAACCATAGGCGGCTGTTAGCCTCGCGGTAGTTTTGCAAAAGGGGAGTGGATTGATGAACCCGCGTTTCTATGGCCTGAGCGCAGCCGCGCTGCTGGCCTTCACTGCCATGCCCGCCAACGCCGAGACTCCGAATCGTGAGCAGATCGCCGCCACGGTCGAACAGCAGCATGACGCCACGATCAAGGCGCTGCGCGACTGGATCGCGCTGCCCACCATCGCGGCCGAAAAGCGCGGCACGCCCGAAGGCGCGGAATATATGCGCCAGCTCGCGCTCGATGCTGGGTTCCAGCAGGCCAAGGTCATTCCCACCGACGGCGTGCCCGGCGTGTTCGCCACGCTCGATGCCGGCGCGCCGACCACGCTCGGCATCTACTTCATGTATGATGTGAAGCAGTTCGAACCGGCCGAATGGACCTCGCCCCCGCTCGAAGGGCGGTTGGCTGAGCGCCCGGGCGAAGGCACCGCGCTGGTCGGGCGCGGGGCGGTCAACCAGAAGGGGCCGGAGATGGCGCTCCTTGCTGCGATCAAGGCGATCCAGGCCAGCGGCCGCAAGCTGCCGGTCAATCTCGTGCTGGTGGCAGAAGGCGAGGAAGAGGTTGCCTCGACCAATTTCGCGCAGGTCGTCGCCGTGCCCGAAGTGCGCGCTGCGCTGGCCAAAAGCGTCGGCGTGTTCATCCCGTCCGCGCTCCAGAGCAAGGACGGCAGCGCCAATATCACGCTGGGGGCCAAGGGCGCGGTCGAGTTCCAGCTGATCGTCGGCGGCGAAACGTCCGATAAATATCCCAAGACCGACATTCACTCCTCCAACCACGCACGGATCGAAAGCCCCGCCTGGCGGCTGGTCAAGATGCTCGATACGCTGGTCGCCGATGATGGCCATACGCCGACGATCGACGGCTGGTTCGACAATGTCCGCCCGCTCACCGCGCGCCAGAAGCAGCTGGTGGCCGAAAGCGCGGCGCTGAATCCGGAAAGCGCCGAAAAGGCCCAGCTCGGCGTCGGCCAGTGGATCGGGAACGAGGATTACATCACCAGCCTCGAACGGTTCTATTCGCAGCCCACCGTCAACATCCAGGGTCTGGTGTCGGGCTATACCGGCCCGGGCGGCAAGACCGTGCTGCCGGGCCGCGCCGAGGCCAAGCTCGAATTCCGGCTGGTCCCGGCGATGACCAAGGACGAGGCGGTCAGCAAATTGAGGGCGCATCTGGCCGCCCGCGGTTTCGATGATGTCGAGGTGATCGTCTCGGGCGGCTATGGCCCCAACGAGACCGAGGAAAGCAGCCTGCTGGTGCAGGCCCAGAAGCGCTTGTTCGAGAAGCTGGGGATTCCCTATTCGATTCGCCCGCGCAATGCCGGCAGCTGGCCGGGCGTGGTGTTCAACGGCCCGCCGCTGGGCCTGCCCGCCACCCAGTTCGGCCTTGGCCGCGGCGGCGGGGCGCATGCGCCCAACGAATGGTTCCTGATCGAAAGCAGCGATCCCAAGGTGTTCGGCCTTGATAAGGTGACGATGGCCTATGTCGATTATCTTTATGTGATCGCTGACGAGGCCCGCAACGCGGCCAAGTGACCGGCTCCGGCGGCTGCCCGGGAGGTTCCTGGGCAACCGCTGACGCACTCGTCACGCAATAATCATGCGCTCTTCCGTGCAAAAGATTCACGGCTGGATTCGAATGATTCAATCACCATATTTTTGTTCACAGATTCAAATTGGGGCTTGCGGGGTCCGCGACTCAAGCTTGGTCCACGCGTCGCGGGTCTGTCACACTCCGCCAGACCCCAAATATGGTAACCGGGTGCTTAATACCCCGTTGACGGGACTCCCGCGCTGATTCATCATCTAGTGGTTCGGCGCAAATCGGACCCCCAAGCCTTGGTGATTTTCCTGCTCCTCGCAACGGGGGCCTATGGGAAGGAGTCGCCGGCACGCGGGGGGCTTCGAGGCGGGCCGGGAGGCGACGATCAGGCGTGCTTGTGGACCCCCTTGGGGACATCCTGTTGGCCAGTCTGTGGATCGTCTTGTATAGAACAGAATCAGAACGCGGGCCTTGTGCCGGGGTGTGATTCGGGGGACACAAGTGGGGCAAGCGATGGATTTCAAGGCAAGCGACGGCGTGACGAGTGACGCAGGGGCCAATGACGTGCTGAATGAAGTGGGCGCGGGCGCAGCAGCGCCGGCAAAGGATGAAAAGGCCGTGACCATGACAAAGACCGATGCAGGGTCAGACGCGCTGATCGCCGCCAAGGCTGGCGAGGTGCTTGCCAATGCGATGGGCAGCGCCATGGCCGAAGCTGCCAAGGCCGACGCGGCCGATAGCAAGAAGGTCAACGACCGGCGCTTCACCATTACCACCGACAACGCGCGCGATGCCAATCTCACCGAATTCGGCAAGGAAACCCTGACCGATCGCTATCTGCTGCCCGGCGAAAACTATCAGGATCTGTTCGCCCGCGTGGCGGATGCCTATGCTGATGACGAGGCGCATGCCCAGCGTCTGTATGATTACATCTCGAACCTGTGGTTCATGCAAGCCACCCCGGTGCTGTCGAACGGCGGCACCAATCGCGGCTTGCCGATCTCGTGCTACCTCAATTCGGTGTCGGACAGCCTCGAAGGCATTGTCGGCACCTGGAACGAGAATGTCTGGCTGGCCTCCAAGGGCGGCGGGATCGGCACCTATTGGGGCAATGTCCGCGGCATCGGCGAGCCGGTTGGCCTCAACGGCAAGACCAGCGGGATCATTCCCTTTGTCCGCGTGATGGACAGCCTGACGCTGGCGATCAGCCAGGGCTCGCTGCGGCGCGGGTCGGCGGCGTGCTATCTCGATGTCAGCCACCCGGAAATCGAGGAGTTCCTCGAAATCCGCAAGCCGAGCGGCGACTTCAACCGCAAGGCGCTGAACCTGCACCACGGCGTGCTGCTGACCGATGATTTCATGGAAGCCGTGCGCGAAGGCGCCGAATTCCAGCTTAAAAGCCCCAAGGACGGCTCGGTGCGCGCCACCGTGGATGCGCGCGCGCTGTTCCAGAAGCTGGTCGAGACCCGGCTGGCGACCGGCGAGCCCTATATCGTCTTCTCCGACACTGTGAACCGCATGATGCCCAAGCATCACCGCGATCTCGGGCTCAAGGTCTCGACCTCGAACCTGTGCTCGGAAATCACCCTGCCGACCGGCATTGACCACCTGGGCAATGATCGCACCGCGGTGTGCTGCCTGTCCTCGCTCAACCTCGAAATGTGGGAAGCGTGGAACGGCGACAAGCAGTTCATCGAGGACGTCATGCGCTTCCTCGACAACGTGCTGCAGGACTATATCGACCGCGCGCCCGACGAGATGGCCCGCGCCAAGTATTCGGCCTCGCGCGAGCGTTCGGTCGGGCTCGGGGTGATGGGCTTCCACTCCTATCTCCAGATGAAGGGCGTCGGGTTCGAGAGCGCGATGGCCAAGGCGCTGAACCTCAAGATGTTCAAGCACATCCACGCCAAGGCCTGCGAAGCCTCGATGCTGCTCGCGCAGGAGCGGGGCCCTTGCCCCGATGCGGCCGATATGGGCGCGATGGAGCGGTTCAGCTGCAAGATGGCGATCGCACCGACCGCGTCGATCTCGATCATCTGCGGCGGCACGTCGGCCTGCATCGAGCCGATCCCGGCCAACATCTACACCCACAAGACCCTCTCAGGCAGCTTCATCGTCAAGAACCCCTATCTGGAAAAGCTGCTCGACAAGAAGTCCAAGAATTCGACCAATGTCTGGAACTCGATCCTCGAGCGCGGTGGGTCGGTGCAGCACCTCGATTTCCTCACGGCTGAGGAAAAGGGCGTGTTCAAGACCAGCTTCGAGATCGACCAGCGCTGGCTGCTCGAATTCGCGGCTGACCGCACGCCGTTCATCGATCAGGCGCAGTCGCTGAACCTGTTCATCCCGGCCGATGTCGACAAGTGGGATCTGATGATGCTGCATTACCAGGCGTGGGAAAAGGGCATCAAGTCGCTCTATTACCTGCGCTCCAAGTCGGTGCAGCGCGCCGGTTTCGTCGGCGGGGTGGAGGTGGACAACACCTCGGAAGCGCCCAAGATCGAGCTGAATGCGGGCGATCAGACCGATTACGAGGAATGCCTGAGCTGCCAGTGAGGGCGAGAGTAGGTCGATGCGCACCCGCGGTTCCCTGCGCATTCCCACCGACGCGACCGGTTCGTGCCGGACCTCGCGCGGAATGCAATGGGACATGGTGCTGGCAGACCTGTCGGAAGGCGGCTGCCGGCTCGATGATCCCCGCGGGCGGCTCCGGCTGGGCGAATTCGTCCGGCTCTACATCGCCGGCACCGGGCCGCACATGGCTGCGGTGGCGTGGCGGCAGGGTTCGCGGGTCGGGATCGAGTTTGCCCGTCCGCTCCCTGCCCGGGTGTTCCAGCTGCTCGCCGCGGCCGACTGGCGCGGCGCGCAGACAGCCTACGAGGAAGCCAGCAGTGTGATGCCGGTGCGGCGGATGATCTGATGAAGGCCCGCCCCGGCCACAAACGGGGCGAGACAGAAGGGGGAAGTGATGAATTTGCCGTTCGGAATGGGGATATTTGGCCTCGTGATCTGTGCTGCGTTCGCTGTCAGCGCGATCCGCGAACTGCGCCGTGAGCGCGAAGGCCATGCCCGCAATGCCGCGATGATCCACATCGCGATGGTCTCGATGTTCGCGCCTTTCTGCCTCTACGTGCTGATCGCCTACGCGCCTTGAGAATTTCGCGGATGGCCGGTGAATCCGCCGGGCCGCTCGCAACTTAACTGAATCCGCCTATATTGGCCCATGAAGACATCCAATTGAAGGAATCCGCCGCTGTCGCTGCTCGAAGCCCGCTCCACCTACAAGCCATTCCAGTACCCCTGGGCCTATGATTTCTGGAAGCGCCAGCAGCAGATCCACTGGATGCCCGAGGAAGTGCCGCTCGGCGAGGATTGCCGCGACTGGGCGCAGAAGATCTCCGAGAACGAGCGCAACCTGCTCACCCAGATCTTCCGATTCTTCACCCAGGCCGATGTCGAGGTGCAGAACTGCTATCACGAAAACTACGGCCGGGTGTTCAAGCCCACCGAAGTGAAAATGATGCTCGCCGCCTTCTCCAACATGGAGACGGTGCACATCGCGGCCTATTCGCACCTGCTCGACACCATCGGCATGCCCGAGAGCGAATACTCCGCTTTCCTCGAATACGAGGAAATGAAGGACAAGCACGACTTCCTCCAGACCTTCGGCGTCGACAGCGACGAGGATATCGCCCGCACGCTCGCCGTGTTCGGCGGCTTCACCGAGGGGCTCCAGCTGTTCGCCAGCTTCGCGATGCTGATGAACTTCCCGCGCTTCAACAAGATGAAGTGCATGGGTCAGATCGTCAGCTGGTCGGTGCGCGACGAGAGCCTCCACTGCGAAGGCATCATCAAGCTGTTCCACACCTTCTGCGAGGAACGCCAGTGCCTCACCAAGTCGGTCAAGGAAGACCTGATCGACATTTGCCAGAAGACCGTGCGGCTGGAGGACAACTTCATCGATCTCGCCTTCGAGATGGGCCCGATCAACGGCATGAGCGCCAAGGAGATCAAGCGCTACATCCGCTACATCGCCGACTGGCGCCTGAAGCAGCTCGGCCTGCAGGAGATCTACATGATCGAGGAGCACCCGCTCCCCTGGCTCGCCCCGCTGCTCAACGGCGTCGAGCACGCCAACTTCTTCGAAACCCGCGCCACCGAGTATTCGAAGGGCGCCACGACCGGCGATTGGAACACCGTGTGGTCGAGCTTCGACAAGCGCCAGAAGGCCAAGGCTGTGAACGAGGACACCGTTGAAGTGCCCGAGGCCGGGCTGTTTGGGGTTGAGGCTGCGGAGTAGGGCGGGGCTACCTAACTTTCGGCGCGATTGCGAAGGCTCATCAGCGCTCTTAAACCCCCTCCCGAATGCGGGAGGGGTTAGGGGTGGGCAAGGCGCGCACCCATTCAGCCCTTCGGCAACCCCGCCCACGCTAGTCTAGCGCCATGGAATCGCTCGCACATCTCGTCGACCCGGACGCCATCGCCGCGGCCAAGGCGCTGCTTACCCCCCGCCAATATCGCAAGCCATCATCGCGATGAACTTCCTCGCCTTTGCCGCCTTCGGGATCGACAAGGCGCGGGCCGAGCAAGGGGCTTGGCGGATTTCTGAAGGAACACTTTTGCAGCTCGCTTTCTTCTGCGGCACGCTGGACGCCTGTGCTGGCCGGGCGATGTTCCGGCACAAGACACGCAAGCAGCCCTTCTCCAGCAACCTCCACGCCATCGCCGCCTTGCAATTCCTCGGCGTGGCGGCGCTTTTCGCCTATATCTGGTTTGGTGAAGAGCTGGCCTTGCTGCTGAATACCTAACACCAAGCCAGTCGCGGCCTGCCCCAGCGCTCCGCCCCGCGCCCCGAGGGCCGGCACGGCTTTCATCAACCAGCGCCCAACAGCCCGAGAACTCCGCTCCAGCACCAGTCGCGCTTCTCCCAGCCGCCGCCCCCCGCAAGCCCCTCGGCAATGAGCACCGCGCCGAGGCTCTGGCTGCCGCGGGTCACCAGCCTGAGGCTGCGGCCGTAGTTGTCGACGGCGCGGCCGCTCGGGTTGGGTTCGATCCGGAACGGTCCGGCATTCAGCAGCGCGGCGAGCCGCAGCTTCGCCTGCTCACCCAGCGCCGCCTCCTCTGCGCAGGCGGGTTCGCGGATCTCGGGGGCGTCGAGATCGGCGAGGCGGATCCGCTCGCCGCGATAGATGATCGTGTCGCCGTCGATGACACAGGTGCCCTGAACCGGCCCTCCGCACGGCGCAAAGCGGGCCGCTTCGCGGTCGTCGGGCCCGGCTGCAGCCGGGATCGCCGCCCCCGCGCCCGGGCGCGTCAGCCAAACCGCGAAGGCTGCAAGCGCCAGCACAGCCAGCACGGCGAGAACGCGTCGCGCCCCCCTCCGCCGCTGCGGCCGGCGGAAGGTGGCGGGCGGCACGCGCGCCTGGCGTGGCCGGCGGAAGGGAAGAATTTCGCCCATGCCGCGATTCTGCACCGGGGCTCGCCGAAATCAACCCGCCGCAGGATCGGGAACGCGCCTTCCCCCCACCTTCTGCCTGTGGCACACTCCTCCGTGGGGAACAGGAACGCAGGCGCGCACTGGGGGAGACACATCATGCCGGGGCCACTCAATCGCCGGGCGCGCAGCCTTGAGGAGGCGGCGCTCAACATGGGAGCGCTGCATGCTAGCGCGCCGCAGCAGAACTACCGCCCGCTCGAACCGCTGCCGGGGGACGTCTACATCACCTCCTGGGCCAAGAGCGGCACCACGCTGATGCAGCAGATGTTCCACCAGATCCGCATGGTAGCCGCGACCGGCGCAGGCGACATGGACTTCGACGATATCAGCCGCATGACCCCTTGGGAGGACACCGCGCTGATCACCGAGTTCGACATGAACGTGGCCCACCGCGCGGCGCCTCGCGGCTTGAAGTCACACCGTGAATACGAGCGGCTGCCGGCAGGCGCGCGCTATGTCGTCACCCTGCGCGATCCGCACGAGACCTATGTCTCGCTCTACCGCTTCTTCGACGGCTGGCACATCGAGCGCGGGGCGATCGCGATGGAGGACTTCTTCCCGCTGTGGCTCGGCGGCGGGCCAGGCGGGTGCGACTATGTCACTCACCTTCTGAGCTGGTATGCCCGCAGGGGCGAACCCGACACCTTGCTCGCCAGCTACCGCTGGGCGGCGAAGAACCGGAGCGCGATGATCCGGCGGCTGGCGGACTTCCTCGGCCTTGCGCTCACCGATGAACAGGTGGCGCTGGTCGAGCACATGACCACCCGCGACTTCATGTCCGCGCATGACGACCGCTTCGACGATGCCATGATCTGCGCCGCGATGGAGGCGCGGATCGGGGTACCGGCGGCGAGCGATTCGACCAAAGTGCAGGCGGTCGCCAGCAATGTCGGTGCCTTGCCGGCGGCGGTCGCGGCGCAGATCGACGCTCTCTGGGCCGAGAAGGTGGCGCCGGTCACCGGCCACGCGGATTTCGCGTCGCTTGCCGCTGCGCTCGATCCGGGCTGAGCGGGCAATTTGATAGCGATCAATTACGGGTGGCGGGCGCGGCCCTAGACTGGCTTTACAAACCAAAGGAGACAATCATGTCCGCACACACCCCCCATGAGGTGCACGACGAATTTCCGAACGATACCGAGGTGCTGCACCAGTTGAAGCTCACCAATCCGCACTTTGTGCAGTTGGCCGAGCGGCATCATGTGGTGAACCGCGAAATCCACCGCATCGCCGCCGAGATCGAAGCGGCGAGCGACGAGCGGCTTGAAGCCTTGAAGCGCGAGCGACTGCATCTGCTCGACGAGATCGCGGCGCTGATCGATCAGCAACAGCCGGGCATCGCGCTCGTCTGAACCGGCTTGTGCGGGCGGCGTATCGGGCGATGCGCCGTCCCCAACCCCTCGGCCGCGGATGCGGTTTTGCTGCGCAGCCTAACTGCGCGGCCTAGCTGTGAGGCCTAGATGCGTGGATTGCGGCGGCGATCATCGCCCGTGCGGCGGTCGCTCTTGCGCCGGTCCGGCCCCTCGAAGGGCTCCTGCGTTTGCCGCCGGTCTTCCTTCCGGCGCCCGGCATCATCGGGGGTGGTCTCGGTCTTGTCGTCGGCCATGCTCGCCTCCTTCGCCCGCAGGATAACATTAAACCACTAAAACGCTAATCTTGGCCGAATCGCCATGCCAAGCCGCCTTGCACTGGGCGATGAAGCCGCTAGGGGCGCGGCAGCGGCGTTTGGCCGCGTGGCTGAGGACAAGAGACGCCTGTGACTGAACCGACACCCGGCACCGGAGCAGATCCCATGCCCGATCTCTTCAAAGCGGAAGTGCTGATCGAGGCGCTGCCCTATTTCCAGCGCTATGCCGGGCGCACCTTCGTGGTGAAATATGGCGGCCATGCAATGGGCGATCCGGCCGCCGCGCGCGACTTTGCCGAGGATATCGTGCTGCTGAAGGCGGTCGGTATCAATCAAGTGGTGGTGCATGGCGGCGGCCCGCAGATCGGCCAGATGCTTAGCCGGCTAGGGGTGGAGAGCACCTTCGTGGATGGCTTGCGCGTCACCGACGAGGCCACCGCCAAGATCGCCGAAATGGTGCTGTCGGGCGCGATCAACAAGGAGCTGGTCGGCTGGATCGCCGCCGCGGGCGGCAAGGCGATCGGCATTTCGGGCAAGGATGGCGGGCTGGTGACCGCGCGCAAAGTCAGCCGCACCACGCGCGATCCTGACAGCCAGATCGAACAGGTGGTCGATCTCGGCTTTGTCGGCGAGCCGGCAGAAGTCGATACCTCTGTTATCGACACGATGGTCGCCGCCGGGATGATCCCGGTGATCGCGCCCATCGCTCCGGGAGCGGACGGGGCGACCTACAACATCAATGCCGACACCATGGCCGGCGCGATTGCGGCGGCGCTGGGTGCGGCGCGGTTGTTCCTGCTGACCGATGTGGCCGGCGTGCTCGACGCCAATGGCGAACTCCTCACCGATCTCACCCCCGCCGATATCGCCCGCTTGCGCGAAGACGGCGTGGTACGCGGCGGGATGGTGCCCAAGCTCGAAACCTGCGTGGCTGCGGTGCAGGCCGGATGCGAGGCTGCCGTGGTGCTCGACGGGCGGGTGGGGCACGCGATGCTGCTCGAATTCTTCACCGCACGCGGCGCGGGCACGCTGGTGCGCGCATGAGGCGTTTTTGCCGGAACACAAATCTGGCGCGAGGCGTATTAACAGGCTAATACGCTCTTAAGGGACCTCACAAGGGCAGCGCGGTGCGCTGGCCCGGCACAGGATATGGATCGCAATGCAAGGACTGGCTGTACTCGTCGATATTCTGGTGATGCTCACCAATGTACTGGTGATGCTGATCATCGTGCAATTCGTGATCGGACTATTGTTCGCCTTCAACGTCGTGAGCCCGAGCAACGAATTCCTGCGGCAGGTGTATGATTCGATCAATCGCCTGCTCGAACCGGTGCTCCGGCCTATCCGCAACATTATGCCCAATACCGGCGCGATCGATTTCTCGCCGCTGGTGCTGATCCTCGGCTTGCAGATCCTCACCCGGGTGCTGATCGGGGTGGCGGGCGCTTACTAATGGCGCAAGCAGCGCTCATCGACGGCAAAGCTTTTGCCGAGGGCTTTCGCGCGCGGGTCGGAGCGGGCGCGGCGGCGTTTGCGCATCATGCCGGCCGGCGTCCGGGCCTCGCTGTGGTGTTGGTCGGCGAGGATGCGGCGAGCCAGGTCTATGTCGGCGCCAAGGGCAAGGCCTGCGAGGCGGCGGGCATCGCCAGCTTCGAACACCGCCTGCCGGCTGATACCAGCGAGGCGGCGCTGCTCTCGCTGGTCGAGCGGCTCAATCAGGACGCGGCGGTTGACGGGATCCTCGTCCAGCTGCCGCTCCCGGGCCAGCTCGACGAACAGGCGATCATCGCCGCGATCAATCCCGACAAGGATGTCGACGGGTTCCATGTGATCAATGCAGGGCGGCTGAGCGTCGGCCAGACCGGCTTTGTGCCCTGCACGCCGCTGGGCTGCATCATGCTGCTGAAAGACCGGCTGGGCGACCTTTCGGGGCTCGATGCGGTGGTTATCGGGCGCTCGAACATCGTCGGCAAGCCGATGGCGCAGTTGCTCACCGATGCCAATGCCACCGTCACCATCGCGCATAGCCGCACGAAGAACCTCGCGGAGGTGGTGCGCCGCGCCGATATCGTGGTCGCCGCTGTCGGCCGCCCCGAGATGGTGCGGGCGGACTGGATCAAGCCCGGCGCGACGGTGATCGACGTCGGCATCAACCGCCTGCCGCCTGCAGAGGGCGCGGCCAAGGGCAAGCTGGTCGGCGATGTCGCCTTTGCCGAGGCGCTGGGCGTCGCGGGAGCGATCACGCCGGTGCCGGGCGGGGTCGGGCCGATGACCATCGCGGCGCTGCTCCGGAACACGCTGGTCGCCGCCCATGCCCATGCCGGAATGCCCGCACCGGAGGGCTTGTGAGGCTCGGCCGTCGCATCCTTGCCGTAGCGGCCTTGGCGACTGTCGTCAGCGGCTGCGCCAGCCCGCGCCCCAAGGGCCCGCCGCCTGCGGTGATCAATCGCGCGCTGGCGACCGCGCCGGGTGCTGCGCAGCCGAGCACCATCGTTGCCGCCGAAATCGCCTTTGCCCGCGCCGCGCGCGAGCAGGGGCAGTGGACCGCCTTCAAGATGTTCGCCGCCCCCGGAGCCTTGCTCCACGGCGGCGACGGGCCAGTCGCGATCGAGCCGTGGCTCGCCACCCAGGCCGATCCGCCTGCGGCGACGCAGTGGGAACCGCGCGCGGTCGTGATCAGCTGTGATGGCGCACTGGCCGTGAGCCAGGGGCGGCTCACCACACCTGAGGGCCAGGTCGGCAATTTCGTGACGGTGTGGGAGCGGCAGGAGAACGGCGAATACCGCTATGTGTTCGATGCCGGCGGGCTTGATGTCCCGCAACCCCCGCCGCGCAAGCCGGTGGAGGACGGCGATATCGTCGTGACCTCGATCGATGCGGTGCTGGGGATGGTTGCGTCCTGCCCGCGCGGGGGTGCCGAGATCCCGCCGCCGCCCGCCATGCCGGTGGGCGAGGATGGCAAGGCCGACGCGCGCCTTTCGCGCGATGGGACGCTGCGCTGGCGCTGGGAACACCGCGCTGACGGCGCGCGCTATGCGATGGCCGAATATTTCTACGAGGGCCGCTGGCTCACCGCCTTCGAGCAGACCCTGATCCCGACGGCCGACGAGTAAGACCCCGAAGCATGATTTTCACCGAACTGTTCCTGTCTGCCTTCATCACCCTGTTCGTGGTGATCGATCCGCCGGGCTGCGCGCCGATCTATGCCGGGCTGACCAAGGGCGCGAGCGCACAGCAGGCGCGCAGCATGGCTTTGCGCGCGACCATGATCGCCTCGATTATCCTGCTGATCTTCGCGCTGTTCGGGCAGGAGCTGCTCGGCGCGCTGCATATCGAATTGAACTCGTTCCGCATCGCGGGCGGGCTGATGCTGTTCTGCATCGCCTTCGACATGGTGTTCGAAAAGCGCACCCAGCGCCGCGAAAGCCGTGCCGAGAAGATCGCCGCCACGCCCGAGATCGAGGACGTCTCGGTGTTCCCGATGGCGATGCCGATGCTCGCCGGGCCGGGCGCGATTGCGGCGATCATGCTGCTGATGAACGAGGCACAGGGCTGGTCCGAGATGGCCGAGGTGCTCGCCGCGCTGGCGGCGGTGCTGGTGATCACAGCGGCCTCGCTGGTCGCAGCCGGCCCGCTGATCCGCCTGCTGGGCGACAAGGTCGAAGCGGTGATCACCCGCCTGCTCGGCGTGCTGCTGGCCGCGCTCGCCGCGCAATATGTGATCGACGGCCTGAAGGGCAGCTTCGGGATCTGACCCGGCGCTAGTCCTGCGGTTCGGGACTGCGCAGCGCGAGCACGACCGGCGTCTGATTGACCGCGATTCCCACAAGGATGCCGAGCCACGCCGGACCGAGATTGACGTTTGCGATCATCAGCAGGGCCGACCAGCCCGAGCGGTCTTTCCAGCGCAGCTCGTAATTGGTGGCAATGGTGGCGAGCAGGTAGGGCGGAAGGCCAAAGAACAGGAGCCAGAGCGGCAGGCCGAGGGCATAGACTACGCCGACACAGACATATGTGAGCGCCAGCAGCGCGGGCACGCGGATGTGGTAGGGATGCTGCGCCCAGTGGATGATCTCTGCTTCGAAGCCGGGGGAGCGATTGCCGTAAGCCATTGAGCGAACATGCTACTTCGCCCCGCAATCCGCCAAAGGTTTTGCCGCGACGCTATTGCAGCGTCGTGACTTCCTCGCTGCCATCGGTGCGGCCGTAGAACTGCATCAGTTGCACCAGCAACTCGCAGCGGTCGGTAAGGCTTTCGGCCTCGAGCAGCGCCTGCTTGCTGGCTGGATCGAACGGCGCGATCTGCGAGACGCCGTTGATCAGCGAGCGATCATCGAGCCGCGCCACCGAATCCCAGTCGACGCTGTAGCCCTGCGCATCGGCGAAGAGGCGCGCCTCGCGCTCGAACCCTCCGCGCTGGGGGTGGGAAAGGGTTTCGTCCTCGTTCTCTTCGTAGATCTCGGCTTCGATCTGGCGGAAGGCGGTGGAGACTTCGAGCTCGCGCACCAGGCGGAAGCGGGTGGTGCCTTCGAGGATCAGGTTGTAGCGCCCGTCGTCCATCGCCTGCACCTCGCCAATCTTGCCGACGCAGCCGACCTGATAGAGCGGCGCGCCCTTGGTCGACCGCTGCGGCTGGATCATCGCGATCTGGCGGTCCCGGATCAGCGCATCGCCCACCAGCGCGCGATAGCGCGGCTCGAAGATGTGGAGCGGCAGCTGCATCCCGGGAAACAGCACCGCGCCGGTCAGCGGGAAGATCGAGAGGCGCCGGGTCACTTTTTTCAGGCTCATCCAAACAATACGCGCGAAAGGCGGCGGCGGACGCCGACCACCCACTCATCCTCAAGGCCGGTGGCCTCGAATATCTTGAGCAGTTTGGTGCGCGCCGCGCCATCGTTCCATTCGCGGTCCGCCGCGATCATGGCGAGCAGCGTGTCGGCGGCGGCATCGCGCTCGCCTGCGGCAAAGGCAGCCTCGGCATAGGCGAGCTGCGCGTCCATATCCTCGAGCGCCGCCGCGGCAGCCGAGCGCAGGGCAGCAAGTTCGCTGTCGTCGACCTTGGTCCCGGCCAGTTCGAGCTCGATGCGGGCCGGGGCTATGGCGGAATCGACGGCAAGGCGCGGGTCGCTGTCGATGACTTCCATCACCTGCGCGGCCTGTTCGGTCTCGCCCAGCTGCACCAGCGCACGCACGAGCCCGGCATGGGCAGGCGCGTTGTCGGGCGCGAATTCGGTGATCTGGGCATAGATGCTGGCGGCCCGCGCGGCATCGCCGGCGCCGAGCGCTTCCTCGCCCATCTTCACGAACTGCGCGAGTTCTTCCGGCGAGGGGACCTGCGGCGCCCCGTCATCCGCACCCGCTCCGGCCTGCACCGGCAATTGCGTGAGCAGCTGGTCGAGGATCTGGCGCAGTTGCGATTCGCTGCGGGCATTGGTGAGATCGGCGACCGGCTGGCCCTGAAACATCGCATAGACCGTCGGGATTGAGCGCACCTGGAACTGCGCGGCGATGAATTGTTCCTCATCGACATTGATCTTGGCCAGCACCACGCCCTTGTCGGCATATTCGCCCGCGATCTTTTCCAGCACCGGGGTGAGCGCCTTGCACGGCCCGCACCACTCGGCCCAGAAATCGAGGATCACGAGGCTGTTCTGCGAGGGTTCGACCACCGCTGTGCGGAAGCGTTCGACCGCTTTTTGTTCGTCGATGCTCAGTCCCATGCTGGCCAAGGGGATGCTCCTGTGGTTGTGCGGTGTGCTGCTTTTTGGTGACCCCAATGTGGGGCATAATCGGCGGATGTGAAGCGCGCACTTCTGCTGGCCTGTGTGGCCAAAGCAATCAACCCCTGACTGCGCCAATTTTGCGCTTGCAGGCATGGCAATTTAGCGCTTGCAGTGGGCGTGAATTTTACGCTTGCAGCGGACGGGGGGCGCTGCTAATCGCCCCGCCTCTCCGACAGAACCGCGGCTTTCAAGGTTTCTGTCAGCGCCAGTGAGCGGGCGTAGCTCAGGGGTAGAGCACAACCTTGCCAAGGTTGGGGTCGAGGGTTCGAATCCCTTCGCCCGCTCCAGTTTCCCGACACTTAGACGGTACCGTGACGGGACCCAGCGACACTTAGGTTGGGCGTTGGATAGGGTGTGCGTTGGAAACCTGCGCGGCCCCTATTGCAATATCGCCAGCCATGGCACTTTCTTTCAGCTCGGTCTGGGCTCGATAGCTTCTCTGCACACGGGCATTGCCCCAACCGAGGCAGCAGCGGCGGGTTATCGACCCGGCCGGACGGACGCATTTCGCCGATCACCAAGACCCTGCGGCGTTTTTGAATTCGCCCCGGATGTTTGTCGCAATTTGCACTATTCGTCCCATGCCGCTGTGTTAGACGTCGTCAAGTGAGGAGAGGCCGAGGTCCCGGAAGCATTCATATTCAATCGCCCGGACCAAACGGAGCAAATCCAAACGATGGTGCCGGCGAGCCCTGAAAGATCAGGGAACTGCGCCAAATTTTGAGGGGGTTAAGATGATCAAGCGAGGATGTATCACCGCACTTGCGCTGGTTATGTCGTCTGCCATTGCGCAGGCGGCAGCAGCCGAAGGACCAACGCAAATGGCGGCGCAAGCGACGGCACCGGCCGCCGTGCCAGCACCAGCGGCTGGCGTGGTTGAGCCTGAGGCCATGGCCGCGCTCAACCGGATGGGCGCGACCCTCCGCAGCCTTCAGCGCTTCACCGTGCAGTCCGACGCCACGGCCGAACAGGTCTATCCCGATGGCGAGAAAATCCATGTTCCGGCGCGCACGAAATATACCATCAGTATGCCTAACCAGATGAACGTCGATTTCGTCAGTGACAGCGGTCAGCGCGTTTTGCGGTATGACGGCAAGCTCATGACGTTCGCCGGTACGAAGTCGCGCAAATATGTGCGCTTCCCGGTGTCAGGGTCAGTGGTGGACGTGTTCAATCGTCTCGAAGATGATTTCGGCATCCAACTGCCCCTGCGCGAGCTGTTCCTGTGGGGTTCGGAAGCGTCCGATGTCGAGCCGCCGTATGCCGCTCGTTACATTGGGGACAGCATGATCGGAGGCGATGCGGTTTCCCACTATGCCATCCGGCAAACGGGCCTGGATTGGCAAATCTGGCTCGACAAGGGCGACAAGCCGCTGCCGCGGAAGCTAGTCATCACTGCCAATGATGAACCGTCGCTGCCGCAGTTCATCGCGCATTTCACCTGGAACACCGCCCCCGATATCGCGGCCGACACCTTCAGCACGGCCGCTCCCAAGGATTATCAGCTGATCGATTTCGGAACCGCCGAACTGACCGGTGAGCCTGCCGCCAAGGGCAAGCGCTGATCTTTCCTCATTAATTAGGATATTCGACAATGCGCACATACATGATGATGGGACTTTTGCTGGCCGGGGCGACCTGTGCCACGGGATCCTTCTTCGCCGACGCGGCACAGGCTCAACAGGCCCAATCGCAGAAGGGCCGTCCGGTCGCCGCCGCCAAGCCGAGCGTGAACCGCTCCAAGCCCAATACCTCCGCTGCTGCGCGCCCCGAAAGCGCCCGGCCGGCTCCCAGCGACCGGTCCGGCTCGGCGAACCGGTCCAATGCGAATCAAAGCCGTGACGCGCAGAACCGCAGCGCGCAGAACCGTAACGCCCAGTCCACCAAAGATAGAAATGTGAACACGGCAAACCGTCAGCCGCGTCCCGGCCAGCCGGGCTATCGTGGTCCTGACAATGTCGTGGTCGTCAACGGGAACCCTGGCAACGGCTACTACGACAACGGCAGATATTACCCTAACAACAATTACAACAACTACGATCGTTACGAGGATGATGACGACGACTTCCTCGAATTCGTCGGCAAGACCGCGGCGATTACGGCGGGTGTCTCCATCGTAAGCGCTGTGATTGGTGATGTCGTCCAGGACAAGCCTTCGGATGACTGCGAGCAGCAGATCCAGAACGGTCAGGTCTACCTGCTGTGCAACGGGACCTATTACACGCCTGTGCAGAGCGGCGGACAGGAGGCTTACCAAGTCGTGAGCCCGCCGCAATCCTCGGGCCCGCCCCCCATCAACCGGTAGAGAAAAGCAAAACATGAAGAAAATCTTCATTGCGCTCGCGATGGCTGTGTCGCTGGCTGGGTGCGCAACGGGCCCGTCGGTGCAGGTCATGTCCGATCCGCAGGCCAATTTCGCAAGCTATCGGACCTTCGGCTTTGCCCAGCCGCTCGGCACCGATCGCAACGGATACCAGTCACAGGTCTCCACCGCTCTGATGGCATCCGCCCGCAGGGAGATGGAAGCACGAGGCTTTGTCTATTCCGCCCAGCAACCGCAGCTGTTGGTCAATTTCAATGCCGCCTTGGCGGACCGGGTCCGCGTCAACACCGTTTCAGAACCCACCATGGGCGTCGGCATGGGCGTGGGCTATTACGGCTACCGCGGAGGGCTCTACGCCCCCTACCCGGTCTATCAGGACCGCACGACTGTCTCCGAGTACAAGGAAGGCACACTCAATGTCGATGTCGCCGATGTTGTTTCGAAGCGGCTGATCTGGGAAGGTGTCGTCACCAAGAAGATGGACAGCAAGGCTTACGAAAACATCGGTGCAACAATCGACAGCGCCGTATCTGCCGCCTTCACGAAGTTCCCTGTCAGCCCAAGAAAGTGACCTCAACGCGCATGGCCGGCGGCTTGGTCGGCCATGCGTTTGGGCATCCGAAGGCAGGGAGGCGCCGATGAAGGCGATGACGGCTTCCGCCTCGGCTAGGCCGCAAACGCTGATAGACTGGGTGATCCGGCCGGTTCTCACCGGCGCAATGTCCGCCGGCTGCACCTAGGCTATCAGCCCTTGATGACCATTGTCAGGTCATCGGTCGTGACCGGACGACTTGCCGCAGTTGGTGTGGTCGCTGTTCCGCTCCATTCGCGCTGCGCAAACTGACGTCATGATGGTTGACACATTTGACCTTATCGTCATCGGCGGCGGCCTTGCAGGGGCAAGCGGGGCAGTCGAGGCTGCCCGGCTTGGCAAGCGGGTCGCCTTGATCGAGAGGTTGGAACATCTCGGCGGTGCCGTGGTCAACACCGGCACCATCCCCAGCAAGACCCTTCGCGAAGCTGCTCTGACCTTGTCCGGCGTGCGGTCGCGACGCTCGATCGGGGTGATTCCGTCCGTCCGTCCCGAAGAAATGCTCCAAGCCCTGTCCTGGCGCGCGATGGATGTGGCGCGCAACGAACGCCAGGCCCTGCAAGGACGGCTGGAGCGCCAAGGGGTTCATGTGCTCCAAGGTGCAGCGAGCTTCATCGATTCCCACACCATCAGGATTGCGGGAACAGATTCCGTTCAAGATCTGGCGGCGGAGAAGTTTCTGATCGCGACCGGGTCATGCCCCGTCCGGCCGCCGGAATTCACCTTCGAGCATGAGCATGTTTGCGATTCCGATGAAGTTCTCAAGCTTGGGTTTATCCCTGAAAAGGTGGTCATCGTCGGGGCCGGTGTGATTGGCTGCGAATATGCCTGCACGTTCGCGGCCTTGGGAACCGAAGTCCACGTCATCGACGGCAGAAAGGCTCTGCTCCCGTTCCTCGATGTCAATGGACACCCAGTGTTACGAGGTGTCGCTTTATGACCGCGCGATGATTTCAGGGGTTGGGAGCATGCTCCCACCGTCGTCCTTTCGTCGGGCAAGGAAATTACTGCCGATGCCTTGCTCGTGTGCTCGGGCCGGCAAAACAACACCGCCGATCTGATGCTTGCAGCAGCGGGTGTGACCCTCGGCCAGCGCGGATTGATCAAGGTGAATGCCGCTTACCAGAGCAGCGCAGCGCACATCTATGCCGTGGGGGATGTCATTGGCGCGCCCGCTCTGGCCTCGATCGGCATCGAGCAGGGCCGATTGGCCGCCGCGCACGCGTTTGGCGCGCCCTTTGCTGAAAACTTGCCCAAACTGTTGCCAACCGGGATCTATTCCATTCCGGAAGCGAGCATGGTCGGAGAAACTGAGGCGGCATTGCGCCAAAACGGTGTGGCAACGATCGTGGGGCGTGCCTATTACGCCGACCTGCCCCGTGGGGGTATCATGGGCGATCGCACCGGATTTCTTAAGCTTGTCTTCCGGCAAGGCGACATGCGGCTCCTCGGGGTTCACATCATCGGTGAACAGGCAACCGAACTGGCCCATATCGGGCTTGTTGGCATGCATGCCGAGGCGGGGGTCGATCTCCTGACCACGGCCTGCTTCAATTTTCCCACGCTTGGCGACCTTTACAAGTTCGCCGCACTCGACGCGCTGGCGCAACGCGCCAGTGAGAATGCAACCTGAGGATCGATCTCGGTTCCGCAGTCTTCCGTGACCTTCCGCCAACCCACTGGAACCCTTGGGCAAACTGCGACTTGATTCCGCACCCTGCCGTTGACGTTCTTCGATATCCGCCATATTATGTGGGGATGAATGTGGGGAATAAAACTTGGGCAAGCTGACTGTTACAAAGGTCCGCAACGCCAAACCGGGAGTAAGCACTTCCGGGAAGGTAGTGAAGCGCGCCTATCAGGATGGTGACGGGCTGTTC